>JAQUST010000021.1 GCA_028710495.1 Clostridia bacterium
GGGGACGAAAACTGCTTAGCATAAAGAACTATTGCCACGACACCGCCAATTGTGAGCTTTCCTGAAATAGCAAAATAACCGCCCAACAGGCAAATAAATATATATGCCAAACTATTTGTGAATGCAATAATCGGCTGAACTATCGACGAAATATAAACAGCTTTCTTTTCAGCTTCCAAAATTTTATCGTTGATTTCCGCATGTAACGCTTCCTGTGCCTTTTCCAAGTTGTATGCTTTTATAGTCATATAACCTCCATATGTCTCCTCAACGCAGGAATAAAGCTTTCCGCCTTTTTCAAACATATCTTCAAATGACTTTCCGCTTCGCTTACCCAAAATAGAAGCAAGAACAACAGACATCGGAATTATTGCAATAACAATAAGCGCAAGCTCCCAATTGACTATAAACATCATTACTGCTATGGCTACTATCTGCAATATACCCATAATTATGACATCGACAACGTTGTGAACTGTATTTCCCATTATAGAAACATCGTTTGTCATTCTTGACAGCACTTCGCCTGTTTGCGTTTTGTCAACAAAACTTACCGGAACTCTGGCAATCTTGTCCGACATGTCAATTCTTAGAGCGCAAGTAAAATGCTTGCTGACAACATTGTTCATAATCAACATTTTGAGATATGAAAAAACTGCAACACCACAGTAAAGAACGATTAATGTTACAAGCGGATTATATATGCTATCCAGAAGTCCCGTTCCTGTCACCCCTGCCTGCTTTTTAAGCCAGAAGTTGTTCATATTGTTTATGATATCGCTCAAGACATAAGGCGCAAGCATATTGCACACAATCACCATAGCGGCAAGCAAACATCCAACCATAACACCTACACGGATGCGCTTTACTTCCAAAATAAGTCTTTTTATGATATGGTCGCGTGGCTTTGATTTTTCTTTTTTTGGTTTCTTACTTGATTTTGAAATAGTTTTGTCTGCGACTTCATCTCCCCCGATTGTTGCATCATTCGCTTCGGCATTGCTCAGCTTTGAAGTTTCCGTGATATTCTCTGCTGCATTTGCCAACTCCTCAACTATATTGCTACTCACATTGGTTATGTTGTCCACAAAGCTATCTTTTTCTATTTCTAAATCAAAATTCGTTTTATCATTTTTCATTTAAGTGCGCCTCCCGTTTGTGAGAGATAAATTTCGCGATAAACAGCGCAATTCTCAAGAAGTTGCTTATGTTTGCCTTCCGCAACCAGTTTGCCTTTGTCCATAACAAAAATATTGTCGCAAGACATTGCGCTGGTAACACGCTGAGTTATAATCAGTTGGGTTTTTTCAACCAAAGTTTTTGAAAGCCTCTTTCTTATCTTAGACTCCGTGAGAAAATCGAG
This sequence comes from Clostridia bacterium, assembly GCA_028710495.1. Taxonomy (GTDB): domain Bacteria; phylum Bacillota; class Clostridia; order Christensenellales; family CAG-917; genus STD2-102. The sequence goes on from JAQUST010000021.1 coordinate 1,364, forward strand.
AGCAGAAAAGCTGTCATCAAACAAATATATTGCCGCTTCTTTCAAAAGCCCGCGAGCAATCGAAATCCTCTGCTTTTGTCCACCCGAAAGATTTGTCCCATTAGGCAGAATTTCATAGTCAAATCCGTTATTCAACTCGCCAATAAATCTTTTTAATTCAGAAACATCCGCCGCCTCTTTCATTTGTTGTTCGGTTGCGGAAGGATTTGACATCATTATATTGCTTTTTATTGTACCTTCGAACAAAGTGGTTTTTTGCAACACACAGCTTATATTCTGTCTTACTCTTTGCGCGCTCATTTCGCTCATCGGCATGTCATCGAAGAAAATCTCGCCAGTTGTTTTCGGATAAAATCCCATCAGTAATTGGACAATGGTACTTTTTCCTGCCCCTGTTCCGCCGATAAATGCCACTCTTTCACCCTTTTTTATGTTGAATGAAACCTCTGATAGCGCAGGCTCTGCCGCCCCTTCATAACTGAAGCTGACATTATCAAAGCGAATATTTCCGCAAAAGCTTTCTTTTTCTAAATCATTTGCCTCAGGCAAACTTTCTGCTTGAAGCACTTCGTTTATTCTTTTACTGTTAACTTTCACACGCGGCAAAAACGCAACAGCAAATGACATAGATATTATTCCACTCATAACAAGCGATACATATTGAATAATTGCAATCACGTCGCCAGCTGATAGAAAATTTGCAGGATTTTCCATTCTAGAAGCACCCACAAAAACTATCAGTATTATGACAATATTCAAAAGGAAAACAGACAACGGACTTATTAAACCTGTCTGCACATTGCTTTTGATAATGTTTGTAGCCATAATTTTGGTCGCAGAGTTTGCTTTGGCTCGCTCCTTGTCCTCTCGGTTGAATGCCCGAATAACACGAATACCGCTGAGTCTTTCTCTTATTATAGAGTTTTGCTTGTCTATATATTTATCAGAAATATCCCAAAGTGGTTTTATTCTTTTTGATATGAAATAAAGCGCAACCAACAAAATTGGCGTGCTTGAAAACATAATAAGCGCGAGCCACGCATCTTTCATAACCGCCAAAATCGTTCCACCCAAAACTAACACGGGTATTGTTACCGAACCGCGCATAATAAAATAAGCGACTTCCTCTATCATCCAAATATCTTCGGTTGAACGGGTGATAAGTGCGCCAGTTCCAAGCTCATTAAGCTTTTTGAATGGAAGCGTATTGACTTTTTTGAACACCGCAGTTCTTATCGAGTTTGAAAACCTCGAAGTCACTCCTGCGGAGATTTTAACAGATATTATCATTGTGGCAAGGCCAACAATGGCTATTGTAAACATAACCAAAGAGACTTTCCAAATGAAGTTAATGTCCATATTGTTGATACCAGTGTCTACAATCATGCTCATCAAGGTAGGCAACGCAAGATTTGCGAGGGTGCTTACCAAAAGAAGCAAAGCGACAATAGCTATATTCTTTTTGTCAGGCGACAAAAATTTAAGTATTTTTAACATATATTTTCCTTATAAAAGGCTTGCTAACCCCCCAGTTCTTCAAGCACTTTTGTAATTTCTGAAGCAACACCACATAGTGTTCCTTTCCCGAATGGATTTGCAATATTCGCGTCTTTAACAAGAGCGCTGAATAATTTTGTTCCGCCCGCCTTAGCAAATGTAACATATCTTGAAAGTGCATCTGCGTAATCTTTTCTTGACTCAACCAAGAAACCAAGTGCGACAGTTTGCGCTAGACAATAGTCAATATAGTAGAACGGACGCTCATAAATATGCATCTGATACTGCCATCTTGTGCCGTTTTCTATATAAGGTATTCCCTCAGTTGAAAGGTAAGGACGGTATTTCTTTTCAAGTTTGTTCCATTCTTCATTTCGCTGTGCAGGAGTAAGCTCTGGATTTTCATATACAACGTGTTGGAATTCATCAACAATGACTCCGTACGGTATGAAGCTCAGAGAATCGCAAACATGCTTTAGCTTGTATTTATCTGGTTCTTCAAAGAATTTGTCCATATATTTCCATGAAAGGAATTCCATACTCATTGAGTGGCATTCCGCAGTTTCCATTCCGCCAATACCAAGTTCAAAATCGCCATCTTTGAATGACTGATCCATAGCAAAAGCGTGTCCAAATTCGTGAGTTACAACATCAATATCATCGGAAGAACCATTGAAGTTTGCAAGAATAAATGTTTGTTTATATTTGGGGAACTCTGTGCAATATCCGCCACCCCATTTTCCTTCTCTAGATTCGACATCAAAAGCGTCAGCTTCAATCATAGAATGCATAAAAGCTCCGATTTCAGGATTCATAGCATCATACATTTTTATAGCTGCTTCAAAAATACCGTCTTTATCAAGCATTGGACGAACATTTCCCTCAGCACTGTATACATCGTTGTCGTAAAGCATTATCTGGTCAATGCCCAACTTCTTTGCAACGTCATTTTTCATCTTGCTGATGACTGGGACAAGGTCGGTTTTAACATTTTGGCGGAAATCCTCGACCATTTTTCTGTCATAGTCAAAACGGTTCATTTGGTAGTAACCAAGTGTGATGTAGTTCTCAAAGCCAAGTCTTTTTGCCTGTCTGTCTCTCACTTTTACCAAGCGGTCAAAAATGTCATCAAGTTTCTCACTGTTTGCTTCAAGCCCTTTGCCGATTGCCTCCATCGCAGCTTTTCTCACTGCTCTGTCAGATGCAGAAAGGTCTCCGCGAACCAAAGTCATTGGGACTTTTTCGCCTTTGTAGTCAAACATCATTTGCGACATTAGGGATGAATATTCAGTGACAATAGAGTTTTCCAACTGCTCATCTTCAATATTTCTAGGGTCGTGAGCAAGTTTTGCCATTTCATAGCTCTTGAACAAAATAGGATTCAAAACTTTTTCCAACTCTGCTCTATAAGGGCTAGACAACATATAATCGCAATATTTCACCTGCAACTCACCAATCAGCGGATTGACTTCGTCGTAATAATCCATTTCACCCTTGTAAAATTCGTCTCTTGTGTCCAAAGTAAACCGCATATAAGCAAGTGAACCTGATGTTGAGCATTCTATAATAGCCTCTTGAAAAATATCACGGGCTTTCAGAACATCCTCTGCACACTTGGCTGCTTTAATTGCATTTTCGAACTGCCCAAATGCAGCTCGCGCTTCTTCTACTGTGTATCTTTGGTATTTGATTTCTGTTACTTTCATGATATTCTCCTTTTATAATAGCATTTTACTTTTATTTGTTTTTGCGACCGCAAATTTGCAAGACTTATTTGTTAGACTAAAATGATTTATTATAGCTACAAAGTAATTATGGTAATTATATTATCTATAATAAGTATAACACTTTTGCGCTTCATATTTTTTTATAATAACACTCTTTGCTTTAATGGCAATAATAATTTAGATAAAATAGTCAAAAAAAATCAATATTCTAAAAAACCATACTGATTCTTACTTATCACGCTTTTCAATATTGTTATAAATTACTTTCATTTATAATTTTTCTGTTTTCCTATGTTTTTAGCGTATATTTTTATTTTTACAGCCTTCCTATCCTGAACTACATTTTCTATTAAATTTCACCTTATCAATATATTTTATCGTCAAATATAGTTTAGATTTTCATTTAAAATTTTTGGAACACAGCACATCATCACAAATCAAAATAAGGATATATTTGAATAATAAAAAAATACCTCAAAAAGTTTAGTAATACTAAACAAATTTCTTACAATTATTAACTAAAATCTATTGACACAACTTATATTATTTTGTATACTAACTGCATTACAAATGAAGTGCAATTCTTCATTGGTGGTAATGTGACATTGTCAACGAGCCCATGTTATCTAAGTTCTGGTGTGATTCCGGAGCCATCGGTAAAATCCGAATCAAATATTTGGAATAGGCAATTGGTGCATTATCGTTCGAATAATAATACCACCTTCATTGTCTAATCGTATGATTAGACTTTTTTAATACTTAGGAGATCTGGCACATGAATGCCGAAGAGAAAATGGAACTATTTGGATTTAATAATTTAACCAAAACATTGAGCTACAATATTTTTGATGTGTGCTATGCAAAAACTGAAAGAGAGCACCTAGACTACATTTCTTATATTGATGAGCAATACAACAGCGAACGCCTGACAAAAATTATGATACAGGTCGCGGAACTTATCGGTGCAAAAATTCTGAATATTTCAAAGCAGGATTACGAACCACGCGGCGCAAGTGTAAATCTTTTGTTGGCAGAAGACGAAATTTCTGAAAATGTAATTGACGAATCTTGCAATATGGGCAAATACTTCAAAGATTATGACAAGTATCTCCTCGGACATCTCGACAAGAGCCATATCACTGTTCACACTTACCCTGAATATTATCCGGATAACTATGTGTCAACTTTCCGTGTTGACATTGATGTTTCCACTTGCGGAACGATTTCCCCACTCAATACTCTTGACCTTTTGATAGGCAGTTTTGATTCTGACATAATCACCATAGATTATCGTGTCAGAGGCTTTACCCGCGATAAGGAAGGAAAAAAGAACTTTATGGATCACAAGCTAACCTCCATACAAGACTATATTGCCGAAGATACTTTGAGAAAATATGATGCAATCGATACAAATGTTTATCAAGCCAATTTATTTCATACAAAAATGCTTATTAAAGAATTGAATCTGCAAAATTATCTATTTAGAACAGATGTTTATGAAATCCCACCAAAAGAGCGTCTGCAAATCACCGACCGCATAAGAAAAGAAATGATAGAGATTTTCAGCGGTATGAATATTTACTAATAATGAATCAAGAAAGAATGCCTATTTATGAGGCTTTATTAAATCATCGTAACAACAGGATCGTGCATTTTGATGTACCAAGCCACAAAGGTGGACGTGGCAATCCTGAGCTTACCCGCTTTTTGGGTGCGGATTGTATGAGAGTCGATGTCAACTCGATGAAGCCATTGGACAATCTTTGCCACCCGACTTCTGTTATCAGAGAAGCAGAAATTTTGGCAGCAGACGCATTCGGCGCAAAAAATGCTTTCTTAATGGTCAACGGTACGACTTCTGCGGTTCAGGCTATGATTATGTCTGTCTGCAAAAGTGGCGACAAAATTATTTTACCAAGAAATGTACATCGCAGCGCAATAAATGCTTTGGTTGTTTGCGGCGCTATTCCAGTTTATATAAATCCCTTAACAAACAAAGATTTGGGAATTTCATTAGGCATATCAGTGGATAGCTTAGAAAAAGCAATTAAAGAAAACCCTGATGCCAAAGCTGTTTTTATCAATAATCCAACCTATTACGGTATATGTTCTGACCTTTTGAGTTTAACTACTCTCGTCCACAATCACAATATGAAAGTACTTGTTGATGAAGCACACGGCACTCATTTTTACTTTGGTGAAAATATGCCGATAACTGCAATGGCGGCAAAAGCAGACCTTTCAGCAGTCAGCATGCACAAAACTGGCGGTTCGCTGACACAAAGCTCGTTCTTGTTGTGCGGCGAAAATATAGACGAAAGTTATATTCGCCAAATTATAAATCTTACCCAAACCACAAGCGGTTCATATCTTTTGATGTCATCACTCGACATAGCAAGAAAAAATCTTGCGCTGCACGGCAAAGATATATTCAAAAAAACAATAGACCTTACTGAATATGCACGCCACGAAATAAACAAACTGGGCGGATATATTGCTTTTTCTGAAGAAATATGCGATGGCGTCAATGCTTTCGCTTTTGACAAAACCAAACTTTCAATTCACACCCGTCAAATTGGACTTGCAGGGATTGAAGTTTATGACACTTTGAGAGATGAATATGATATTCAAATTGAATTTGGTGATATCGGAAACATTTTGGCAATAATATCATCAGGCGACAGGCTTTTAGAAATTGAAAGGCTTGTAGCATCGCTTTCCGAAATAAAAAGGCATTATGGCAAGAGTCCAAAGGGACTTATGTCTCAAGAATATATTGAACCTCAAGTTGTGATGAGCCCGAAAAAATCATTCTACAGCGAAAAGCTGGTTTTGCCACTTTCTGAAAGCGCAGGCAAAATCGCAGGGGAATTTGTTATGTGTTATCCTCCTGGGATTCCGATTATTGCCCCTGGCGAAATAATAACAAACGAAATAATCGATTATATTTTGTATGCAAAAGAAAAGGGCTGTTTGATAACAGGGCCTCAGGATATGGATATTGAGAATATTAGAATTGTAAAGGAGTAACTATGGATTTATGGTTTTGCGAAAATCACTGTGATGGTGTGAAGTTTCAAATAAAAATTGACCAACACTTGTATTCAGGAGAAAGCGACTTTCAAAAAATAGATATTTTTCAGACTGAGGAGTTTGGTAAAATTCTTATATTGGACGGGCTTTTGATGCTCACCGAAAAGGATGAGTTTATTTATCACGAAATGATAACTCATATTCCTATGGCAGTAAATCCATTTGTCAAAAAAATTCTTGTAATAGGTGCAGGCGACGGCGGAACTGTGAAACGACTTGTGCAATATGACACTATAGAAGAAATCGATGTTGTTGAAATAGACAAATTGGTCGTTGAAAAATGTATAGAATATTTCCCTGACCTGACTTCAGGGTTTGATGATAAACGCGTATCAATCAAATTTGAAGACGGTTTGAAATTTGTGAGAAAAAAATCTAATTACTATGATTTAATTATTGTTGACTCTACTGACCCGTTTGGACCTGGAGAAGGACTTTTCACAAAGGAATTCTACGGTAATTGCTATAAAGCGTTGAACGAAAACGGCATTTTAGTAAACCAGCACGAAAGCCCGTTTTACAATGAGTATAAAGATATAGTGAAAAAGACACACCAAAAACTAGCTCTTACATTCCCTATAAGCGAACTTTATCAGGCGCACATTCCGACTTACCCTTCAGGTCACTGGCTGTTTGGATTTGCTTCCAAAAAATTTAATGGCACAGATATAAACGAAGCAGAGTGGTTGAAGCACGACATAAAATGCAAATATTACAATATTGACCTTCATAAGGGGGCTTTTGCACTGCCGACCTATGTGAAGGAGATGATAAAATGAAAATCAACGAACAAAGACTGACTTTTATTGGTTGTGAGTCAAGCTATGAAGACAGCAAAATTGCCATTTTTGGAGCTCCATATGACGGGACAAGCTCGTTCCGTGCAGGTTCTCGCTTCGCTCCATCAGTTATGCGTAATGAAAGTATAGGTATTGAAACATACAGTCCTTACCTTGACAAAGACTTGGCAGATATAAATGTATTCGATGGTGGCGATTTAGAATTATCATTCGGCAATCCTGAAAAACCTCTTCTACAAATTGAGGAATATGCAAACCAAATCTTGGACGATAAAAAAATTCCGCTTATGATTGGCGGGGAACACTTGGTCACACTTGGAGCTTTCAAGGCAGCGCAAAACCACTATCCTGACATTTGTCTTGTACATTTTGACGCTCACACTGACTTGAGAGAACATTATCTTGGCGAAACACTATCACACGCAAGCGTTATTAAAAGAATTTGGAACATAATCGGTGATGGAAGGATTTTTCAATATGGCATCAGAAGTGGAGAAAAAGAAGAATTCGTTTGGGCAAAGGAACATACCCGTCTAAACAAGTTTAACTTTGACACACTAGAAAATGACCTTGCCACAATATCGGACAGACCTATATATTTGACCATCGATCTTGATGTTTTAGACCCGTCCGAAATGTCTGGAACTGGCACTCCCGAGGCTGGAGGGGTAAGATTTACTGAACTTATAAAAGCCGTATCAAAAGTAGCAAAATTAAACATTGTTGCTTGTGACATAAATGAATTGTCGCCCGAATATGACAAAAGCGGTTCATCCACTGCACTTGCGTGCAAGCTACTGAGAGAATTATTACTTCAACTATAATTTTGACTTAAATATTTGCACAATAAAATAAGTTTTTCAAAATTGAAAATAATAGTAAGAAGCATAGCAAAATTGAAAATAATACTAGAAAGCATACAGCCAAATTTGAAATTAGAAAAAAGTTTTATATTTACATTAAAAATTAACGATATAGTTTTAACTACTAGCAAAGGAGAATTAAAATGAGTAAAGCATTGATAATTGGTGCCGGTGGCGTAGCCGGTGTTGTTATCCACAAATGTTGTCAAAATGACGAAGTGTTTGAGGAAATACTTATTGCAAGCCGAACACTTTCAAAATGCGATGCAATCAAAGCATCCATAAAAAACTCAAAAACGAAAATATCCACTGCAAAGGTTGATGCCGACAATGTGGATGAACTGGTTGCCTTGATAAACAAATTTAAGCCTGAAGTTGTTATAAATGTTGCTCTTCCCTATCAAGATTTAACTATTATGGATGCTTGTTTAATCACAAAAACTAATTATGTTGACACCGCAAACTATGAGCCTAAGGATTTAGCTAAATTTGAATATAGCTGGCAATGGGCATATCGTGAAAAATTCAAAGCAGCCGGCATAACTGCGATTTTGGGCTGTGGCTTTGACCCGGGCGTTTCAGGAGTTTATTGTGCCTTTGCACAGAAGCATTATTTTGACAATATCGACACAATCGATATTCTTGATGCAAATGCAGGCGACCATGGTTATCCTTTTGCAACAAACTTTAATCCTGAAATCAATATTCGTGAGATAACAGCAAAAGGCAGTTATTACGAGAATGGCAAGTTTATTGAGACCGACCCGATTTCGATAAAGAGAGTTTATAATTTCCCGCAAATCGGAAACAAAGATATGTATCTATTGCACCACGAAGAAATGGAATCACTTGCAATAAACATCAAAGGCGTGAAAAGAATAAGGTTCTTTATGACCTTCTCACAAAATTATCTCACACACTTGAAGGTTTTGGAAAATGTCGGAATGACTTCAATAAAGCCCATTCTATTTGAGGGCAAAGAAATCGTTCCGCTACAATTTTTGAAAGTGCTTTTGCCAGACCCTGCTTCACTTGGTCCACGCACAAAAGGTAAAACCAATATCGGTTGTATCTTCACTGGCTCAAAGAACGGCAAACCCGTAAACTATTATGTTTACAATGTTTGCGACCACGAAGAATGCTACAAAGAAGTTGGTTCACAGGCTATTTCATACACAACAGGCGTCCCAGCGATGATAGGGGCGATGCTTCTTTTGAAAGGTCTATGGAAAAAACCCGGTGTGTATAATGTTGAGGAGTTTGACCCAGACCCATTTATGGAAGCTTTAAACAAATTCGGCTTGCCGTGGAATGAAAGTTTCAATCCAGACCTTGTTGACTAGACTATGAATTTTGGAAATATAAAAACACCTGCCTATATCATTGATGAAGATGCGTTGAGAAAAAATCTTGAAAAGCTACGGCTTGTAAAAGAAAAATCAGGCGCAAAAATTTTGCTTGCCCAAAAAGCGTTCTCGATGTTTTATTGCTACAAACTGATAAAACAATATCTTGACGGCACAACAGCAAGCTCACTTCACGAAGCAAAACTAGGATATGAAGAAATGGGCGGTGAAACGCATATTTTCTCACCAGCCTACACTGCCGCGGAGTTTGATGAAATTTCATCAATCTGCGGACACATAGTTTTCAATTCGTTCGCGCAATGGGAAAAGTTTAAGCCCGTTTTGAATGGCAAAGATGTAAGTGCTGGTGTAAGAATAAATCCCGAGTATTCAGAAATCGAAAAAGATATTTACAATCCGTGCGTTTTGGGTTCGAGGCTTGGTGTGATGGCAGATGAGTTTTTCCGTCACGACTGGGAAGGTATCGAGGGACTACACTTTCACACACTCTGCGAACAAAATTCAGATGCTTTGGCGCACACAATTCCTCATATTGAAGAAAAATTTGGGAACTATCTCCCCAAAATAAAATGGTTGAATATGGGTGGCGGTCATCACATCACCCGCGATGATTATGACATTGACACTCTTGTTGAAGTTGTAAAATATATGCAAAACAAGTATGATTTGCAAGTATATTTGGAGCCAGGTGAAGCTGTTGCACTAAATGCAGGCTACTTGGTTTCAGAAGTTGTGGACATTGTTAAAAACGGAATGAGCATTTGCATTCTTGACACCTCTGCGGCTTGCCATATGCCCGATGTTATTGAAATGCCTTACCGTCCAAACATTATTGGAGCAGGTTTGAATGGAGAAAAACAATATACATACAGGCTTGGTGGCCCTACTTGCCTAGCAGGTGATATTATTGGAGATTATTCATTCGACCACGAACTTGCAATAGGTGAAAAAATTGTATTTTGCGATATGGCAATTTATTCTATGGTGAAGAACAATACTTTCAATGGAATAAATCTACCAGCGATAGGAACATACTCAAAAGCCAATGGCGTGAAAATTATAAAAGAATTTGGTTACGAAGATTTCAAAAATCGACTATCATAATTTTTGTTGAATTGTTTTTATTTGAATTGTTTTTATTGTTTCAACTGAATTTGACTTTGTCGTTTCAACTTATGACTTATAGCAACTGAATTCGACTTTGTCGTTTCAACTTAATGACTTAATACAACTGAATTTGACTTGCGAAATTTCAATCAATATTATCACCATTTCAACTAGTATAATTTTCTAAATTTTATATCAAAAATAACAAAAAATCCGCCTAAGCTTAGGCGGGTTTTTTATTTCTTTCAAAAGAAAATTTTGTAATTTATTGAAATCAAATTTCAATTTTCTATATTTTAGTGGGTTTTTATTTAGCTCCTCTAATATAAGTTGCAATTTATCATTACAAAAGCAATGAATACTCCTATTCCAAAATGCCTTGCAATACTTTTTTAGCGGCTTCACTATCACGGCGCGCAACATATATATAGTAGACATAAGGAATATTGTCAAGAGTGTGACTGTAGGGTTGATTAAATTTTTGTTGAACCTTGACATCCATTGTAATACCAACATAGCCTCTAGGTCTTATGGTCTTCACTTCAAACTTTATTCCTGCATTTTTCAACAATACCTTATCTTTGGCAATTTCTTCTGACTGAGTATCAGTAATCACTTTCACTCTATTAAATATTGTAATCATACTATTCTCCCTCAAACTTAGGCTCAATTATATTGTGATAGTTAATTATATAACAAATTGTTATCAAATGCAAATTATTCAAAAACACTTATACAAATATCAAAAAAAACCATTTATACCTAATCTGCGTTCCGCAATTTCATTACTACAGTTTATGCCGACTCTGTTTATCACAATTTAATTACTTCAGATTTTTCAAAATCAATTCAGTCATTTCGATGCAACCAACAGCAATAGTACCATTGTCCAAAATATCGTTCGTGCGGTGGCCTTGCTGCAAGGTATCTTCCACTGCCTTTTCAACAGCAAGCGCCTCTTCTTCAAGTCCAAATGAAAGTCTAAGCATCATTGCCGCCGACAATATGGTCGCAATCGGATTCGCAAGATTATTGCCTGCAATGTCAGGTGCAGAACCGTGAATTGGTTCATACATTCCGCATTTGCTTTCACCAAGTGAGGCAGAAGGCAAAAGACCGATTGAACCTGTGATTTGTGAAGCTTCATCTGACAATATATCGCCAAACAAATTGCTTGTCACCAAAACATCAAACTGTGACGGATTCTTCACCAACTGCATAGCGGCATTGTCAACAAGCACATCAGTTACTGTGATATCAGGATAATCTTTTGCAACCTTATGCACTGTTTCTCTCCAAAGTCTTGAACTCTCAAGAACATTTGCCTTGTCAACGCTTGCTATTTTCTTATTTCGTTTCATTGCTAGTTCAAATGCAACTCGTGCAATACGCTCGATTTCCATTTCGCTGTAGCTTTCAGTATCGTAAGCAACAACACCATTTTCGCTGTCCTTGCGCCCTCTTTCACCATAATAAAGTCCACCTGTCAATTCTCTGACAATGACCATATCAAAACCTTTTTCGCTTATTTCGCTTTTCAACGGACACGCATCTTTCATAATAGGCATAAGTCGTGCAGGGCGAATATTTGCATACAACCCTAACCCTTTGCGGATACCAAGCAATGCTCTTTCAGGTCTCAAATGACCCGCAAGTGTATCCCATTTTGCACCGCCGACTGCGCCAAGCATCACGCTGTCACTCGCTTTGCAAGTGGCTAGCGCCTCTTCAGTGAGTGGGATTCCGTAAAGGTCTATGGATTTTCCGCCAGCAATCACCTGCTCAAAACAAAATGAATGATTATATTTTTCGCCGACCAAATCAAGTACTTTTATTGCACTTGACATTATTTCAGGACCTATTCCGTCGCCCTCAATCACTGCAATATTATATTTCATTGTCAGACTCCTTTAGTGAATTCAACAATCCACCCTTTTTGATTATGTTTTGCAAAAATTCTGGAAACGGAGGGAATTTGCCAACGGTATTGCTAGTTATATTTTTGATTGTGCCCTTGTCAAAATCCACTTCAATTGTATCGCCTTCATCAATTTCACCGTCGTACTCGACAATAGCAAGCCCCGTGTTTATAGCATTACGATAGAATATTCTTGCAAAACTTTTTGCTATCACGCATGCAATTCCACTTTCTTTTATCGCAATTGGAGCGTGTTCTCGTGATGAACCGCAACCAAAATTGCTTCCTGCCACCATAATATTTCCTACTTCGACACGCCCAACAAAGGTTTTGTCAATATCTTCCATGCAATGTGATGCAAGCTCTTTTGCGTTTGAGCTATTGAGGTATCTTGCTGGAATAATCACATCTGTATCAACGTTGTCACCATATTTTATTACTTTTCCAGTTATTTTCATATTCTTCTCCTTAGTCCACAACTTCGTTCGGGTGCGATATTTTACCTGTTATTGCAGAAGCGATTGCGACCTCGGGATTCGCAAGATAAACTTCACTTTCAGGATGTCCCATTCGCCCGACAAAGTTTCGGTTTGTTGTTGAGACACATCTCTCGCCCTTAGCAAGGATTCCCATATGCCCGCCAAGACATGGTCCGCAAGTTGGTGTTGAAACAATGCAACCAGCTTCAACAAATATTTTTGTTAAACCGTTTTGAGCAAGCTCAAGAAAAATCTTTTGCGTTGCAGGAATAATCAATGTTCGCACACGCTTATTTACTTTTTTGCCTTTCAAGATTTTCGCAGCCACTTCAAAATCGCTGTAACGACCGTTTGTGCAAGAACCAATAACAACTTGATTTATTGGGACTTCACCAATATCTTTGAAAGTTTTTGTGTTTGAAGGAAGATGTGGAAATGCAATCGTTGGCTCAATTTCTGAAAGGTTGATATTGAAAACTTCATCATATTCCGCATCTTCATCTGCTGAAAACACCACGGGCGTTTTCTTGCTGTGCTCCTTGATGTATTTGAGAGTCTGCTTGTCAACGGGGAAAATCCCATTTTTAGCGCCAGCTTCTATTGCCATATTACAGATTGTGAAGCGGTCATCCATGGTGAGGTTTTTGACGCCTTCGCCGGAAAACTCCATTGATTTGTAGAGCATACCGTCAACTCCTACCATACCAATTATATGGAGAATAACATCTTTTCCGCTCACCCATTTATTGAGTTTACCATAAAGATTAAACTTTACTGCAGATGGAACCTTAAACCACGCTTTCCCGTACGCCATACCAGCCGCCATATCTGTTGAACCAACGCCGGTCGAAAACGCACCAAGTGCCCCGTAAGTACAGGTATGACTGTCCGCACCGATAACAAGGTCACCCGCAACCACCAATCCTTTTTCAGGTAGAAGTGCGTGTTCAACACCCATTTCGCCGACATCAAAAAAGTTTTCAATGCCCTTTTCATCCGCCCATTCTCTAACCTGTTTTGTCTGTTCTGCGGCTTTGATATCCTTGTTTGGCGTGAAATGGTCCATAACAAGAACAACCTTTTGACAATCAAATATACAATTGCATTTTGATTTATTATATTCATTTATTGCAACAGGCGAAGTGACATCATTGCCCAAAACCAAGTCGAGTTTTGCGCTTATCAATTCTCCATTTTTTACAGTTTCCTTTCCGCAGTGCGCTGCAAGGATTTTTTGTGACATTGTCATTCCCATATTATTTCCTCATTATAAAAGATAGTATTCGATAGCATCAACCAACGCAAGCCAGCTTGCCTCGATTATGTCAGTGGACACTCCAACAGTTGTCCAGACTTTTTTGCCGTCGCTGTTTTCAATCAAAACCCTAACCTTTGCTCCAGTTGCCTGCGCACTTGAAAGCACGCGCACCTTGTAGTCTGTTAGATGTACACCATTGAGTTGCGGATAAAACACCGCTAGAGCTTTGCGCAATGCAATATCTAAAGCGTTAACCGGACCGTTTCCTACAGCCGCAGCCATTTCCTCGTGACCATTGACTTCAACCTTTATTAGAGCAAACGCACTTTGTTCGCCGTCCGGTGCGGGATTTTCTCCGCTTGTTTTGTACATTTTGAGTTTGAAATGTGGTTTCGACCGTCCTAATAAATTTAGCACCATAAGCTCAAAACTTGCATCTGCTGATTCAAATTGATAACCTTCGTGCTCTAGTTTTTTCAATTCTGCTAAAATTGTTTTGGTCTCTTGTGATGCTTTCGTAAGCTCAGGAGCAATTTCGGCGATTTTTGAAAGCACAGTAGTTCTTCCACTCATTTCGCTCATAAGATAACGTCTGCTGTTCCCTACTGTTTCAGGCGGAATATGCTCAAATGAACAATTACATTTGTCCACACCGTCAATATGCATACCACCCTTATGTGCAAACGCACTCGTTCCAGAATATGGCTTGTTGGTTGGTGGCACAAGGTTTGATATTTCATATATCTGATAAACCGTTTGAGTCAACTTTTTGAGGTCTCCCGACACAGTTTTACAATTCATTTTGAACTCTAGGTTTGGGATTATCACACTTAGGTCCGCATTTCCACATCTTTCGCCTACTCCAATAAACGTGCCCTGCACCTGACTTACTCCCGCTTCAACCGCCATAATCGAGTTTGCGACAGCGCAATCGGTATCGTTGTGACAATGAATTGAAATCCTAATATTGCCAAATCTATTTTTGACTACCTTGGTCACCTCGTATATTTCGCTTGGAAGCATTCCGCCGTTTGTATCGCACAAGCCAATTACATCAGCTCCGGCATTTATTGCTGTTTCTAAAACACTCATCGCATAGTTAGGGTTGGAATTGTAGCCATCAAAGAAATGTTCTGCATCAAAAATAACTTCTTTCCCCTTTTGTTTGAAAAATTGAATAGTATCTTTTATTAGTTCAAGGTTTTCTTCGAGTGTGACTTTGAGAATTTTAAAAATATGCAAATCCCAACTTTTGCCAAAAATTACGACCGTTTGAGTGTCTGCATTCAAAAGTGACACCACATTTTCATCATCTTCCACTTTAAGACCTTTGCGCCTTGTGCTTCCAAAAGCGCACAGCTTTGCATTCTTCAGCTTAAGCTCTTTGACTTTTTCAAAAAATTCTATATCTTTTGGATTTGAACCAGGATTTCCCGCTTCAATATAAGCAACACCAAAATCATCTAGAGTTTTGACAATATTGAGCTTGTCTTGAACTGAATAAGATATACCCTCGCTTTGCGCCCCATCTCTTAGTGTACTGTCAAAAATTTCAATTTTCCTCATAGTATCCTCTTATAGTAGTTTGTTGATGCCATTGATATATGCAATGATACTTGCCTCAATAACATCAGTTGACAGTCCTCTGCCTGTGTAGACCTTATCTCCACATTTTATTCGGACAATAACTTCACCCAAAGCATCGTTGCCTTCAGTCACGCTGTGGATTGAATAGTCATCAACAGAATGCTCAGGAGCTTTCACGATTTTTTTCACTGCACGGTATGCCGCATCAACAGGACCATCTCCTATTGATACTTTTTCAATAAGTTGCTCGTCATATTTTAAGCGCACAACTGCTGATGAAGTCACATAGTTTCCGCTGTTTACTGTGAAGCGGTCAAGCTTGTATTCTTTTTCTGCAAACGGTGAGATTTTGTGTCCAAGCAATGCTTCAAGATCCGCATCGTTGATTGACTTTTTCTTGTCAGCAAGATTTTTGAAGCTTTCAAAAAACGCTTCCATTTCCTCTTTAGTCAAAGTATGTCCCAAATCTGCAAGCCTTTCTTCAATCGCGTGCTTACCACTGTGCTTTCCAAACACCATATTGTTTGAAGGCAAACCGATTGACTGCGGGCTGATAATCTCATATGTTTCACGATTTTGAAGTACTCCATGTTGATGAATACCTGCCTCGTGTGCAAACGCATTTGTTCCAACTATAGCTTTGTTTATAGGAGCGTAAAGACCAAGAGTGTTGTACACAAGCTTGCTAGTGCGATAAATTTCAGGGGTCTCGATTCTGGTAGCCCCGCCATAAAGATTTTTGCGGGTATTTATCGCCATAACCACTTCTTCCAAAGCGGCATTGCCTGCTCTTTCGCCAAGACCGTTGACAGTACATTCGACTTGATCAGCGCCGGCCTCAACTGCGGCAAGTGAGTTTGCAACTGCAAGTCCCAAATCATTGTGGCAATGCACTGATATTGTTGCTCTGTCTATATTTTCTACATTTTTTCTGAGATATGTTATCATCTCAGACATTTCTCTCGGCGATGCATAACCCACAGTATCTGGAATATTGACAACCGTCGCCCCTGCACGAATTGCCGTTGAAACTGCTTTTGCCAAAAATGCAGAGTCACTTCTCATAGCATCTTCAGCGGAAAACTCAACATCACTAATGTAGTGTTTTGCGTACTTTGTCATTTCTTCAATTTTCGAAATAACTTCATCCTCACTCATCTTCAATTTATATTGCATATGAATTGGTGAGGTTGCCAAAAATATATGTAACCTTGGAGAAACTGCATTTTTCACAGCTTCGTATGCTGCATCAATATCTTTCTTTACTGAACGCGCGAGACTTGCGACCGTGCAATTCTTTATAAGTTCAGCAATACTTTTCACTGAATCAAAATCACCTTTTGAACTTATCGCAAAGCCAGCCTCAATGACATCCACGTTGAGCCTTTCAAGTGCAAGAGCAATTTCAAGTTTCTCTTTGAGATGCATACTGCATCCAGGTGCTTGCTCTCCGTCTCTCAAGGTGGTATCAAAAATCTTTATTTCTCTCATATTTCCTCCAATCAACCGATATGAATGTTTATATAGTTATTTTGTTATTATAAAATCCGTTTTGTGCGCACAACTTAATTTATTAGTTATATTTTTGTTCCCGTAATTTCTGAAATATCAAGCTATTTTTGCTTGTGCCAAACAAGAATATTTGCTTGTTTTTTTCAATCCAAATTTCAATTATTTTCAATTCAAACAATCTTTAATTGTTTGAAACAAGATTAAATTCTTGACGCATTTTTTAATTCATTATGAAATTATCTTCATTTCTGATTTATACATTACAGATCAAAACTTGCGCCTTTGTCAGCTGATGAAACCATTTTGGCATATCTTTTCAAATAGCCGTGTAGATGTGCTTCCGGTTTAAGTTTCATTGTGGCTTTGCGTTTTTCTATTTCTTCATTTGCAACATTCAGAGTTATGTTGTAGTTGTTTATATCTAGGCTTATTTTGTCGCCTTCTTTGATATATGCTATGATACCGCCCTCTCTCGCTTCAGGAGAAATATGCCCAACTGCCGCGCCCCTTGTTGCACCTGAAAATCTTCCATCAGTGATTAATGCGACATCGCTGTCAAGTCCCATACCTGCAATTGCTGAAGTCGGCGACAACATTTCTCGCATTCCGGGACCGCCTTTCGGACCTTCATATCTTATGACCACCACATCGCCTTTTTTTATTTGATTTGCATAGATTGCTTTTATTGCGATTTCCTCATCATCAAACACACGAGCAATTCCCGTGAAGCAAAGCATTTCATCTTTGACCGCACTTCGCTTAACAACCGAGCCGTTTGGAGCAAGATTGCCAAACAAAATCGCAAGACCTCCATTTTTTGAATAAGGTTTTTCGACTGATTTTATGACTTCATAGTCCAACACGCTCACATTTGCAATGTTTTCAGCAATACTCTTTTCTGTCACTGTTTTTAAGCTTATGTCAATCAAATTTTTTGTGGCAAGTTCTGACATTATTGCGTGTATTCCGCCTGCTCTGTGCAAATCCTGCAAGTGATGTTTTCCTGCCGGCGCAAGTTTGCACAGGTTCGGAGTTTTCTCGCTAATCTCATTGATTAGGCTAAGTTCAAAAGGAATTTCTGCTTCACGGCATATTGCTGTCAAATGCAAAACGGTGTTTGTTGAACATCCCAGCGCCATATCCACGGCAAGCGCATTCCTAATTGATTTTTCATTTATAATATCTTTTGCGCAAACATTATTTGCGACCAAATCCATAATTTTTTCGCCTGTATCCTTTGCAAGTCTTATCCTCTCAGAATAGACAGCGGGAATTGTTCCGTTTTTTGGAAGTGAAATTCCAATCGCTTCTGTAAGACAATTCATAGAATTGGCAGTAAACATACCCGAACAACTTCCACAAGTCGGACAAGCATTTTCTTCAACTCGATTGAGTTCATCTGCAGAAATTTTCTGCCCTTTGTATGCTCCCAAAGCCTCATAAACACTATTATAATCAAGAAATTTATTGTCAGCATCGCACGCTGAAAGCATTGGACCGCCACAAATAAATATTGCAGGAAGATTGAGTCTTACCGCCGCAAGCAGCATTCCTGGCACGATTTTGTCGCAACTCGGAATAAATACCAAGCCGTCGAAACAATGTGCTTTGACCATACACTCAATACTGTCAGCGATAATTTCTCTTGTGCAGAGCGAATATTTCATTCCCTCGTGCCCCATTGCAATTCCGTCGCAAACGCCAATGGTGTTAAACTCCAATGGCGTACCGCCAGCTGACAAAACTCCGTCTTTGACCGCTCGGGCAATCGTGTTCAAATGTATATGCCCCGGAACTATCTCATTGAAGGAATTGACAATACCAATGATAGGCTTATCAATTTGCCTTTGCGTAAGTCCATCTGCTTTTAGCAATGACCTTTGAGGCGATTTTTCGAATCCTTTTTTTATGCTGTCTGATTTCATAATTCTTCTCCTGATTATTTTAGCATATCTATTCAACAATTTACAGTGCTAAAGCAATATTTTCAACATATTTTGACAATACTTTTTCAGACTATTCTTTGTACTCATGCTTTTTCCAAGACATCTTTGCACGCAATTCCTCACCAGTTTTTTCTATGAGATGTTCGCTTTCAATTCTTCTCATAGCATTAAAGTTTGGTCTGTTTGCTTGATTTTCCAAAATCCAGTTGCTTGCGAATGTACCATCTTGAATTTCCGACAAAACCTTTTTCATTTCTTTTTTGGTTTCTTCATTGACAATTCTTTTGCCAATTTTGTAACCGCCATATTCTGCTGTGTCGCTGATTGAATAGCGCATAAATGACAAACCGCCCGTCACAACAAGGTCAATAATGAGCTTCATTTCGTGTAAGCATTCAAAGTATGCACTTTCAGGTTGATAACCCGCTTCGACCAATGTTTCAAAGCCCGCTTTCATAAGTTCTGCAACTCCGCCACATAGCACAGCCTGCTCACCAAATAAATCTGTTTCGGTTTCTTCTTTGAATGTAGTTTCCAAAACTCCGCCTCTTGAGCCCCCTATTCCTTTTGCATATGCAAGCGCTGTCTCCATTGCTTTGCCTGTTGCGTTTTGTTCAACTGCAACTAGACAAGGAACACCCTTGCCCTCCTCATATTGGCTACGCACTGTATGTCCAGGACCTTTTGGTGCAATCATAACCACGTCGACATCCTTTGGCGGATTGATTTGTCCGTAATGAATATTGAAGCCGTGCGCAAATGCAAGCGTCATACCTGCTTTAAGATTTGGAGCAATATCATTTTTGTAGAGTTCCCCCTGCTTTTCATCGTTGACCAAAACCATAACCATATCACTGGCTTTCACTGCTTCTGCAGTGTTCATAACCGTAAGACCTCTCGCCTCTGCCTTGGCTTTAGACTTTGAGCCTTCATAAAGTCCCACAACAACATTGACTCCGCTTTCTTTCAAGTTTAGTGCATGTGCGTGACCTTGACTGCCATAACCAATAATAGCTACGGTTTTATTTTTCAATGCTTCCAGTTTGCAATCCTGTTCATAATAAATTTTTGCCATTTTGTTACCTCTTTCCCTTTATTTTTATAATATTGTTTTATTAGTTTTCTTTTTCCTTATCTTCTTTTGTTGTTATTTCCAAAATATCGCTTCCCCTTGCAATAGCAGTTACACCCGTGCGACACAATTCAACAATTCCAAACGGCCTTAGATATTCCAAAAACGCATTGCACTTGCTATGCTCTCCTGTGATTTCAACTGTCAGTGAAGTGGTTGTTATATCGATAACTTTTGCTCTGAAAATTGCAATGGCCTCCATAACTTCGCTTCTATTGCCTTGCGCTACATTTACTTTTATGAGCAGAAGTTCCCGTGTCACGCAATCGCAAGCGTTCATAGATTTGACCACAATCACATCGTGCAGCTTTTCGAGTTGAAGCTGAATTTGTCTTTTTACATATTCATCGCCAAATGCAGTTATCGTAATTCGTGAAACTGCGCGGTCGAGCGTTTCACCAACTGATAAACTGTCAATATTGAAGTTGCGTCTGCCGAATAGGCTTGACACACGAGTAAGGACACCTGCTTCATTTTTCACCAGCATAGACATTACAAATTTTTCTTCCATTTTTCTTTCCTCTCTTTTTGTTCGAAAACTAATGCATGCAGTACGCAATTTTGTTTTCGTTTTTCAATTTTGCTATTTTTGCTCTTGAGATTTTCAGTTTTCCTTTTCCATTTGTTCTTTTGGTTTTTGTCTTACTATTTTCTCTTGAAATTCCAATTTTAATATTATTGCCCTTTGGCTTTTCTTCAAATATTTGATATAAATATCTGTTAAATTTTCTACATCTCGGGTTAGCTCAAAATTGCATATCCAACATCGATAGCTCGCTCTTTTGAAGCTTTCATTATCCTTTCAAAATAATATCGTTGATTGTGCCGTTTGGTGGTATCATAGGCAAAACTTTTTCATCACTGTCAATCACAGCTTCAATAAGATAAGGTCCATTGTGCAAAAAGCTTTCTTCGACTGCTTTTTCAAGTTCACACATCTGTGTAATTTTTTGTCCACTCATTCCAAACGCTTCTGCAAGCTTTACATAATTTGTTTGACGGCATAAACTTGTGCAGGAATACCTTGATTCAAAAAATAGGGTTTGCCATTGTCTGACCATCCCAAGCGCGTTGTTGTTCAAAACTACAATAACAACAGGTAAATTGTTGCTGACTGCGGTTGCCATTTCATTCAAATTCATATGAAAACTGCCATCAGATGTAAACAAAACCGTTTTGTATTTTGTTCCCACTGCTGCGCCTATTGCTGCGCCAAGGCCAAAGCCCATAGCACCCAAACCGCCGGAAGTGATAAAAGTGCGTGGTTTTGGAAATTTATAGTATTGCGCTGTCCACATTTGGTGCTGTCCGACATCAGTCACTATGACCGAATCTTTTGCGTATTTATTGACAGTTTCAATAACCGATTGAGGATTTAAGCGGGTTTTGTCCATATCAAGATGCGAATCGGGGCAATTTTTGATTTGTTCAACACGTTCCTCCCAATCTGAACGTTTTATTGGATTGAGCAACTGCACGAGATTTGAAAGTACAGTCTTCACATCCCCCACCAACGAAACATAGGCTGGAATATTTTTACCGATTTCTGCAGGGTCAATGTCAATATGCAAGACTTTTTTCCCATTGATAAATTCTTTTTTGTTGCCTGTCGCTCTGTCCGAAAATCTTGTTCCTATTGCAACAATCAAATCACATTCAGACATTATTTTGTTTGCGGCATAAGTACCATGCATTCCAGTCATTCCTAAGAATTTCGGATTTGTTGCCTCAACTGCAGTGAGTCCCATCATTGAAGTTCCAATAGGTGCGTCAATTATATTTGCAAAAGCTTTAAGCTCTTCTGCGGCATTCGATATTGTGACTCCGCCTCCTGCATAAATATATGGTCTTTGACAGCTTTTAATAATTTCAAGCGCTGTTGACAATGCTTTAGCACCGTTTGTGTAAACTATGTCCTCATCTATTTTTGATTTGTTTTCAAATTCTGCTTCAGCTATCTGAATATCCTTTGGAACATCAATAAGCACTGGACCTGGCCTACCCGAATTTGCAATAACAAAGGCTTCTCTAATGACATTGGCAAGCTTTTTGATATCTTTCACAATATAGTTGTGCTTTGTGATTGGCATTGTAATTCCGCAAATATCGACTTCTTGGAAACTGTCACGACCGATAAGATTTTGTGGTACATTTCCTGTTATTGCAACCATTGGAGTTGAATCCAAATATGCGGCGGCAATTCCCGTGACAAGATTTGTAGCGCCAGGTCCTGACGTTGCAATCACAACTCCAGTTTTTCCGGTTGCTCTCGCATAGCCATCAGCAGCGTGCGTTGCGCCTTGTTCGTGGCAGGTTGTGATATGTTTGATTTTATCCGAATATTTGAACAGTTCATCATAAATAGTGAGAACAGAACCACCCGGATATCCAAACACTGTGTCAACTCCCTGTTCGAGCAGTGTTTCAATAATAATTTTCGCACCTTTAATCTTCATAATTGCTCCTTAGTTCGCCTTTTAAGCGATAATATTTTCCACATTCTCCTGCAACGCATTTGAATGGTAATAAGCTTTTTTCATATCTTTTCACAAAACGCCAATCTACAAAAAAACTTTGATAAACGATTAAGGTATAAAAAAAAACCTACGGCTGTTTGCCGTAGGTTTCACAATTCACTTTTTATTTTAACAATAAAA
Source organism: Clostridia bacterium (assembly GCA_028710495.1). Classification (GTDB taxonomy): domain Bacteria; phylum Bacillota; class Clostridia; order Christensenellales; family CAG-917; genus STD2-102. The sequence goes on from JAQUST010000021.1 coordinate 24,307, forward strand.
ATCTTACCCTATTTCGGCAACATTATAATGAACGCTATCGACTAGTAGTACGATAACGCTGATGCTAATTATAATTACGATTGCCGCTATAAAGCTTAACATTTTTGTCTCCATTTGGGTTTTGCAGTCTTGCATGTTCGGTTTTCACCTCGCAAATTCAACTTGCTTTGTTAGTCGAATTTACCATACACTAGCAACCTTGTCAACTCTTTTTTGTAAAAAATTTGTATAATT
>JAQUST010000034.1 GCA_028710495.1 Clostridia bacterium
TTTTCCCGTCAAGACTGAAAAGAATATCGTTTTGATAGATTTCTTGGCGGATAGCTTCCTCGGATTGCTGATACTCAAGTTCCTCCGGTGGATAGAACCCGACAGCTTTTTCTTTTGCAAGCTGTATTGCGTTCTGTTTTGCTTCCACTGCGAGTTCGCTAAATTCTGCAAGTCTTAAGGTTTCTTTGTTGACAATAGCGTTTATCATTTTAAGCAACCTTTCTCTTTTCATATTTTTTCGATGTCCATGCACATCCTCTTTCATAGCAGGGATACATGTCTGCGATTGAATCAAATATTTTGTCTGCAACTTGTTCGATATGCCTCTTTGCTAACGGAACAAGATTGTCTGCATATTTCTTATAAAGCTTGCCGTAGCTGAAAACCAAAGCGTAAGACCATTGGTTATCAACAAGTAAGATTTCGCACAGCGAATTTTCGGCAATTATGCGTCCTTCCGTTCCCCATTTCCAGCATTGCGAATAGCTTTTCGGCAGTTTACTTCTTATATTCTCAACAAGATCATCGTATTCGCTGCGGTCCAGATCGTAATCTTCATTATTGTTGCGTTCAACATATATGAAACTTCCGTCATCTGTATAATAATTGCCTTTACCCATGTTTATATCTCCTTGAGTTAAGCGATTTCGTCATTTTCGAGTTCAAGATACTGTTCGAGCATTTCATAGTCGGATGCGTGCATATAACGCCCTCCGACTTCGCAGTAGTTGGCAAGCAGCCATGTCTCAAACGACAATACAGAAACTATTTCTCTGTATATTCTGCGGAGTTCGCTGATTGTGTAGACGCTGAAACCGTAGATTTTTGCGATTGAGATGCTCATGTTCTTTATTCCTTCATTTAAATTTTTTAATCAGAACGTCTTGTTCTGACATAAAACATGAGCAAGCAGGAACAAGGCTGGCTGCGTCCAGCCCTGCGCGGCGAATGGAAGAACAAGAAAGTTCTCTCCCTGCTTCTGAAATGCACATGAAAAAAGCCGTAGAGTGAGCCGACTCATAGTCTTGATTTTTGTGGGAAAAGTAATATTTTGAGGTATATTGTAAAATAACGTCATAACAAAGAAAATATCTTTATGAAATATTGCTCTTATAGTGATAGGAAAAGATTTGAGCGGCTAAGGAAAAAACGAACGTATAAACATAAAGAAAGAGCAAATGTTCATGCAAATCACCTTTCGGAGCGTAGTCGTTATGCCCAAAAAAGCAAGGACTTGCGTGAAAGAGTTAATAAGGAAGATATAAAACCCATTATTGCACCAAAGGTTTTTAATCTTGTGGAAAATCCAAATGAAATGCTTTCTTTCTTTTCCCAAGTAAAGATCCAAATAAAATCTGATCCAATTAAAATAGTGATGAAAGACGTTACGGAGCTATCGGCCAATGCATTGCTATATTTGATTGCAATTATGCAGGATGCTAGAGCAAAAAAGAGTCCATTCCACGTAGGGGGCGATCTTCCTGAGGATCCCTCTTGCCGTAGGACGTTACAGGCATCAGGTTTTTTAAACTATGTGAAAAATAAGAATCCTACTTTGCAAGTAACCGACAATTCTATATTAAGAATTACATCAAGCAATAAGCATGAACCTGTTCATATACAAAGGCTTTGTGACTTTGTAATTGAGAAGTTCAAAGTAAATAAGATATATACTCGCTCATTATTTAATGCAATTACCGAATTAGTACAGAACACAATCGGACATGCATATCCACAGAAATCTGTAAAAGATAACTGGTTCTTTTTTGCAAAATATAATGATGAGTATAATTTTATTGATATTGCGTTCTTAGATACAGGAGTTGGAATTCCAAATACTGTACGTAAAAAATTTTTTGAAATTATAAAAAATTGGATAAATAGGGACACAGATACAGAGTTGATTTTTTCAGCATTAGAGGGAGCTTTCCGTACAAAGACCAACTTGAAAACTCGTGGAAAAGGGCTACCTTCTGTTTTTGAACAACATAGGAAAAAAGTTTTTTTGAATTTCGCATTGCTCTCAAATTACGGGTATATATTTGATTCAAAAAAACAAACCCTTCCAGCTAAATTTTCAGGAACGCTTTTTTCATGGAGGATTCAAAAATGAGCACATTCATAATTATGGTCGCAAAAGATTTTTCTGATACACCAGGAGGACGCTATATTAAGGATGGTGATTTTTCTGGGGAACAGTTTCTTCGAAAACATCTTGAACCTGCCCTTAAAAAACTTAATATTGGAGATAAAATACTTGTTGATTTAGATGGTGGATATGGATACGGAATAAGTTTTCTTGAAGAGGCTTTTGGTGGTCTTGCAAGAAAATTCACTTCTGAAAAGGTAAATGAATGTCTTGATTTTAAATCTGATGATGAACCAGAACTGATTCCTTTAATTCGTGAGTATATCAAAAATGCAAACAATTGAAACCGTTTTGACTTTTTGTATATCAAATTTGCCATCGGCTGTATTTGCGCTCTCTGGATATTTCATTGGTCATTATTTTTCTCATTATTTTGCTTGTAATAGATATGTCAGAACAAGGAGATGCGAATTTATTCTTGATGAACTTGACAAATTAGCATTGATTATTGATGAATCATTCTCTGACATAGCGGAATCAAATGGGAAAAAAGATTTTATGAAATTAGTTTTAAATCGACAGCGGCGAATGAATCGAAAGGTTGTGTTTGTATCAAAATTATTAGAAAAATACGTTATAGATATTAAAAATCTAAGTGGTTGTTTTGATGAAATAAAAAGTTTTTTAACTGGAGATGAGTTTTCTTCAATCTGTAAAAATAAAATTGATGAGCAAGAAATGAATCGGCTGAAGACTAACATTTTAGGTATAATTGATAATTTAAAGTGGGATATTATTGCAAAATTTTAAAAGATGCTCGTATTGTTTTGACACAAAACATAAGCAAGGCTAGCTGTGTCCAGCCCTGCGAGGCGAATGGAAGGACACGACATGAACAGAAAGTTTTTAATGTAATGGTACAAAAAAAAGCCATAGCCCTTGAGGTACCATGGCTTTTTTGAATCAAAACCAACTGAGGCGAAGGTATGATTTTTCTTTGTTTTCTTCATACATTTCTTTGAAGACTGTGTATATCGTAGAGTAGTTTGAATCTGTCATTACAGGATGCGGCTCGGTATTCCCGGCATAATCCTTCTTCATTTTGTCCACGAGTATTTTCAATATTTCAACGTCAAATTCAATGTCCTCTGAATTTGTAAAATCATCCGTGATGGTTTTCCCATCAAGATATTCATTGCTGAGATCATCCAGCAATGTGCCGAATTCCTCCTGTTTCCAATTGAAAAATCCGCCCTTCCATTCGACTTCATACTTTTTTGCATAATAAAGACAATTGCTCATTGTTAAATTCCCTTTTTTGATGAATTATTGTTCTTCTGTTACATGCCAATCGTGATTACACGCCCAGCAAATACAGCGATTTCCGTATTCACGACATTCTTCGTCAAAGATACGGTCAATGACCTGAATGTCACCTGAGCCGCATTCTGGACAAAGGTCATCATCAGGTTTCCAGCGGGGTGTGCTTTCCTTCAGCCATTTTATTATTTCAGTCATTGATTCAGCCGGAACATTCAAGGATGGTTCATATCCCATAAGCGAAAGTCCCTGCGGATAATGCCCGGTTTCAAGTAATGTTGAAACACAATATCTTGATATGAATTGTCCGCGCTTCCAGTCCTTGTCATTGATAAAGCGAATATCATAGAACTCAACAAGAGGTTCGGTTTCCTTGTATGTCAGACAATCATTGAGTCCATATACGTCTCCTTTTTCGACGATACGAACATTGAACATTCCGAATTGAGCCATTATTGACATAGTGTCACCTCATGAATTTATATGTTTGTTTAGCAAGCGATTGATTCTTCTTTTGTGATATTCTTTTTTGAGATCCAGTCGGCTGCTTTTGAAGCAAGTGTTGCCGCGGATAGGAACATGCGCTTGTCTTTCTGGAGAACCTGCATCCAGCCTTGAATGTATGCGGCGGAGTTATCAATCTGATTTGTTATACCGCATTCGGCACAGAGCATTGCAGCGCAAAGCTCGGCTACAAGTTCCTCGTGACTGTATTTTTCACTCCCGAACTTATTTTTGATTTCACGATTGAGTCTGCTTTTGTGGCCAGTGCTGTGCGCAAACTCATGAAACAGTGTACCATAATAATATTCTTCATCTATGAAATCCGTTGTTTCCGGTATGTGAATGGTATCTGAATCGGGGTAATATGCCGCTTTCGTGCCGCTATGAATGACAGTTGGCTTATCATTGAAAGCCTTGACAATCGCTTCAGCCTCGGCAATCGGAACAAAGTCAAACCACGGGTCTTCGGGAATTGAAAATTTTTCTCTCGGCAGACCCTCGCACTGTTCAACGTTGAAAACATTATACAGTTTCAAAAACGGTATTTTCTTTGTATCTGTTTCAAGTTCACCGTTTTCGTTAACTTCTGTGTTTGTTTTTTCAAATGAACTGTGGAATGTGATCCAAAGCCCATGTTCTCCTTTCTTTACATTCCCGCCAAGCTCTGAAACCTGTTTGAATGTCATGAAATACGGACTCTTGAATGCACATGCTCCCTGGAATGCCAGCAAGCACGGGTTTGCTCCCGTATAAGCACGCTTAGAGATTCCATTGCAGAACGGGATCCCATTATAAGAACTTCTCCAAGGCTTCTGCCACGGCAGGACATTTTCGGACTGAATTTTGTTCAGGATGATGTTTGTGATCTTTTCATGTGCGTTCATTGTCTTTTTCTCCTTTTTAATGTTTTTTTAGGAACGTCTTGTTCTGACATAAAAACATGAGCAAGCAGGAACAAGGCTGGCTGCGTCCAGCCCTGCACAGCGAATGGAAGAACAAGAAAGTTAGAAATTAGATAAATCAGCAGAATCATTTTTTTGCGGATAGAGAATGTCTCGTAATGATTTTTTGGCTCGAAACAAAAAACCTGTTTTCTGTTCTATTTGGAGATAACGTTCTGCCAAATCAGGGCGGTTTCTTGCTCCGTTCCTC
>JAQUST010000005.1 GCA_028710495.1 Clostridia bacterium
CTTAGGAGGCGAACGCTCTATCCTACTGAGCTACGGAAACAAGGATTATATTTTCAAACTGATTTGGGTTTTTGTGCTGAATGCGAAAAATCGCATTTTTTATAAAACGCATATCGATTTCAAGTTGATATATTTTTAGCATATTATTTTATTTTGAAACTTAGTTTCAACTATAATTTGATTGTTAAATCTTTTGTATGTACTTTTCATCGGTGAATTCATTGTATTTGAGCTAGCACTTGTAATAGGTAAACTCATTGGATTTGAGCCAGCACTTATCATCGTTGAATTCATTGGATATGAGCTTGCACATGGTTATTTCTGAATTTATTTGGTTGGCAAGTAGATTCTCAGAGTACTTTTAGTTTTACAGGCAGATTCTCATATTTAATTTACTTTTGACAAGCGAATAATTTTGTTTAGTGTAACATGCAGATACTCTCAGATTTCATTTAGTTTTATCATGTACATTATTCTCAAATTCTGTTTAGTTTTTAAAAGTGAACAAATTTATAATTTTGTATAGTTTTCGCAAACAGATATTCTTTGATTTCATTTAGTTTTGCAAGTAAATATTTTCTGTCTTCATTCGGTTTTAGCTAGCCAATATCCAGTGAATTAGTTTAGCATAATTGCATTATTCTTTCTAAATTCAGTCGATATACTTCCATTCTTCGATAGATGATGCATATAGCATCCAATCGGAAGAATTCATATAATCATGCACTGAACTTCTCGGAACATAAATTGTTATACTAAGTGTTGTGCCCCAGAATCCATATCCATTTGTTCTTGAAAACACCGCATATCCCAAAGTAGGAGGCTGCACCCCTAATAAGTGTAGATAGACAAGAGATGTGCAATTACTGAATGCATTGTCTTCTATGCTTGTTACAGATGAGGGAATTGTTACATTTCTAATGTCAGTGTTGCCTTCAAAAGCTCTTTCTCCGATAGCGACAACTCTTTTGCCATCTATTATGTTTGGAATAATCACGTCTTCTTCATCGATGTTTATGCCAGTGATGGTCAAATTGCCGCTTTCGTTTACCTCATATTCAAAATCACTTTGGTTGAACCAACCGCGTATGCCGCCAACTAAAGAAAACAATGCGAAAATGAAAACGATTGGAAGAATAATCGCCAGCGCTTTTTTGTTGTGCTTTTTTTGTTTTTTCTTCACTACTTCCGCAGAATATCCGGGCGTTGTGGTGTAAGGATATTGAACAGTGGCTCGCGTTGGCATCACGGCTGTTGAATGCGTTGCAGGGGAAGAGGAAAATTCGTAAAAGTCGTTCAGCTTGTCGCCATCAACTTTTCTTTTCAAAAGCATAGCGCGCCTTGTGTCGCCGTATTGCTCATAAAGCTTATCAATCATTTGGTCGTCAACATCGCACGCGACAGAATGAGCTTTATCCAAATCATCAAGATGCATATTGTCATAATAATCCGTTAGGTTTTTGGTCTTGACTTTCACCATACCAAACCAACCGCGCCAATCTGATGGGTTGAGTTCGATTGCTTTGTCAAATGCATTTTTTGCTTTTGCAAATTCATCAAGAGATAAAAATACATCACCATTTGCGATGAAGTCTTCCGCTTCGGATTTTTCTCTGCCATAAATATTCTTTGTGATGTTTTGTGTCGTGGAGTAAACCTGATTGTTCGTGACCTTTTCGGCAATAAAAAGCGTACCACAATGAGGGCAGTAACCTCTGCCTTTTTCTTCATTGATTTCGAGCTGTGCTCCGCAATTTGAACATTGTGCTTGTATGTAGCCCATTCATGCCTCCAGTCTTTGATATCATTCTATTATAAATAATAAAATATGTCAATATAAGCAAAAAAAAGTATTGAATTTGAAAAATAAATATTTGGATTTTTTTTGGTAAAATATGTTATAAAAAATTAAAAAGGCACAAGATTTGTGCCTTTTCATAAAAGTTTATTTGAGAGTCTTGAAAATGTTGCGAAATTCGATTTGAGTTAAATTATCGTGCTCACATCTCTGCATTATCGTGCTTACATCTCTGCGTTAAATTTAGAAATTAATTTACATTGATATGAGAGAAATCGTAAAGCTTTTACAAGTCATCTGCATCTTGAACAGGTCGTTCGTTTTTGCGTGCAGGTGCGCCTGTATAGCTGCCATTCGGGTCAAATTTCGGGCTTTGAAGATTACTTTTGCAAGCGGCTTTTGAAGTCGATGGATTCACTTTCCCCGAGTTTTGAGTTTTTTTGTTTTTTGGCGCTCTCATATTTTTGCCATCGCCACTGTCTCGGCCATATTCGGTTGTGGCAGTGTTGCCTTTTGTTTTCCTGCTTACAGGAGCAAATGGCAATGGAGTTGCAGTCATCTTTACCGCAACAGGAGTTCCTGGTTCATTGTGATCAAAGGGATCAAAATTTCTGATCGGGGTTGCGCCGTATTTTGCTAAATTTGATTTTTTACTGTTTTTCATAAATTTAGCTTTTGCGAAGAAGTGAAAATTATTCGTTTCTTTTCAAAAATGCTTTCACTGAATTTTCGTACAGTTTTGTATCGTGGTAATATGCGCCGACATGCTCAGCGCCCTCGACAATATGCAGCTCCTTTGCTGTCGGGCAAGCATCATAAATTTCTTTTGTCATCTCCATACTCACAGCGATATCATCTGTACCTCTAAAGAAGATGAATGGAATTTTTGCGTCTTTTATATAATCTATAACATTTGTATCTTTCAAGCTATATTTTGCAAAAATAATATTGAACATATTCATAATATATAAAAATGGAAAAGCAGGCAAATGTGCTTCGCTTTTTAGCATAATTTTCAATTCATCCCACGGTGAGGTGAAACCGCTGTCGAATATTATACCTTTCACGGTTGCGGGAATATCCATTCCGCTCACAAGCGCTGCCGTTGAAGCTCCCATTGAAATGCCGTATAGAAAAATCGATGAATCATCTCCAAACATTTTTGTTGCTGTGAAAATCCATTTTTGCAAATCATAGCGGTCCAGCACAGAAAATCCTACATATTTTCCATCGCTATCAGCGTGCGCACGGTCGTTCAAATATAATATGTTGTAGCCTAGACCGTGCAAAAATGGTGATATATTCGCAAATTCACGCGCGGGATGACTTGTGTATCCATGAACGCAAATTATAATTTTTTTTGAATTGTCGCTTCTCCACAATTTTGCACGCAGAGTGAGATTATCAAAAGATAAAATTTCGAGGTTTTCTTTTTCTATTTTTTTGAATTCCTCCATGGCGATCTTGCGTTTCCCATTTACTACTTTGCGTTTTTCAGTTTTTGAAGCACCTAATTCAGTGTAAGGTGCTCGCTTTATTATTCGGCAAAACATATAATAGCTTATTGCAAATATAGTAATGATTGCAAAGCAGACTAAAGCGGCGACAACTGAAAGTATAATGATTGAAATTTGACTCATAAAACCTCCTTGCTACAAAGTGTTTGAAAGCTTATGCAAAATCAAATTATGCAAAAGCAAACGGATTATAAAACAAATCGCCCGCTTTTGCGGACGACTCGTTTATTGTTTATTGATTTACTCTTCTGAGATAGCGCTGACTGGGCATCCATCTTCACAAGCTCCGCAGTCTATGCATTCATCTTTGTTGATGACATACTTGCCATCTCCTTCTGAAATACAGCTGACTGGGCAGGTATCTGCGCATGCTCCACAGCTAATACATTCATCACTGATAACTCTTGGCATAATCGTTCTCCTTTTTTTAATTTTTATGACATCATAATATCACGACAGTTTGAAATTGTACAGTATTATTTGTTATTATTGACCAAAAAGCCAATGGCTTCTAACGATACAATCAAAAATTTCGAGGCGGCTATTCCTTTATGTCGTCAGTACCTTCATCGCTTATTTCATTTGCGTTCTGGCGAACAGTTATTCCAAGCTCTTCAAGTTTGTAGGTGTGTCGCTCAAGCGTTCCGTCTTTTGACATAATCTTGACCGTGACAGCTTGTCTCAATATATCATTGCTTTCAACAAGTCCTTCCCCATCCTTTGTTTTCACTTTTGAACCGAGTTTTGGCATAAGTTTGTAGACTTCGGTGTAGTAGTCATTTTCATATTTCAAACAGCACATAAGTCTTCCGCAGCAACCGCTAATTTTTTGAGGGTTGAGTGAAAGCCCTTGAATCTTCGCCATTTTGATTGACACCTTTTCAAATTCGGGCAGGTGAGAGGTGCAGCAACACGGACGACCGCACACAGCAAGAGCGCCACGCATTTTGGTGTCATCACGCTCGTATATCTGGCGTAGTTCTATACGCAGTTTGAATACGGATGCAAGCTCACGGACAAGTTCGCGGAAATCGACTCTGCCATCGGCGGTGAAGTAGAAAATAAGTTTGTGTCGGTCAAAAGTGTATTCTGCATCCACAATTTTCATGTTCAGCTTTAGAGTGCCAACTTTTTCGTTTACAACAGAAATTGCCTTTTCGCGGTCTGCAAGATTTTTTTCGACTTGCTTTTCATCCTTTTCTGTTGCCTTGCGGACAACAGGCTTTAGCGGAGTGACAATTTCGCTTTCGGGAACTTCTTTGTTTGGAACAGCAACACGACCGAATTCGACTCCGCGCGCAGTTTCAACAATTACCCCGTCGTTTTCTTCAAACGTTATTCCGATTGGGTCGAAGTAATAAGTTTTGTTTGTATTTTTGAATTTTATTCCAACAATTAGTGCCATTTGTGTTTGACCTCCAACATTCCGAAATACAGCGTTTCAAGTATTGTGATTGCGCTGATATGGAAGAAGATTTTTTTTCTGGCTTCCGCAATGAAGCCTTGAATTTCAACAATTGCTTTTTCGGAAAATTGTTGAATGAGCGGTGTAATATCATCTTGCAAATGCTTTGACAAAATTAGCGTTTTGTCAAATCGGGCAACCATAATATCACGCAGTAAAATTGATAGTACCGCCAAAAAATCATCAAGATTTTTGGGCATATATTCAGCTGATAAGTATTTTGCTATATCAGATGATTTTGTCATATTTTTAAGGACATCAAGGGCGGAACGATAAAGAGCAGTATATTCAGGCGATAAAGCGATTTTGTGAGCTTTGCCCAGTTCTCCTTCAGAACAGGCGGCGGCTATTGAGGACAGTTCGCGGTCATCTGTCAATGCAAGAATTTCATTGAAGATTGTGTCATAGTCAAACAAGTCAAAATTTATTGAGCGACAACGAGAGTGGATTGTGTCTTTGACTGCAGAAACATTGGATACTCCGAGAAAAATAGTGACTCCTGCTGGCGGTTCTTCCAAAGTTTTAAGCAGTTTGTTTTGAGCCTGAGAATTCATTTGGTCAGCACCTAAAATGAAATATAGTTTTGGGCTGTCATCAAACGCTTTGATATATGCGCTTGTAGTCAGTTCGCGAATGTCATCGACTTTTATTTGCTCACCTGCCAGATTGACCCAAAAAACATTCGGATGATTGTAATGCAAAACTTTTGAGCATTCGGAGCAATCCATACACGCATCATTTGAGGCACAATATGTCGAACAGGCAATCAGCATAAAAAAGTTCGCGATTGCTTCATCATCAGGCGAAACAAACATATATGCGTGTCCAAGCCCTGTTTTCAAATCGTTTTGTATTATTTGATAAGCACGGCTATGTTTCAAAGCATTTTCAAAGGTGATTTGGTTCACTTGAAAACTCCTTTGTCGCGGAGTGCGTTTAGAATTTTTTCGTGGGTTTCCATTTTATTCTGGCAAGGAACAACTTTCACAATGCGCCCGTTTGAGTTTTCAACTTCATTCAGGTAAGCCTTGTAGACACTAGAATGGAAAGTTGAGCCTTCTTGCTCAAGTCTGTCAGCTTTCTTGAAAGTGCGGAAAGCGTCAGCAGGGGCAAGGTCAATAAATATAGTGAGGTCGGGCATACATTCGGCAATTGCGGGAGCGTTTATTTGTTTCACAAGTTCAACTCCAAGTCCGCGAGCTCCGCCTTGGTACGCAATCGAGCTGTCAATAAAGCGGTCGCAAATGACAGTTTCACCCGCTTCAAGAGCAGGGCGGATAAGTTCATTCACATGTTGCGCGCGTGAAGCTGCATAAAGCATAGCTTCCGTTACGGCAGACATTTCATTGTTGTCGCAGGACATAATAATATTGCGGATTTGCTCGGAAATTGACGTTCCGCCCGGTTCTCTTGTGAAAATTGCATTCTGTTGAGTACGTTTCAAATAGTCACGCAACAATAAAAGCTGAGTGGATTTTCCAACTCCTTCGCAACCTTCAAATGTAATAAAAGTACCTCTCATAAGTATCCTCGAAAATTTTTGTCATGTCTGAATTTAGCAATACAGCCTCAATTTACAACTTTTATATTATAACACATATTTTGTTTCTTACAAGGTTAAAAATGCTATTTTTGTGTTGTTGCAAAAAATAGAGCTTGCTCGCCGAAATTTCCTCACCTGCAAACAGAATCGGAGTTCCTGGCGGATAGCATCCTACATCAACTGCGCTGATGCGACCGAGTGAATCTTCCAACTCGATAAATTCGGTTTTCATATTTGCATTCTGCGGCAAAAGTTTTGCGGGAAAATCAAGTCCGCTCAAATCAAAATCATCATCAACTATGCTTTGAGGATTGAGTTTTGAAAGAGCAGTTGAGAGTGCAAAAAGTCTGTCAATATTGAAGGGAGTACAGATAAAAACACTCCACCTTCCCCAACTCATGTCGGCATATACTTTGAGATTTTCAAGTTCCTTTATGTCCACATTTATGACAAGTCGTGAGAAATCGTGGAGCGAATTTCCATCGTCTTTGAACACATAATTTGAATGCTCCGCCTTTAATTTTCTAAGCTCATTTTTCAGTTCAATATATCTTGCTTCACCTTCACTTTCGAATAACGCTCGAGCGTAGTCTAATGACGCAAGAGTGACATAACTAGGACTTGAAGTGTGCAAATTGGCACGATAAAGTCTGCATTCTGCAATTAAATCACAATTTATATTCAGAACAGCTCCGCCTGTGTAGACGGGCAAAGTCTTGTGTGAACTGTCAACAACAAGGTCTGCAAATCTGATTGCAGGAGTTGGCAAAAGTGAAGAAAAAGCAAAATGTGCGCCGTGTGCTTCATCCACCATAAGAAGAGATTTTTTTGCGTGTACGGTTTTTGAGATTGCTTCAATGACGAGTGCATTTCCAAAATAATCAGGAGAAGTCACAACTATCGCACCTAGATCGGGAGTTCGCGAATACGCTTCTAAAATTGCACTTTGACTGAGTGGAAGAGGCAACCCTTCACTGTCAAAATTGCGCTTTATGATTGTGATTTCAAAGCCGAAAAAACGACAGGCTGAAAAGATAGATTTGTGTGAAAAGAAGTCTAGTGCTATTTTGTTTGTGGTTGTGCGGATTGCGCCCAATGCTGTGAAAATTGCGCTTGTGGCTCCAGCTGTGAAAAACAAACTTGCTTTTGAATTGTAGGCTTTTGCCATCAAGCTTTCAGCTTCTGCGATTACGCCGTTTGGGCAATTCAAATTGTCGGAAAAAGAAAGTTCGGTGATGTCAAAAGGAGCGCTTGCAAAAAGTGAATTTTCACGGTTTGTGTCCCTGTCGTCATTTTCAACTTTTGCTTTGATATTGTTTTCCGTCTCATATGAAATGGAAAGCTTGCGGTTCTCATCGAAACTTCCAACACTGTTTTTCGAGCAAGGATTGTAATTTGCGACATTCGCAATATTTCGGAAAGCGTCAATTTGAACTCCGCTATGTGCTGGCATATGAAAGCGATTTAGTTCGCTAGCGTATTTTTTGAGTTTTTCATAGAGAGGTGCGTTCAGTTTTTTATAATGAGGAGCGTTCATTTTATCCTTTGAAAAGTTGCAACAATTCATTGCAGCATCCTTTTAGGTTGAGTTTTTTGCTTTGAAATATATGGACTAATTCTAAAAATTGTGATTTTCAATGCTTTAATTCTAAAGCTTGTTTGATTTTCAGTCAAGCGTTATGAAAATTCATTTTGGGAAGAGAAAATAGATACACAGATAATCTCGCGTCTTCAAATAATCTTGTAATTTCAAAATCTAGTAATCTCAAAATATACTGTTGTGATTTTGAAATAAGATTAGCGATATGAAGAAGAATTGTTCAAAAATGATGAGAAGCAAAGCTTTGATTTGAATTAAAAAAAGTCGATTTCAGAATTTATGGAACTTATATAGGCAGATAATTTTGCAAGAAGTTGACATTGAACCTATATCGTATTATTATGTTAAAGATTTTATAAGATTTATACAGTCTGAAATTGCTGCGCAAACGGGCGGTAAAAATCATATTGGAGAGCAGAATGGATTTCAAACAAATTGAAAAGAAATGGCAAAAAAGATGGGAAGATACAAAACTCTACTCTTTTGACAAGTCAAAAGTTGACAAAAAGATGTATGTTTTGGAGATGTTTTCTTATCCGTCGGGCGCAAAACTTCACGCAGGGCACTGGTTCAATTATGGTCCGAGTGATACTTATGCACGCTTCAAGAGAATGAAGGGGTATGAGGTGTTTCAACCGATGGGCTTTGATGCCTTCGGACTACCTGCCGAAAACTATGCCATCAAAACCGGAATACATCCTGAAGACAGCACGCTTAAAAATATTGCCACCATGGAAAAACAGCTCAAGGCAATCGGCGCAACTTTTGACTGGGATTACGAAGTTAAGACCTGTATGCCTGATTATTACAAATGGACGCAATGGCTGTTTTTGCAATTATATAAAAAAGGTCTTGCCTATCGCAAAGAAGCTCCTGTCAACTGGTGTCCTTCTTGCAATACGGTGCTTGCAAATGAACAAGTCAAAGAGGGCGAATGTGAAAGATGCGGCAGTGTTGTAGTTCGCAAAAATCTTACACAATGGTTTTTCAAAATAACCGATTATGCAGAGGAATTGCTCACCGACCTTGACAAACTTGATTGGCCTGAGAAAACAAAACTGATGCAAAAGAATTGGATTGGAAAATCTGTTGGAGCTGAGATTGATTTTGAAACCACAACAGGCGAGAAATTCACAGTTTTCACCACAAGAGCGGACACACTTTTTGGAGTAAGTTATGTTGTGCTTGCGCCGGAGCATCCTCTTGTTGAAAAACTGACATTGCCAGACCGTATGGAAGCCGTTGAAAACTACAAAATTGAAAGCTCAAAGGCAACCGAAATCGACAGACTTTCAAGTGCAAGAGAAAAAACGGGCGTTGAAATCGGCGCATACGCAATAAATCCAATCAATGGTCGCAAAGTGCCAATTCTTATTGCCGACTATGTTTTGGCAAGTTATGGCACGGGTGCTGTTATGGGTGTGCCTTCACATGATGACCGCGACTTTGTTTTTGCCACAAAATACGGTCTTCCCATCGAGAGAGTCATAAAGGGGAAAGACGGACAAAATGATGCTTTGCCTTTCACTGATTACGGTGTTATGGTAAACAGCGAAGAATTTGACGGAATGACAACAGAAGAAGGAAAAATCGCCGTTGTCAAAAAACTGGAAAAAGAAAACAAAGGTAGGCTCAAAACAAATTACCGTTTGCGTGACTGGCTGGTATCGCGTCAACGCTATTGGGGTGCTCCAATTCCAATTGTTCATTGCGAACATTGCGGAGCAGTTGCTGTGCCTGAATCGGATTTGCCTGTCAAACTTCCATACGATGTTGATTTCACTCCAAACGGACAGTCGCCACTCCTCAAAAGCGAGGAATTTATGCATACAACTTGTCCAAAATGCGGAGGTCCTGCATTGCGCGATGCCGACACATTGGATACTTTTGTTTGCTCAAGCTGGTATTTCTTGCGTTATCCAGACAATAAAAATAGCGAGAAAGCGTTTGATACGGAATGGATAAACAAAATGCTTCCGGTTGATAAATATATTGGTGGAGCAGAGCACGCTTGTATGCATTTGCTTTATGCGCGATTTATGACAAAAGCACTCCGCGATATGGGATATCTCAACTTTGATGAGCCTTTCACTTCACTTATTCATCAAGGCACGATTTTAGGTCCTGATGGCAATAAAATGTCAAAGTCAAAAGGGAATGTTGTTTCGCCTGATGACAAAATTCAAAAATACGGTTCTGATGTTTTCCGTGTTTATCTCATGTTCTGTTTTTCATACATTGAGGGCGGACCGTGGAACGATAGCGGACTCGAAAGTGTTCAGCGTTTCTTTGACCGCATTGAGCGTATGGCAAAAAAAGCCTATGAAGTGCATTTTTATGACGGGTCTTTCACCGCTGATGAAAAAGAACTGAACTACGTTCGCAACTACACAATAAAAGCAGTCAACAATGATATCGACAATTTCTCATTCAATACCGCAATTGCAAGACTTATGGAATTTGTCAACGCGCTTTATGCTTATGACAGCAAAGTCGAAAAGAAGAATAAGTTGTTCTTGGATTGTATTGTTGACCTTATCAAATTGTTTGCTCCAATGGCTCCTCATTTCACCGAAGAATTAAATGAAATGCTTGGAGGTAAATATTCAATTTTCAATCTGTCTTATCCTGTTTGTGATGAAAAGGCGCTTGTCCGTGATGAAATTGAATATGCTGTCCAAATAAACAGCAAAATGCGTGGCAGAGTTGTTATTTCAAGTTCTGCATCAAATGAAGAAATTGAGAAAATTGCGCTTAATGAAGTTAAGGACAGTTTGGGCGATGCGACAGTCAAAAAAATTATTATCATACCAAAGAGACTTATAAACATTATTGCATAGAATGCAGAATAGAAAATTCGTGCAGGTTTTCAAGAGAGGAAGTTTGAAGAAAGAAAAATAGCAATTAAATATTTCATTCTAAGTTTCTGAGTTGTCATTCAGAAACTTGAAATTTAAAGTATGAAAAGTCAAATTTTGGAAGAAATAAAAATACAAATTTATAATTTTTTTAAAATAAACCAAAGAAAGATGGATTGAAAAAGTTGAAAACCTAAATTGTATATTACAATGCGTAAAAATTTATGAAACCCGCAGAGGTTTCAAAGGAAGGAATTATGTTAGATCTAAAAAGAGTGTGTGACAATATTGATGCAGTAGAAGAAGCATTGTCAAAACGCAGCGGTTCTTTTCCAATAAAGGAAGTTGCAACTTTGGCGCGTGAGCGCAAAGCTCTTATCGTTGAGGTTGAGGGCTTGAAAGCAAACCGTAACAAGGTTTCTCAAGATATTGCAAACTTAAAACGTGAGAAGAAAAATGCCGATGCCTTAATTCTGGAAATGCGCGAAGAGGGCGACAAAATCAAAGCTCTTGACCAAAGACTTGCAGAAGTTGAGGACAGTTTGAAAGAACTTATGTATGCAATTCCAAATATTCCGAATGAAGAAATTCCAGTCGGTCCAGACAGTGATTCAAACCACGAGGAAAGAAAATGGGGCGAGCCAACAAAATTTGATTTTGAGGCGAAAGCTCATTGGGATTTGGGCACGGCACTCAAGATTTTTGACTGGGAACAAGCAGTCAAAATCACTGGCGCACGCTTCACCGTATATCACGGCTGGGGAGCAAAACTTGAACGCTCTATTATAAATCTTATGCTAGATACTCACGCTGAAAGTGGGTATGAGGAGGTTCTTCCTCCGTTTATGGTCAACCGTGACAGTATGATTGGCACAGGTCAACTTCCAAAGTTTGAAGAAGATATGTATGCAATCAAAGATACGGATTTTTATCTTGTTCCAACCGCAGAAGTTCCAGTCACAAATCTGCACCGCGGAGAAATCTTGGACGCTTCACAGCTTCCAATAAAATATTGTGCATACACTGCGTGTTTCCGTGGTGAAGCAGGTAGCGCAGGTCGTGATACGAGAGGTCTTATCCGTCAACATCAGTTCAACAAAGTGGAACTTGTAAAATTTGCACATCCTGACACAAGCTATGATGAACTTGAAAAACTGACAAGAAATGCCGAACAAATTTTGCAACTTCTCAAGATTCCATATCGTGTGGTGACACTATGCACGGGCGACCTCGGATTTTCAGCTGCGAAAACTTATGATATCGAAGTTTGGATGCCAAGCTACAACCGCTATGTGGAAATAAGCTCTTGCTCAAACTATGAAGACTATCAAGCGCGCAGAGCTCAAATACGCTTCAAGGAAAATGGCAAAACGCAATTAGTTCACACCTTAAACGGCAGCGGTCTTGCAGTTGGAAGAACGGTTGCGGCAGTTTTAGAAAACTATCAAAACGAGGACGGAACAATAACAGTGCCGGAAGTTCTTCGCAGATATCTTGGCACAGATATTATAAAATAATTATGATTCTTTCAATAGGCGAAATACTAGTTGATTTATTTAGAAATGGCGAAACCAGCGATATGTTTGCAGGTGGCGCGCCGTTTAATGCTGTCTCAAACGCAAAACTTTGCGGGGCAGTGAGCGGTTTTGTGGGAAAAGTGGGAAATGACAGCGAAGGCGAATTTTTGAAAGCTTTTGCAAGTAAACTCAATTTTGATATGTTGTGTATTGCAACCGACGAAATACGCCCGACAACGAAAGCGATTGTCACTATAGATGAAAATGGCGAGCGCTCATTTGTTTTTTCGAGAGAAAATACGGCGGATTATCACCTTAAACTTTCAGAAGTTCCTTTGGACGAACTTGATGAAGATGATATTGTGCATATAGGTTCTCTTATGCTCTCCACAAAAGAAGGGCAAGAATTTTCAAAAAAGTTGATTTATGAAATAAAATTGAGAAATCTTGTTTTAAGTTTTGATGTCAATTTCCGTGAAGATTTGTTCGAAACTCAAGAAAAGGCAATAAATGCGTATAACGAGGTTTTCAAGAATGCAGATATTTTGAAATTTTCGCAAGAGGAAATATTGTATTTTGCCAAAACTGATTCTCTTGCAGTTGCCATTTCAATGTTTATGAAAAAAGACAGGTTGCTTGTTGTGACATTAGGTTCAAAGGGCAGTTTGTTTGTCAAGGATGGCAAAAGCGTCATCGCTCCTGCAGCAAAAATAGAAAAGGTTGTCGACACAACAGGCGCAGGCGATGCGTTTATGGGCGGATTGCTTTACAAACTTGATGGGAGAAACTGGAGAGGTGAGGGCGAAAAGTTCTTTGCTGACGCGTTGCATTTTGCAAACGCACTTGGAGCATTTTGTGTGACAAAGAAAGGCGCAATCAATAAATTTTGATATCCTTGTCAAGTGTTGGGAGATGCGGGAATAGCTTCCGTTCAATATGAAATAGATGTGAGCTCGCAGTTGTAAAAAGGAATGTGTTTGTAGTGTAATTACATCTCGAAAAAGAATAGATTTTTTAACAATACAAAATACTTTCAAGCATTCAAGCAAACTTATCTAAATCGGAGTGAAGAAATTAACTTTGCAGTTTCAATCAGTGGATAATGTTGTCAATATTATGTTAAAGTGCTAGCGGAGACAAATTAACTTTTGAACTGTGGATAATGTTTTGTAAATATGAAATGGTTTAACACTTTCAAAAAACTGATATATACTGATGTATAATGAAAGTTGAAGAATTGCAAAAAACAAAAATGAGCACTCTCGTGCTCATTTTATTTTTTTGTTTTAGTTTTGTTAGCGAGCAAAGCGTCAATTTTTGCTTGAAGTTCTGATACCTTTTTTTCTATTTCTTCCAAATCGCCGTTATCAAGTTTCTGCATTTCCTCAATCATATCTGCATTTTTGTTAGGAGCAGGTTTTTTGTGGTTTTCAAGAAGTTGAAGGGTTTCTTCTTTTTCTTTGGCTTCTTCTTCTTTGCCTTTTAGGTATGCAATGAAATCCGCGTCTTTGCGCTCACGAGAAACCATAATTTGGGCGTAAGCGATTTCTACAAGAAGTAAAAAAGAAAGACCAATGCAAGAAGCGGCAACAGCAATATTGGCATTGCGTGCAACACCAACAAAATACATCACCAATAAGGCAATTGCGAATAAAACAACCATTGCTAATGTACAACTAAAGATAATGTCGCGAGTTTGTTTCATATCTTCACCCTAATTTATTTTATAATAATATTCTGAAACTGTCAATATTCAATTTGAAATGTAAGAGCAAATACAACTGTCGTGTTCAATATGCGGTGTGGATTGGGATGCAATGTTTACAAACAACGCAGGTTGCAGATGATTAAAATGAAAATACCGAGCAAAAAAATCTTGAACAATATCTTTATACTATGATATAATACTAAAGTATGGACAGAACCGAATTAGATTATCAAATGGTACTTCTTCAGAGAGGTGACGAGTCCGCATTCGAAGTTATTTACAACGAAACGAAGCGCGGGCTGTTTTCCTTTATTTTGTCTTATTGCAAAAATTATCATACTGCTGAAGATATAATGCAAAATACATACATTAAACTGCGTATGTCTGTTCAAAGTTATTCACCCGGGACAAACGCGCTCGCGTGGATTTTTACTATCGCCAAAAATCTGACATTGAACGAAATGGCAAAACGGAAGAGAGAGATTTATTCCGATTTTGAACAGGGTGCATATGAGTTTGGCGAATACACTATCGATGACAAAATGTCTAGCCCGCTGCTCAAAATGGTGCAGGAAAATTTGAATGAAACTGAACAGCAGATAATTTTGCTTTATTTGGTTTCAGGCTTTAAGCACCGAGAAATTGCCGATATGTTGGACAAGCCTTTGGGTACAGTTCTTTGGACGTATAGAAATGCTATTTCCAAACTGCGCAAGGTGATGGAAAAGGAGAACAAAGATGAAGATTAAAGACTTAAAGTCAAGTCTCCAAAAAGAGATGGATGCACTTGTCCCGGATGTTTTCACTGCCGTGAAAAAAGTGCCAATCAATGATATGCTTCAGCATGGAAGTAGTGAGCAACAACTCCGACAGAAGGTGGTTATGCGAATGCTGTTTGCAACCTGTTGTATGTTCTTTTCCGTACTGCTTGTCACTGCATCTTTCCTAATTTCAAATTACACAAAAACTCCAGAGAGAGCGTCGCTGACCTATGTTTATATGTATGTTGCGCCAGCAGTTGGCGAGAATATAGAGCCTGAGGACTACAATCAATTTGAACTCAATATTATTGTCAATTTGGACAATACCGTAAGATTTATAAGCTTAGAGACAGAAGATATGGAGAGAGTTTTGGACGGTTTAGTTTACCGCAACAAACATTTTAAGGATATTATGGTTGATATAATGGAAAATGCGCAGGAACTCGGTTTGTTCGACACGGGAGATAGTTCTATAGTTTCAATTTCAGCACTAAATGATGTGGCGGGAGTTGCGACTCAGCTTCGAGGTGAGGTTGCAGTGAGCTTAAATAATTACTTTGAGTTGCAAAACAGAACTGCTGATGTCGGAGTTTCTGAAGCAACAAAGACACAACTTTATGCGTGGGCGTACAGCAAAAACAGTGATGCGAAAATAGATATGAGTGTGGACGAATTGATTTATATTATTGATGTTGCACGTTATCAAGAGCAATAATAAATGAGAAGCCGCAAAATAAGAAATGTAACAAATAAGCAATCAAGTAAAAAGCGAATAATATGACCGACAAATCAGATAAAATCAAATAGGATAAACAACAAATAACAGAACAAGCAGAGAAGAAAACAAACAAGCTGTCGGACAAATTAGTTAATAAGAAAATAAGAAAATTGACAAATAATGTAGAGTTAAATAGAAGAAACAAGCAGATAAGGGAATAAGCAAATAAGATAAACAACTAATTATATAAGAATAAATAGGGAAATGACGAATAAATTAACAAGCGAAAAAGATAGCTAACAGATAAATACAAACGAAAAACTCGATGATTGACATCGCGATAAACAAAGAATTTCAAATTGTAATTCACCATAGATAAGAACTCAGGAGTGAGAAAGCATAATGGTGAAATAAAGAAAGTTGAAGATGAAAATTTTTGTAAATATAAAATGCAAAAGAAAAAACCTCTTTCGAGGTTTTCTTTTTTGCCATTAGCAATAGTTTTTAATATCTAGTTTGCGGTTCAAAATATGCTTGTGGGTGATTGCAAACAGGGCAAATTGTTGGTGCTTTTGTGCCGAAATGAATGTGACCGCAATTGCGGCACTTCCAAGCAATTTTACCGTCTTTTACAAAAACAGTTGCTTCCTTTATTGCTTTTGCAAATTCAAGATAGCGAGTTTCGTGTTCTTTCTCTATCGCCAAAACTCCGCGGAAAAGAGATGCAATGCGAGAAAATCCTTCTTCTTCTGCTTCTTTTGCCATACGCGAGTACATTTGAGTCCACTCTCCATTCTCTCCAGCTGCAGCATCAATCAGATTTTCATAAGTATCGCCAATCCCGTGAAATTCTTTAAACCATAGTTTTGCGTGTTCTTTCTCATTTTCAGCAGTTTCAAGAAAAATTGCCGAGATTTGTTCAAAACCATCTTTCTTTGCTTTGCTTGCGAAATATGTATATTTATTTCTTGCTTGACTTTCGCCAGCAAATGCTTCCATCAAATTTTGTTCAGTTTTTGAGCCCTTTAGTTCCATATTTTACCTCCGAATATAGTTTTAGATCATTATAACTGTAAAAAAGAAATAAATCAACATACAATTTTGAAATAGTACAGACTTTTACAAATAATTTGTTTGACAAACAAATTAGCAAGTGGTATTATAATCAAGCTATCGACATGGGGGTGTAGCTCAGCTGGGAGAGCGCTTGATTTGCATTCAAGAGGTCATCGGTTCGATCCCGTTCATCTCCACCATAGATAGCAAGGGGACATAGCTCAGTTGGTTAGAGCACGCGCCTGATAAGCGCGAGGTCGATAGTTCGAGTCTATTTGTCCCCACCAAAACACAAGACACCGTAAGGTGTCTTTTTGTTTGTCCTCAAACACCGTTGGGTGCTTGCACACAAAAGGCGGACGGAGGGCAAACAAAAAGAAGAAGTGCGAAGCACTTGTGTGTCGGTGGATGCAAAAAGACTCGAACAGATTTACCCGTGAACTTGCAAAATCCCCCAACTTGTTGAGAGATTTTGTATAAGCGCGAACCTCACCCGCCGTTGGGTGCTTGCACACAAAAGGCGGACAGAGGGCAAACAAAAAGAAGAAGTGCGAAGCACTTGTGTGTCGGTGTAGGCAAATGCTATTACAGTCATATTTGACAAATTCAAAGACATCTAGTAATATATAAAATATAAGGAATTTGCAGCAATTTTACGATAGCAAAGGAGTTGGAATGACCAAAGAAGAAATCTTTTTTAATGTTGTAATACCGTTGATTGCGGCGATTATTGGCGGTGGACTTACGCTTGTCGGTGTTCTTTTAACAATAGCGTGGCAGAAAAAAATAAATAAGAAAGAAGAACTGTGCAAATATAAGCCTTATCTAAAAGTAACAAACCAAAAAGCGATAGAGATCATAGATTCAGAATTTATAAAGGGCATTCAATGTGATGATGAAAAATACTTACCGATTGTCTTAAAAAAAGGAGCGGTAGGATTTAGAATAAATGATTTTAATATAAAAAACACATCCAATGCGGATACAGTTTTGAAATATATAATTATCAATGATGCACAATATGATTTTCAGAATATTGGCGTATTTGAACGCGGCACTTGTGTTGCAGTTTCAACGACGAGAAATTATATTGTTAATTCGTTGGAAGGCGCAAGATTGATTAAACTTGTGGCAGAGGATATGCTTGGCAATATGTATTCTTATAATTGTCAGTTTGATTCAAATTGGAGCACATCTCATATTGAAAACAATTTGTTGAACGAAAAAGGCAAATTTGATTTATTTCCTGTTACATACATTATTAAATCAATTGGTTTGCCACAAAGGTTAAATTAAAATTTAATTATATTATCAAAGAATATTTTATTTGATTTGCGTTGACATTTTTAACCAAAACACAATACACTGTGCGTTGTCTTTTTGTTTACACTCGCTAGCAATTGGGTGCTTGTAATTAAAACTCCGTATAAAGCAAGACGGCCTAGCATTTGCTAGACCGCCTTACTATATGATAAGGGGGAAAATTATGAGCTTTTTAGGTAAGAATTTAACTCGTTCTCGTTCTTACAAGTGAATGATATCATCCAATATATTTTTTGTCAACACTTTTTGCGAAAAAAAATTAAAAAAATTAAAATAAAAACAAAATCAAGCAAATAAACTAATTATTCTGCAAAACGTTACCAATTTTTGTTAGAAAATCGCCGATTTCGATTTTATCGCTTTCACACATTAGTCTTATAAGGGGCTCAGTTCCGCTTTTTCTGACCAAAATTCTGCCATCATTGTCCAATAATTCTTTCAGTTTTTTCAATTCACTCAAAAAAATCGGATTTTTCAGTGCTACATCTCTGTCTTTTACCTTGACATTGAGTTCGTATTGCTTAAATGGAACAAAAGCGGGGCAAATTCCAAATTTACGCGCTTTCAGAAGCAATAAAGCGGACAGAATTCCGTCGCCTGTCGGTGAATAGCACCTTGCTATAATATGTCCAGACCGTTCTCCACCCAATATCAAGTTTTTTTGTTTCAATCTGTCAAGCACGAACTTGTCTCCAACATCGGTGCGCTCAAGCGATATCCCTCTTTGGGCAAGTTCCAATGACAGTTTTCCGTTGGAAAGTTCGGTTGCGACGATTGACGGAATTCCCAACAAGTTTTCTTTTTGCAACAGCATTGCCAATGAAAGCAAGAAATAATCTCCATCCAAAAGTTTCACGGTTTGATTTTGCTCGAAAATCGCACCTTGAACTCTGTCGCCGTCGCCATCAAAAGCAAAGCCTATTTCACCCTCTCTGAGCTTCGAAAAAAGGTAGTCCATATTTGTTGAACCTGTGCCAACATTGACAATAGCGCCGTTTCGAATATTGTTTTCGGCGATAACTGTCGCGCCAAGTAGCGTAAAAACTTTGCTTGCAAGCTCAGCGGTACATCCGTTTGCGCAGTCAAGATGAACAATCACCCCGTTAAAACTTGTGTTGAGCGTTTTCAGAATGTAATCAATATATATTTTCTCTGCATCCAAAACCGTGTGAACAACTCCTAAAGCGTTGCCTTTTGGAGCAGTTGGAAGAGCATTATCCAAATTTTGTTCTTCCTCGGGAGAGAGCTTTTCGCCGTTATGGTCGAAAACTTTGAGACCGTTGTAGGAGGGTGCATTGTGAGAAGCAGTCACCATAACTGAAAAATCCACATTTAAGGTTTTTGAAACGCTCACAAGCGCGGGAGTCGGCAAAACTCCGAGACAGAAAACCTCCGCATCGTGTTCTAGAAGGCCGTGCAATAATTGCCGTTCTATTTGTGGCGAGCTTAACCTAACATCACGGGCAACTGCTATTCGAATAGGGCGTAATTTTGAATCTTGTTGTGCATCGCAATTTTCGTCGCCTGCATTTTCATTCCCGTGCGTACGCGTGCGCGCGTGTCCTAATGAAGCCAACGCGCGTCCCAACAATTTGGGGATTTCATTTGCCTGCAACCAATCCGCTTCGCCTCTAATACCGTCCGTTCCAAAAAATTGCATAAGCCCCCCTAGATTTTTAGAAAACAAAAACAGAGACCGTTGCCTCTGTTTTCCTTTGTTAAATCAGCGAATAAAACATTGAGTTATTTCTTCTGTTCAGTTAGCCATTTCGAAACGCTATCAGCAGCGATTGCGCCATCTGCGCAGGCAGTCACTACTTGTCGAAGAGTTTTTTGTCTTAAATCTCCGGCTGCATAAACGCCTTCAATATTTGTGGACATATCATCTTTTGTGATGAGATAACCTTTTTCATTGCGGTCAATTTCTGTTGCCAAAGTGCTCGAAGGGACTTGTCCGACTGCAACAAACAAGCCGTCAAGTTTGAGTTCGCTTTCTTCTCCACTTTTGACATTTGAAATCTTAATAGCCGACAATTTTTTGTCGCCCTCTAATTCCTTTATCACGCTGTCCCAAATCACATTTATGGTTGACGATTTTATGCGTTCAGCGAGTATTTTGTCAGCACGCAGTTCATTGCGACGATGTATCAAATAAACCTTGCTTGCAAAACGCTCAAGGTAAAGCGCATCCTCAACTGCCGTGTTTCCACCACCATTGACCGCTACATTTTTTCCACGGAAGAAAGCACCGTCACAGGTTGCGCAATAAGAAACGCCACCGCCTATAAATTCCATCTCTCGTGCAAGCCCGAGGTTGCGTGGACTTGCGCCCATACATAATATGACAGAGGAGGCTTCTATGATACTGTTTTGAGTGACAATTTGTTTAGGATTTTTAGCAAGATGCAAAGCCAATACCTCTTCATAAACAAAATTTACGCCAAAGCGTTCTGCTTGCTCTTGCATTTTCAAGGTCAGTTCAAAGCCCGAAGATGTTTCAACACCAGGGTAATTCTCAATTTCTGAGGTAAGAGCAGCTTGACCGCCAATTCCTTGCTTTTCAATGATGGCAACGCTAAGTCCGCCTCGCGCCGCATAAATTCCTGCGGTTAGGCCTGCAGGGCCGCCGCCTATAATGGCTACATCGTATTTCATAGTTACTCCTAATATATAGAATATTTCTTATGCTAATATGTGCGATAATCAAAAAAAATCTTATTTTGTTTATCCAAAGATATGTCGTCTCAAACAGGCTAATTAGTGGAAACAGGCGCAATCAAACACTATCTAGCACTATCAATCACAAACGTAACTATTGTCGCAAACAGTGGAAACAGTCACAAACGGTCACAAACAAAATAGAACACAAAAATGATTCAAACATTTTCAGATTAATTCAGAATTTTGCTCAAATTCCGCCTGATTTTTGAAAGAGTATTGTCAACTTTTTTTGTTGTGATTCCAACTTCAGCAGCAATCACTTCATACGAATCGCCCTTCAAATACAATCGAAGGATTTCAAGTTCTTGTTTGTTGAAAGTCGAATTGACGACAGAGTAAAAAGCTTTTGAGCTTTCATCTTGAAGCAATTTTTCTTCAGGACCAAGCTCCTCGCTTTTCACGGTGTCAATATACTCTTTGCCATCGTCATCCTCGTCGTGAACTGAGGAGTAAAGTGAAATGTAATCGTTGAGAAATTTGTGTTTTTTGCGGTTGGCAGATTTTATTGCGTCTTGCAACTGACCGCGAATGCAAATTATAGCAAATGTTTTGAATGAGGCCGCACGATCGGGAGAGTAGACTTGAATTGCTTTATAAAGTCCTATCATACCTTCTTGTATCAAATCTTCGTAATCCGCACCAACCAAGAAAAACGAACGCGACAAAGTCTTGACCATATCTTTGAAACGATAAAGCAAGGCGGAAGTGGCATTGTCGTCGCCATTTTGTGAAGCAAAGGCGAGTTCTTCATTTTTCATAAGTTCATAATTCATAGTTTATTTTTCTATCTAATTGATAGTGTTTGCGGTTTTATTTTAACAATTTTAAGTTCAGAGATTTTCTACCAAACTAAATTTTGAAATAATCGTAATTTTTTACAATTATATTGTTTTAGCAAAAAATTATTTTGTTTCTCGATGCAACTTTTATGAATTTTTCCGTTGCCTTGCACACTCATACAAAACAACACCTGTTGCAACTGATGCGTTAAGAGAGGATATTTTTCCGAATTGCGGAATAGTTATCGTGGCGTCGCAAAGTTCCTTTGTCAAACGCTTTATTCCTTCGCCTTCATTTCCAATCACCAATGCAACATCACCGTCAAGTTTTGTCCTAAAAAGGCTTTCTCCGTCGAAATCTGTTGCATAAACCCACACATTAAGTTTTTTTAGCTCTCGAATGGTATCATTTATGTTTGTGACTTTTGCGACCAATATATGTTCTGCAGCTCCTGCCGAAACTTTCAATACAGTGCCATTTACACCTACAGCGCGGTGGCGGGGAATAACAATTCCGTGTGCGCCAAAGCACTCTGCAGAACGCATTATTGCGCCAAGATTGTGAGGGTCAGTTATTCCGTCAAGAAGAACAATAAGAAGGCTTTCATTTTTTGATTTTGCGAGTTCCAAAATATCAGACACTTCGCAGTAATCAAATTCGCTGGTGATGGCAATCACACCTTGATGATGTGAGCATTCCGCTGTTTTGTCTAAAAATGCTTTATTCACAAAAGATATAAAAACACCTTTGTCCTTGGCTTTTGAAATAAGTGCATTAATGCCTGCGTCATAGTTTCCTTTTTCAACAAGCAACTTTTCTATTGTGGTTTCTGAACTAAGTGCTTCTCGGACAGGGTTTTTCCCGAAAACGATCATACACTACCTCGCATTTTTTTATTTTTAACATTAAATCTATTATTTACATATTCAAAAGTAAACGGGCAGTCAATTCTTGAACCGACAAAATCAGCATTCATCTGTCGTTGCCAGATTCAAAAGTTCTACAATTCTGTCAGTTTGTCCTGTGAGATACAGATACCCAATCACGGCTTCAAAGCCGCTTGCTTTGCGATACTGTGATAGAGCAGCGTGTTTGGCAGTGGTGTGAACGCGAGCGTTTCTTGCTCTGCGAAAAATATCCGCTTCAACATCATGCAAAGACGAAAGCAAATTGTCAGCTATAACTGCCTGCTTTATAGCGCAAACCTCTTTTGTGACTTCTTTGTGAAGTTCGCCTGTTTGTTTGTCCGAACCTATCGTGACTTCTGAACGGACAAAAAGAGAGTGAACACTGTCACCGATAAACGCAAGCGACATAGGATGAAGTGCAAGCGCT
Organism: Clostridia bacterium; assembly: GCA_028710495.1. Classification (GTDB taxonomy): domain Bacteria; phylum Bacillota; class Clostridia; order Christensenellales; family CAG-917; genus STD2-102. The sequence goes on from JAQUST010000005.1 coordinate 22,701, forward strand.
TCTGCACTTGAAATAGGAGCTTTAAGCTCAGGAATAAAATGTGTTAAATCTTTCATCACAGACTTATTTTAGCACAACAAAGCAATATTGACAAGAGTAAAGTCTTATGATAATATAATAATTGAAGTTGTACATATTGAGATAATCGATTTTTGAAACCAAAATTATTATTGATAAATTTTTTGATAAAGTTGTAAAAATTAGTTTTTATTGTGTTTATAAATAGAGGACTAAAATGAAAAAGAAAATTAACAGCACGCTCTTTCTCGCCATACTACTTGTGTTCCTAGCATTTTGCCTGACAGGATGCGGGCTTTGGTCTACTCCGCTCAAAAGCATAAGCTTTGGAGAAATAACTACAGTTGAAATGAATGTGGGTGAAGAACTTCAGCTTCAGCCAATTTTTACTCCTTCAACAGCAAGTTCTTCAGTTCGTTACACCACAAGCAATGCGGCCGTGGCTTCCGTTTCTGAAAGCGGTTTATTGCGAGGCGAGAGCAGTGGGACAGCAACTGTCACCGCGTCAAACGTTTTAGGAACAATAAGTTGTGAACTGAGCGTTGTTGTTACCTATGAAACTATACCGGAAGGATTGCTTCAACTCGCCGCAGAAAATGCGCAACAACTTTACGGAACAAGCATTGAGCCTGTTTCATTTACTTTGAGTTGGGGTGACATTCATGTTCCGACAACAGCAACTATTGAATGGTACAGAAAACTCAAAGATGATGCGGAATTCACAAAAATCGCAGATGCAACATCCCAAATGTCTTATATTCTCACACCTCCAAACGAAATGGGATACAGCGCAACGATGCAAGTTCGAGTGACCTATGATGAAAACACTTACATATCAAACGACATAATTTACGGCGTTTACGATGAAATGCGAGATGTGCAAATTTCATATTCGCAAAGTGACAGCGGATTAGAAGTTGAAAGCGCGACATACTACGCGCAACTCGGTGAAGAATTTACTCTGTCACTTGATTGGAACGACGATTCAAATCAAGATCCCGAAATAAGATGGTTTATTGAAAAAGGTTCAGTCGGAACAAAAGCGGAGATAGCAGGTCAATCTTTGGCTACATTGTCATATGCAATAGTGCCCACCGGCTCATCGACTGCATCAGATATGATTGACGATTACACGGTTACTGCTTCTGCTGACGGTGTTTTCAATAATATGGTTTATAATTTCTATTTATCCACAGATTATGCCGATGTAAAAAATGCAACTTTAAGTGCCGCAGGGCACACAGATAGCAATATATCAATGACCACGCTTGACTCAGAAGACCTCGTCTTTTCAGCGGGCTGGAATTATAACTGCACGGACAACACAAAGGTAGTTATTGAATATTACACAGCTCCTCCACTTGAAAATGAAGAAACTGAATATACCTATACCTTGCAACACACAGTCAACGCAAGTGCAACCGATAGAACTTACACTTATTCGCCGATTTTGGAAAACGGAGTCTATGCAGTCAAAACAATAGTGTACAACGAATCGGAAAGTCCTATCAAATCCGAAGCTGTTGTTGAAGTCACAATTTTGGAACAATATAATGCGGTTCAGACATTGTCGCTTTCACTTTCAAGCGGAATTTTGGAACAGAAAAATGGAATATACGGCAATTTAGTTTTTTCTGCATCGCCAACCCCATCGGAATGTCTTAATTCGACTCTTGAGTATGAATGGTTTGTTGATGGCATATTGCAGAGCGAACAATCTGATTCCACTTTCACATTGGCAAGCTCATATCTTTCCTCCAATCTCGGAGAAACAGTAGTAAAAGCGAAGTTGGCAGGAGTTGAAAGCAAACAAATGACGGCGCTTGCATTTGTCAATTCAACATCTAGCGACAGCTATCTCAACGACAAATTTGTATGGAACGCAAACGAATATAATCACTACATATCTTCAATGGATGAATTTGTGATAGCAATGAGTTATATCGCGATGACAAGAATATCGGCACAAAACTTCTGCTTTGATTCAAATTCGGGAATTACATTCAATGACACGGACAGCTTCCGACCGTATTTGCTCGAAGGGTCGGCAGGTTTTGATGAGGCAGGCACTCGTTCTTATTCATACGGATACACAGGTTCAAACACTGTTCAAATTGGATGGGACAGCGGAGCGCCGCTAACTTCTTCCACTTCATTTGATGAAACAAGTCCTTATTACAACGCAGAAGCTGACAGAACTGTCACTCAACTGGCAGGTATGAACGCGCATTACTCGACACTTACCGATCGCGCAACATTGCCTGTTGACGGCTTTGCAAACACATATAATGTCACAACCTCAAATATGTTATCACGCGTTGTGTCTTGGGGATATAAGCCAACTTTTGATGCGGTAGGAAGTGAAACTGCTGCTCAAACCACAGCAAGAACCAATGCTCAAACTATTTACAACAATGCTCGTGCAATATTGCTTGAAATTTGTGACGACCAAATGACCGATGTTGAAAAAGTTCACTCAATATATGATTGGATTATCGAAGAAGTTCAATATGATTATGCACTAGCTGGTGCAACAGGTGCAACGGTTGACCAAACGCTTGAATATGACGGCTTTTATCTTGAGGGAGTATTCCTTAAAGGAGCAGAAGAAACTCGGACAGCAGTTTGTGATGGCAAGTCAAAAGCTTTTGCGCTTTTGTGCGGAATGGAGGGAATTCAATCGTGCAGAATTATTGGTTATGTAAACAATGATGAAGGTGCAGGTCACGCTTGGAACAAGGTGTTAGTTGACGCGGATGGAAATGGTATAAAGAATTGGTATATTGTTGACTCCACCTGGGGTGATTTGTATATGAGCGGAAAAGAATATTTGAGACACAACTACTTCTTACTTGGCGAAGATGAAATTTATTACTCTGAAGAATTCACTTCAAATACACACACCGAATCTCGTGACTATTATCCTGAAGCAGAAGACAGCGTGTTTGAGTATTATCAATATTTATCATATACAGTCAATGCTGATTTACTTGACGGGCAAGACCTCGTAGGTATTCCAAGTGATATATCGAACACGGCAACAGCTATTGTTGAAAATGCCGAAGACCTTGCAGTGCTTCTTGCAGTGGCACAGACATCTGGATACACTGAATTCAAGATGGCAGATGGGGTGAGCTTTAGCGAAACGCTTTTCAGCCAAGCAAAAAGAATGCTGGTGAACGAAGGCGGAGGGTGGTCAACCACACCTGTTGAAAGAGGATGTTATCTGTATGTTTTCACTCCGTAACTATTGTTTGAAATTTGCAAACCAAAATTATAAGGCAAAAAGAAGAAAATCGACAAAATCCTGCAAAAAACATAGTTAAAGCAAAATATAAAAAGGACTGACACTTGTCAGTCCTTTTTTATAGCCAAAAAATTAGTTTTTTGTGAAATCAAAGATATTTATTAAAACAATTCCGATATTATATCACTAAAATCTGTGGAGTCTTTTGTATCTTCCAAATTGCGACAATAAAATAATCCCGATACTATCTCACTAAAATCCGATATAAGTCTACATAATATCTCAAAATTTCATTTCAATACATTGCAATATCAAGATATCGATTTTCAAATAAACAATACAGATATAAAAATTTCAGTCTATATTGGTTGCAAAGCAAATTACTATTTTACAAATATGCTCTCAATTCCGTAATATTTTTTTGATATAGTGACATTAAATCATTTGCAAGATTTGGTATCTCTTGACCGTTATCCTGCATTTCGTTTATTGTCTTTTGAACCGAGTTAATGCCCATATTTGTGCCTTCAATCAACATTTGTGCAATGTTTTCAGTTGATTTATCAAAAATAGCGTTCATTGTCACACCAGTTTTCAACATCATTTTTTGAAATTTGCCGGATTTGCATTCTTTTATTTCTTCATTTGTCAACATATTTTCAGCATCTTGCTGTATTTTTTTCAAATCTTCCCTTTGGCAGAGCACTTTGTGCATCAATTCTTCATCCTCCACATAAGAGCGGATGTTGTTTATTGCTTGAATGCCCATATCAGTGTTTTTTACAATTTCTTTTGTTATATTCATATTTCCTCCTTTTGTCAGGTTTTGCACTTATTTTGTGCATAGAAATAGATATTATTCAAAGAAATTCATCGTCATTAATATTGATTTAATATAAGTAAATTAACAATAAAAATTAAACTTTCAAAAGAGCGATTATAGTTTTCGCGTCCTTTATTGTGCCATCCAAAGCCATTGATTTTGCTCTAGAAAGGGGCATTTTTACCAGGTTTAGGAATTCATCCTCATCTGGATTTGTATCGCAAGGAGTAAACTCTGTTGCTAAATAAATATATATAATTTCTGAAGAATAGCCCGGTGTAGGGTAAATTTGGCAAAGAGGCTTAATATCTTTTGCACTAAGTCCTGCTTCTTCAGCTAGTTCACGAATAGCACAAGCTTTTGGATTTTCTCCGAGCTCAAGTTTGCCTGCTGGAATTTCTAACAATTCCTCTCCGTATGGGTAGCGGAATTGTCGCACTAGATAACAAAAATTTTCGGTATCAACTGCAAGCACGCTTGCTCCACCGTTGTGCTCGACAACTTCGCGCTTACAAGGTTTCCCGTTTGGAAGAAGTGCGTCATCATTTCTTACCTTGATAATTCGCCCTTTGTAGACATAATTTTTTGATACTGTTTGTTCTTTCATATTCATATTTCAATCATAGCACGCACTCAAATGTATCGCAACAATTTGCTTGTCTTTTGTCTGAGTTTTTGTCTTTGCAACTGTATATCAAATCCCAATTTGGCAATACTTAGTGGGCGAGGTTATTATGAAAAGAATAGTATTGATTTTTGTGGTTTTTATTGTTGTTGCTTTAGTGGCAGTGCTCTGTGCTTGCACTCAAAACCAGGAAGCTTCACTATCAGACGAATGCCTGAGAATACATATCCGTGCAAACAGCAATAGCACAGAAGATCAGACAGTAAAGCTCAAGGTGCGTGATGAACTGACTGCATTTTTCACTGTAAAACTCGAATTTTGTAAAAATAAAGAAGAAGCATACGAAGCATTGCAAAATGCTATGCCTGAAATAAAGCAAATTGCCGAGCAAACTCTTTTGGAAAACGATTTTGATTATGGAGTAAATGTTACGCTGGCGCAAGAACATTTTCCAGACCGCGAATACGACAATCTTGTGTTTCCCGAGGGCGAATACGATGCGCTTGTGGTTGGTTTGGGAACTGCGACAGGAGACAACTGGTGGTGTGTAGCTTTCCCGCCATTGTGTTTCGTGCCAAATGGTGATGGCGAAGATATTGTTTATAAATCGTGGGTGAAAGAGCTTATTGATAAAATCTTCAACTAATACCCCTTTGACTCATATTTCTAAACCATATTTTCGATAGATATATTCAAAAAATCCGATAAACGACGCGAATTTCAAAAAACTCTAATATAAATTGAAAATAAAAACAAAATAACAACAAGAAACTTTTTTCACAAGGAGATTTATGAAAAAGAAAATTGTTGCTATTTTTTTTGTGTTCTTGACTTTGTTCACAGTCACTACAGCCACATTTATTTTTGCAAACAATGGAACTGAGATTGTCGCAGAGGCTGCGGTTTTGAAAACTGGAAGCTCGGGAACTCAAGTTAAAACACTGCAAACAAAGCTAAAAAGTTGGGGGTACTATTTCAGTTCCGTAGACGGAATATTCGGTTCGAAAACCAAAACGGCAGTCATATATTTTCAGCGCGTCAACGGATTGACACAAGACGGAATCGTGGGCGCAAAGACTGCGGCGTCGCTCGGTATGAGTTTGTCATCAACATCAACAAGCAGTTCATCTAGTGGATATTCATCTGCAGACGTATATTTACTTGCAAAACTTGTTTATGCAGAAGCGAGAGGTGAGCCTTACACCGGACAAGTTGCTGTGGCGGCGGTCGTGCTCAATAGAGTTAAGAGCTCGCTTTTTCCAAACACAATATCCGGTGTTATTTATGAGCCGTACGCTTTCACTTGCGTCAGTGACGGACAGATAAATTATGCGCCGAATGACACAGCAAAAAAAGCCGCGCAAGACGCTATGAATGGTTGGGATCCAAGCAACGGGTGCATTTATTATTATAATCCTGCGACGGCAACATCAACTTGGATGAAGAAAAGACCTGTATTGTTGGTAATTGGCAATCACGCTTTCACTTTATGATTTTGAAAAATTCCAATGCAAATTAATATGAATATTCAGACGTAAATAAAGGCAGACAACCAATATTGACAATGAAATAAAGAAGTAATCGGCTAAAATGAAATCGTAAAAGAACTCATAAAAGCGGAAATAAATAGGAGTGGATATGTACAAAGAAAATGATAGAAATAAACCGTATAAAAATCAAAGTGGCGAAACCCAAAAAACCAAAGATGAAAAGAACCCGCGTAACAATAATGGACTCAAAATAACAATTGTAGTTATGGCGTTTGCGCTTATTGGGCTTGTTGTCGGAATGTGTGTTCTTGGCACAAGCAAATCGGAAGACACGACGCTAAAAGACGCAAGCTTTCAGCGTGCTTATTTTGACCTCGTTGCCGAAACAAACGATATCGCGGTCAATATGAGCAAACTTGATGCGGCAAATTCAGCCTTGCAGCAACAACAGTTGCTTTACGAAATATGGAAAAATGCCGACCTCGCCGAAATGAGTTTGGCATCACTTTCTTCAAAGGATTCGGGAGTTGGGAGTCTCATTAAATTTATGAATCAAACTAGTGACTACTGTTATTTTTTGGCGCTGGAATTGAAAGGTGAAAAAACCTTGACAACAGAGCAGGAAGATAACTTGAAAAAACTGAGCGAAATGCTTAAGGAAGTAAACAGCGCACTAAGCGACGTTCAGGGAAAGATTGAAAACGGTGGGTTGGAGATTGGCGATGAGAGTGCTTTGTCAGGAGCGATGGGTGATATGTTTGAGAAGTTTAGTGAAACAAGTGTAGAATACCCGCAACTTATATATGACGGACCGTTTTCGGATGGACTTGCCGACAAAGAAACAAAAGGCTTGAACGGTGATGATATCGATGAGGCGAAAGGAAACGAACTTGTTAAAAAAGTGATTCCGAGTGAAAAGATTGAGAGTATAACTTTTGACGGTGAATGGGATACAGACATCGCAACAATGAATTACACAGTAAAAATTGAAGGCGGACAAGAAATAATGGTTCAGCTTGCAAAAAAAGGCGGAAGTTTGCTTTTGTTAAACCGTGACAGAGAGTTGAAATCACCCGAAATTTCAAGTAATAAAGCAGTTGATATTGCAGAAAAATATTTGCGCGAAATAGGTTATAGCGACTTGCAAAGCGTTTGGACGTCAAATATCGGCGGAATATATTATATCAATCTCGCAGCGCTTCAAAACAATGTAATTCTTTACCCTGATTTAATAAAGGTCAAAATTGCAAGCGATGACGGAACAATACTTGGAGTTGATGCAAAGGGCTATGCCTACAATCACATTGAACGTTCGCTTGAAACGCCCAAATTGAGCGTGACAGAAGCAAAAGCAAAAGTAAAATCAAGCTTAAATGCAAATGAAGGCAGGCTTGCACTTATTCCTTATCGTACAAACGGGGAAAGATTAACGTATGAATTTGCATGTGAAGGTGACGGATTGTATTTCATCTATATCGATGCCGTGACTGGTGAGGAAGTGAATATTTTATTTGTTATTGACAGCGAAAATGGAACACTTTTGATGTAAATTCAAGATGCAAGAAAATCAATGTTGCGTTTTGAATGATAAGAAGTTGCAAAATAATGAAAACAAAGTTTTGCAAGAATGTTCAGAATTATAAGGACGGAAATTCCGTTGAAGTGAAACAGCGACACGCATATACAAAAAAAATCAAGGTATCACTCAAAACGCAATTTGATATAAAACAAACGATAAAAACACGAGCGAAAGTTCGTGTTTTTATCTCATTATGTAGGAGGAGAAGAAATGAACCCTTACAGTTTAAGTTTTGTTTTTGCGGTCAATTTCTTGTGACAGCCTATTGTGTCTTGTGACAAAAGCTTTGTAGCGTTCAGCGGAACTATCTTTTTGGCTTTTAGCAGCTTTTTCTTTGCTTTCTTTCGCAGAAACGTCCTTTTTTACGGGAGCAGCATTTTTTGCAGGCGCGCTAAAAGGAGAAACCGCATCAGTTAGCAGAGATGGATTCGTTGCGTTTCTGTCGCCGAAACCTGCTATTTTGTTGTTTGATATCGGCATAGCCGTGCGAAATTTGTTAAATATCATATCTACCTCAACATTTTTAGCCAAATATTATTGCAATAATTTGGTTTATACTATATACTTATGTGGAATTTGTCTAAAGTTTTCTTTCAAGGAGAAATATCTATATATGAGAAAAAAGTATTTGACAATAGTTGTATGCTTGTTGATGGTTGCTGTTTTGACAGTTGCCTTGACCGCTTGCAACAAATACGAGTGGCAAACAGTTGCTGGCGGTGACCCAACCGCAGATGTAATTAGCAACGGTGGATATGCAGTTCAACAAGGCAATCATGTTTATTTTGTGAACGGTTTTCAAGGCACAACAGCAGAAAACGCTTGGGGTACTGTTTATAAGCAGGGAATTATGAGAGCCACACTTGCTTCTGACGGCACAATTGACGCCGACAGCTATGCATTGGTAGTGCCAAAACTCATATATTCAAGTGATGCAAACAGCGGAATTGCTATTTTCGGAGAATGGATTTATTACGCAACTCCAAACAACGAAAAAGATAAAACCGGTGTGGCCTCCACAATAAATTTGGATTTTATGCGCACAAAGATTGACGGTTCTATCACTCAGAAAATTTATACTTTGGCAGCAAGAAGTTATCCATATCTTTTTACTTCAACACGCATTTTGTACTATAATGCAAATGTTATTTACGCCATTGATTTCAGCGGAATGAAGACGAATAAAGATATTTCAGACGGTGCAGGTGCTTATCGCGCAACACTTGCTTCAGATGTCACCTCATACACTTGGAAGTACGATTCAGATTTTGCAGCAAATCAAGGTACGGTTTCATCAAACTATGTGCTTTACACCTCATCAACAACCGATACCACTCAATCTTATCGCTACTGCAACGAACTCAACATTATCAATATTGATGGAAGCGGAAAGTCAACACTAGTGAAATTTGATACCTACACAACAGACTACAAACTTGCGCTTTTGAATTCCATTGTTGAAGATGATCAATCATTCACAATTTATTACACAAAGACCAAGCAAGTTGGTTCAACCGAAACGGTTGACGGCGTTTTCTGCAACAAGATTGTTATCGCGGACATGGTTTTCAATGTTCAAACAGAAAAACAACTAACCGCAAATAAGCAAAGCACAATTTTCCCAATTAGTTATGAACAGGGAGCACTTATCACGGACACCACGGACAGCTTTGTATATTATTTGAACGGGACAGCAGGCACAAGTGAAACATATTCGAAGAAAGTTATCGGCAAAACAACATCAACCGCGCAATTTGTTTTGAATGTTGAAGGCAACTGGTATGTTTATTACACTGACACTACAGATGCAAAAACAATCTATCGTATAAATCTTATTGAAGGCGAAGGTTCAAATCCAAACGAAGTAGCTGTTTTGACAGCGGGAACAATCAAACTTGATTGGACAAAGCTTGATATGATAAAAAACGGCACAAGAATTGACTTCTTGTATTTCAATACTGGTGATTACACATATTTGCATCGTGCAAATCTTGCATCATTTGATGGTAGCAATGCATTGACTTCAAGTGAATTGTTCGGAAAAATGACAGATGAAGATATTGCGACAAAGACTGCAGCAGAAGAGAAAGAAGCATAAAAAGAATTGTTCGGAAAAATGAAGATGAAAATGTTGCAATGAAAAGTGTGGAAATAGAGATAAAGTATTAAATGTATAGAAAAATAAAAAACGCACGCTTGCCGTGCGTTTTTTTGTTATATTAAGTTGAAATATGTTTTGATAAATTGATACGCAATACAAATAAAGAGATGCAATACAAATAATGAAATATAAATTGCAAATCTGCATTGATAACAAACAGTAAACAATAAAAATTTTGTATTGATAAAAATTTATAAAATGGTAAAATGGATTTGATGAGGGAAGAATATAAAAGTACTCCACAAGGATAGCAAAAATTATAGATTAGTCAGTTTAAACCTTTTGTATTTAATATTTATTATATAGATAATAATAAATGCAGATAGTATAATAAATAATCCTAAATAAAAATATGGTAAACGATGAAATAAAACTAAATGGAACAAGAATAATGAGGAGCAAAGAATGAACACTAAAACTATACTAATTACAGGTTCGTCACGAGGTATAGGCGCGCAGATTGCAATGTCAGCAATCGATGAATACAATGTTGTGATTTGCTACAACAAAAATGAAGAAAAAGCTTTTGCTTTGCGCGATAAACTTTCAAAGATAGGCGGAGTTATTGCTTTGAAAGCAGATATTACTAAATCGAATGAGGTCGAAAAGCTTGTGCAAAACGCAACGGCATATTTTGGGAAGATTGACATTTTGGTAAACTGCGCAGGAATAGCGCAACAAAAATTGTTTACGGACATAACAGATAATGATTGGAAAAATATGATATCAGTAAATCTTGACGGAGCTTTTTTTTGTTCGAGGGCGGTGCTTCCGCAAATGGTATCAAGAAAATCAGGAAAAATAATAAACATAACATCAATGTGGGGAGAGGTCGGGGCGAGTTGTGAAGTTCATTATTCCGCAGCAAAAGCAGGGCTGATAGGATTGACAAAAGCGTTGGCGAAAGAAGTCGCGCCCTCAAATATAACTGTCAATGCAGTTTCTGCAGGAGCTATCCAAACTGATATGCTAAGCGCGTTGGGAGAAGATGTAATTCAAATGATAAAAGAAGAAACTCCGCTGGGCAGGATTGGCTTGACGAGCGATATCGCAAAAGCTGTTTTGTTTTTGGCGAGTGATAATGCCGACTTTATAACTGGACAAATACTCTCCGTAAATGGAGGCTACAATATTTAGATAGATTGAATTTTTAGATTTGTAATGATATTTTTTTCATTTGTGACTGTTATAATGTCTAAAAAGAAGATATTGGTAAGTAAACTGTAATTTTATATTCGATATTCCTCGCGGTAAAAACATTTAAGTACATATGCATAGTTAAGATGGCAATATTTAATAAATATTCAAGTTATGCATATTTATTAGTTTTAAGAAAACTTAAGAAGTGTATAACGACAAATGATTAGATTAATTTATCTGCAGTATAATTTAATAGTCTGCAAGTGATTATTTACGAAAAATTACAGCTCTGCTATCTTTAACTTTTTTCTAACTGTAAATAAATATTCAAAGATATTACTCACTAATTATAGAATTGTCGCATAAACTCGGAATAATAGGAAAAATATTTATAAATTAAAGATGAAGAAATGTCAACTTGTACCCTTAAACTCGCAAAACATTAAAAAATTGTAAACAATAATATGCATAAATGTTGACATAATAATTGAAAATTAACACAATGGCTTACAAAATGCGCGTTTATAAATTCTTTTTGTCGAAAATCGGCATTGTAAGTTTATTTATTTATTAAAGTTGACAATCAATTATTCTTTATATTATAATAAATTCACTATCAAAAAAACAAATAGTATGGAGGACATTATGAAGAAATTTGACTTTAAGAAGTTGCTTATTCTGGTTTTGGCACTTGCGCTCGTCTTTTCTCTCGTCGCTTGCGGTGGTGGTGGTGACACTGACGAACCGATCGACCCTGAAGAGCCTGTGACATTAACTGCTAGTGACTACTTTACAGCATTGTGGAACGCGTCAAAGGGAATTGGCTCAACCGCAATTGCAAGCACATCAGACCTGAATTTTGAAATGGGGGCAGACATCGATCTTGCTATAAAGACAGGAACAGTCACCACTCTCGAATACAAACTCGGTTTGGACATAAAGGCTGTCTATGACCGTGACAACACTGGTTCTGACGAAAATGTTGGTCGTTACAGTGCAGCTACGATTCAGCTCGTGGATAGAACAAAAACTACTGATGGCAATTTGATTTCGCTTTATTACTATCTAGATGAGCCGACAATTGTTTATGCTCAAATTTATGACCAAAGCATAAAAATTCAATTCAATGCTGACAATGGCGACGGAACTGCCGCAAATGCAACAGTTGTGTCCGGCCTCACTGATATGCTCAATGAAACAATGTCAAGTGAAAATACATTTGTCAATAACAAGAGCATCGATGACATGATTATGCAATTTACAAGCTCATTTGGTCCAGACTTTGATTTAGACGATGTAGTTGGTATTGTTATGAATATGATGGGCGTGGATATGACCGAACTTATTGACATGGTTCAAGGCTTTATCAGTTTTGAAGTCGCAGATGAAGATAACGCAAGCTTGCTTGATGTTTTGAATGGACTTGGTAAAGTTGCTATCGGCAACATCAAAAAGACCGCAAACACAACAGGTTACACCTGGTCAGCAACATTGAACTCAGTTGTTAAGACATTGCTTTCGGGCTACACAGATGGACTCATCAATGACGCAAACACAACAATTGGTTTAACATTTGACACAAACACAGATGGAAACGATATCGAAAACTTTGCTATTAGCCTTGAAAGAAAGAATATCACTTCCAACACAACACTCAACGCAAAAATTGCTATCACATCGCTTTCAGCTAGTGCAACAACAGCGACAACATCAGGCACAGGTTCCGTTTTTGGAATGGAAAAAACAGACTTCAAATCGGATTATCAAATCAACCTTGATGCAATCGTTTCACTTTCTGATGCAATGCTCAAAGTCACATATGATGATGGAGCAGGCGTTGATTCATATGCTTCAATCGCAGCCCTTTACTCAGATAGCGTTTCATCAATTGCAGCGCTTGAAGGTCAAGAATTTGCAGGTGTTTTGAGAATCGAAGCAGACGGAATGGTCAATCTTCTAAAGAGTGACAGTTCAACCGGTGCATATGCACAAGTTTATTACAAGACAAACGAAACATCAGCAGTTGAAACATTGATTGTTGAAGCAAACTTTGATAACACAGACGGTATTGGCGTTGCAAAAATCTGGATGGACAACACAAATCAATATGCAGAAATCGCACGCGATTATCTCCTTTTGAACCTTGTCAAATCATTGCACAATTCAAACGAATACACTGCAGTTGATCCTGAAAATCCAACTCGTGCAGAACTTCTTGCGGGTTCAAACGGCGCAGCCATTGCTTCAATCATCGGCGCACTAAACACTGATGCAGACACTTATTATATCAAGGGTATTGAACTTCAAACAATGCTTTGGGATTTATGTTGCGTAGATGACAAGGAAAGTGATTCCGACAACTCTTATGACAATGTATTTATGGAGCTTCCAGCATCAATGTATCCATGGGGTGTTGACTTCCTCGCAATTGCAAAAACTGCAGTTAATGTTGCATCACAATCTTCATCTAATGCACTTGGACTTTCAGTCAATGGAATCGCAAACACCTTCTTGGCGCAAGTTGTGAACAGCAATAATGCAATCACAAACTTTGGTATTTTCAAGACCAACTGGGCGCTTTCAAACAGCGGTGTCACATACGGTTCATTTGAAAACCTTACCGATATTTATTCATGGTTCTACAAAGGTTCACAAGATGTTATCGTTCGTATGACCGATGCAGGAATTATTGGAGCAATCAGTCTTGTTCAAAATACTTCCGGAACCTATTGTTACAATGATGACGGCGAATTAGTTGTTTATGAAGCAGCACTTGGAACTAGAACTCGTTACAATACTGTCAAATCAACTGATCCTGCAGATGCAGCTTTGATTGGTCAAGGAACATGGTTCTATCAGAACAGTTCAACACTTACAAAGACAGAAACAAGAAAAATTTGGGCAGCTGCAACAAATACTTGGACTTATGGCAATAACCTTACAGTAGAAAAAATCAACACTGATCCTGTTACAACAGAAGAAAGAACAGAAATTTATGAATCTTGCATCGAGTTTGGTCTTATCAATGCACTTGACGGTAGCTCATTTATCGGCGGCGCAATTGTAGACGCAGACAATGGCGCATGGCTCACAAATATTTTGGCTGGCGAAGTCGCGGGAAGCATCTCATACGTTACAGAAGACGGAATAACTTTCAACTTGTCATACACTGATGTTGCAGACAATGTTGCAAGCATTCAAATCACTGCAAGTATTGATGCACTCAACAGCGCATATGTTGTTTCAACAGGCACAAACCTTTCATTTGACGAAGCCGGAGCAGATTGTGTTCTCGATATATCAAGCTATATGGATCAAGTAAGAGCAGATTACGCAGAACAAATTGCTGGTTAATTATCTAATAATGAAAATCGATTAAGAAATTTTGAAGACATATCGGTTCTAATTAATATTATTAACAATTCAAAACCCCACGCATTTGCGTGGGGTTTTGTTTGCTAATTTTTGTTGCAGTATGAATAATTCAAAAACTGCTATAACAATAATTTGACTGCATTTTCAAAATGAAATTATAATTTAATAAATACCATTTTATAAATAAGATATTGTAGAGTGACAATTTATCTGCATTTACAAAAAATAAGCTAAGTCTAAATGACAGAAAAAATAGTTATTATAAGAAACTAATCGATTATGCGCCTATTCAAACGCAGTCACAAATAATGCTTATATCAATTTAGGTTGATAAACTAATCGATTATGCTACTTTTCAAATGCCACAACTGCCAACCAACTGTTTTTAGAAATAATAAAATTGAAAAGAAGTTGGCGAAAATAGGCATTTAATCAGTCGACTGTTACGGACTTTGCAAGATTTCGCGGTTTATCAGGGTCAAGTCCGAACGCTTTTGAAGTGGAAAGCGCAAGCTGTTGAAGAGGTATGACCGCCGAAATGACCGAAAGAAGTTTATCATTGTGCTTAGGCAGTTTTATTGTTATATCACCCTCGCAATCTAGATTTGTCAGCACGATTGTGTTTGCGCCACGCGATTTCAATTCGTTTAGAGAAGTTTGCATTTTATTTTTTTCACGCTCCTCTGTCAAAACTGCAACTACAAGCGACTGTTTATCGATAAGAGCTATCGTACCATGCTTAAGTTCTCCCGCGGGTTGAGCATCAGTCATATTGTAAGTGATTTCCTTAAACTTCAATGCGCCCTCACGCGCTGTTATAAAGTCCAGACCGCGACCAATAAAAAAGAATTTCTGCTCACTTTCCAAACGGAAAGGTGAAGGTCTTTGGCAAAGTAAATTACACTCGTTTATCAAATTGTATATTTCGTCCTCTTTTGCAATTTTGCCAACAAGCTTGTGTGCTATCAAGTATAAAGCAAGAAGTTGTGAGTTGAATGATTTTGTTGCCGCAACAGCAATTTCTGCTCCGCAGTTGAGAAGAAGTGTAAAATCCGACTCATACGAAAGACTGCTTCCCTTGACGTTTGTCAATGCAAGTGTCGTTGCACCTTTATCTTTTGCCCTTTTTTGTGCCAATAGAGTGTCAGCAGTTTCTCCGCTTTGACTTATAAAAACTGCGAGAGTGTGCTCATTCAAAAAATTACAGCCGTAAAATTCACTTGCGATGACAGCTTCCGATGGGAGTTCTGCTATTTCCTCAAAGCAATACTTGCCAAACAATGCCGCATGATAAGCTGTTCCACAACCCACGAGCACAACGCGATTATACTTGTTGTTGGAAAACAAATTGTCCAGATTTGTTGTACAAAAAGAATGATAAGTGCGTTTTAGGGCACAAGGAATTTCAAGTATTTCGCTTTGCATATGACAATCCATAGGTTCAAAGTGCTGCGTATCGAGTTTTGAAATTGTTTGTGGAATTTCTTTCCCATTGAAATAAACTTTCACTTTTAGCGGCGATATTACGGCTAGTTGTTCATCACGCAAAATGATAGCGCGGGAAGTATATGCTGAAAGTGCCAAGATATCGCTTGCTACGAGATTTTCATTCTCACCAAGTCCAATTATGAGAGAGGCTCGCTTGCGATAAGCAACGATTTCTGTCGGGTTGACAACAGAGGTTGCCAAGATAGTGAATGAGCCTTTAAGTCGCGCGACAGTGGCTTCAACAGCCTTCTTCAAGTCGCTCTTGAGATTGAGAGCGATAAAGTGGGCAATAAGTTCGCTGTCAGTGTCAGATGCGAAATTGATGCCAAAGGTTTTCAATTCTTCTTTGAGTTCAAGATAGTTTTCAATAATTCCGTTGTGACATATTGCCACACGCTTATCGAAAGACAAGTGCGGATGAGCATTTCTTGCGGAGGGTTCGCCGTGCGTTGCCCAACGGGTATGCCCTATTGCAGTGTGCGGTGGATCAGATGCGATAGCAACATTTGGCACAATGTTTTCTATAAATTTGGGTGATTGTTTTGCCAAGCAAGAGTCACAGGAAAATTGTTGAGAATGTGGATTTTTGAATTCGGTTATTTCAGCAACTTGCATATTATTTTTCGGTGGAGATTGCGATTTGCTGTCTGCAGAAATTCTCGCCAAATTTTGTGTTTCGCAAGTCTGCATATCGGTTGTAGAAACCGATGTCTCAGATATATTAGGATAAGGAAGTTTCGCAAGTGCCGAAACTCTGCCTTTGTCTTTGACAATATGTAATTCGCCATCATTAGTGACATAGCCTGCGGAATCATAACCACGATATTCTAGCAATTCCAAGCCGTAAAGAACGACTTCACGCGCATTTTTTATTCCGGTATAGCCCACAATTCCGCACATAATTCCTCCATATATACATACAACATTTTATTATATGCAGAAACTATGAAGTTCGCACTTTACAAGTATATAGATTTAGAGGGAAAACATAATTAATTGTTTGTTTATTATATATCAGCGTAAATATTGCACAAGAAAAAAATAAGTGTTTTATGGAGTCGGTAAGTTCTAGAGTCATTATGAAAATTGAACAATAAGTTCGACGCAAGAATAAAGATACGCAAGCATAAAATACACAAGCAATAAGACACTGCACACAATAAATCACGCATGTCTAGCAAGTCTACAAATGCACGCAAGTCTGCAAATGCACGCAAGTCCACAAAGGCACGCAAGTCCACAAAGGCACGCAAGCTACAAAGCACGCAAGTCTACAAAGGCTAGTGTTTTGTATCTTGAGTACTGACTTGCTACAATTGGCTTTTGCTATCTTAATTGACAATAAAGGCATAGTGATATATAATTATTAAAATTAGTGCGGAGGCGCGTATGTCAAACACAATCGAAATCGCAGAAAGACTTAAGGGGCTTAGAGAGATGATGGAAATCACGCCCGAAGAAATGGCAACCGTATGTGGAATGTCAACTGAATTTTATATTGAACACGAATCGGGGAATGTTGACTTTTCCGTGACAATGTTATGCAACTGCGCTGAAAGATTTGGTGTTGATGTTACTGCATTATTCACAGGAGAAACTCCAAAACTCTGCTCATTTTCGATTGTTCGTGCTGGAGACGGCTTGTCGGTTGAACGCCGTCATAGCTTCACCTATCAGCACTTGGCATCGCATTTCAAAGCAAGAGAGGCAGAGCCGTTTTTGGTCAATGCGCCATATTTTGCAGAAGAACAGGACAAACCTATTCATCTTTCATCACACAAAGGTCAGGAAATTGATTATATATTGTCAGGCAAACTTCGAATTTCGATAAACGGAAAAGAAGAAATACTCAATGAAGGCGACACTGCTTATTATGATAGCGGGCTTCCTCACGGTATGATAGCGGTAAGCGGAGAGCCTTGCAAATTTATTGCTATCGTTCTGAAAAAGAGCTAGATGAATTAGAAAATGTTTTGAGCAAGAGCTAGATAAAATATGAAACTTTTAGAGGAAAGGCTAGGTAAATATGAATAGTTTTGAGGAAGGGCTGGGTAAATTATGAAACGATTTGAGATATCATGCAATCCTGTTGCCAAAGAACAAACCATCGTTGGACATGGCTATCGTTTGAGCGTGTTGTCCCCAACTATTTTGCGTGTTGAACTTTCAAAAACCAACACTTTTGAAAACAGACCCTCGCAAATGGTTTTTTGCCGTGATTTTTGCGCTACCAAATTTACATCTTCTGAAAATGCGACCTCAATTATTATTGAAACGAGTTGCAATATTTTTTCATTCAGCAAAAGCACAAAAAAAGTACAAGTTTTAGCAAAAGAAGACAATGAGGACGAAAGAGGAAACACGGAGCAGATTTTTGCGCCTCGAAAACTCACAAAGCGCGGAAATCTTGGAGGAACAAGACGCACGATAGATTTTAAGATGGGCGCTGTACCACTCGGGAAAGGACTTATGTCAAAAGGTGGGGTCACAGTAGTTGATGACAGCAAAAATTTTGTTATAAATCCTGATGGAACGCTAACTCCACGAGTTCTCAAAACAAAAGATTTTTATGTTTTTGCATTCGATAAATATTATGCTGACGGACTAACAGACTATTTCAAGTTGACGGGGTTTCCGCCGATTCTTCCGAAGTATGCGCTTGGCAACTGGTGGTCAAGATATTATCCATACAGCGAAACTAGCTATCTTGCGCTTATGGATAAGTTCGCCGAGAAACGGATACCGCTTAGCGTTGCCACAATAGATATGGACTGGCATTGGGTGAAAGAAGTTCCAAAGGAATTTGGCTCCGGCTGGACAGGCTACAGCTGGAACACAGGACTTTTCCCCGATTACAAACGCTTTTTGAATGAACTCAAAGCGCGCGGACTCGCAATCACGCTCAATATTCATCCCGCAACCGGTGTGCGTGCATTTGAAGATATGTACGAAGATATGGCGAAGGCGATGGGTGTTGATCCTGACACAAAACAAAATATCGAATTTGACCTTTCAAATCCAAAATTTTTGGATGCATATTTCAAAGTTTTACACAATCCTTATGAAAAAGACGGCGTTGATTTTTGGTGGATAGATTGGCAACAAGGCAATAAGTCAACCGTTAAAGGTCTTGATCCGCTTTGGCTACTCAATCATTATCACACTCTTGACATCAATCGTGGCGAAAAAAACGGATTAATATTATCACGATATGCAAAACTTGGCAGTCATCGCTACCCGTTGGGATTTTCAGGCGATTGTATTATGGCTTGGAAGAGTCTGAAGTTTCAACCTTATTTTACCTCAACCGCTTCAAATGTCGGGTACACTTGGTGGTCGCATGATATAGGAGGACATGTTTTTGGCAGAAGTGATGATGAGTTGTATTTAAGATGGCTTCAGTGGGGAGTTTTTTCTCCGATAAACCGCTTGCATTCCTCAAACGGTGCATTTATGGGAAAAGAACCATGGCTGTATCGCAAGGATGTTGAGGAATACGCTGAAAGTTTTCTGAGGTTACGTCACAAAATGCTACCATATCTTTACACTTCAAACGTGTTGACAGCAATGAATGGTGAGCCGCTTCTTTCACCAATGTACTACAATCTGACAGCAGATGACGATCTCAAACTTGCCTACAAATCCAAAGCCTCATATTTCTTTGGAAGTCAGCTTATTGCTGCGCCTGTGACCGCAAAGCTGAAGCCAAAATTTAATCGCGCAGGTGTAAAATTCTATATGCCTACGGGAGAATGGACCGATATTTTCACTGCTCAGAAATATAGTGGCGGAAAGAATGTAAAACTTTTTAGAAAACTTGACAGCATTCCCGTTCTTGCAAAGTCGGGAGCAATAATCCCGATGTTAAAAGACGAAAATTCAAATAAGCAATCGTTTGAAAATATTGAAGTTTGGGTATACAAAGGTTTTGGCAGTTACACAATGTTTGATGACAATAAAGCTTCTGTGTCTTTTGAAAGTGCTTTAACAAATGACGGTTTAGCATTCAACATTTCAGCGCCAAATGGAAAGCTTGTAACAAAATCAATAAAAATTATTTTCAAAGATATAGTTTCTGCCGAGATAATGCTTGACGGAGTTGCTTTTAGGAGCGGAAACAGCGTTGATGTTATTCCGAACACTGAGCACAAGATTGAATTGAACAATATAAAGACTGCAGAACCCAAAGAATATTTGAAAGAAGTAGAAGATTTGTTGCAAGACTATCACATCTTCACGCCGACACGCCGCATTATTTTTGCAATGATAAGAAAAACCAAAAATCGTGATGAAGCATACAAACTCGTTCGACGTATGTTACTCAGAAAAGATGTCAAGGGTGCTTTGCTTGAAATTCTAGGGTTGGAGAAATAATATGTTACAAGTGATTTTCACGGCAGAGAATGAAATACTTTTGCCGCTCTACAAAAATTTATTCCAATTGAACAAAGTCGAGGGCGCAAATTATGTTTTGCTAGAAGATGGAGTAGCAATCGGAGTTTGTCAAATGACAATCGGCACTGATGTCGAAATAAGCAATTTCGCAGTTCAAAAAGGAAAGGATGATTTGCGTGTGCAGGATTTTTTCTTTCGCACGGTACTTTTCAAACTTTCATTCAATCCATTCATAGTCAAAGTCAAAAAAGTGGATGAAAGGCTATTGCAATTCGGGTTCACCGAAGACGGCGATGGAGGAATGGAAATGTTGTCGACACAAGTGCAATTTCCCTCAAGTTGTGATTGCAATCACAAAAAATAGTCTAGGAAATCAAATGCTTTTGCAAAACTAAGAACGGTTTCAAATCAAAGAACGGTTGCAAAACCAAGTACGATTTCAAAAGTAAGAACAATTTCAAAATAGTGTGGCGTTTCTAGATTGAAAGCAAAGAAATAATACTGATTTTGTTTAGAAGTGCAACGCAAATCAAAAAAAGAAAAAGTTTAAGCAATGCTTAAAGGAAGAAAATATGGAAATAGAAAGTAGCAATTTTATTGAAGACATCATCAGAGATGACTTAAAAAGTGGCAAACATAAAAAAATTATCACGCGTTTTCCGCCTGAGCCAAACGGTTATTTGCACATTGGTCACGCAAAGGCTATATGTATAAATTTTGGAATGAAAGAAAAATTTGGCGGAGAGTGCAATCTTCGTTTTGATGACACAAACCCAGTTAAAGAAGACAACGAATATGTTGACGCAATTATGGAAGACATCAAATGGCTAGGATTTGAGTGGGACAGAGTTCTTTATGCATCAGATTATTTTGAAGAAATGTACAACCGCGCGGTTTTGCTTATAAAAAAGGGTTTGGCATATGTTTGTGACCTTAGTGCCGCAGAGATAAGCGCATCGAGAGGTTCTTTGACAAGCGTAGGCAACGAAAGCCCATACCGCAACAGAAGCATTGAGGAAAACCTTGACCTTTTCAAAAAGATGCGTGAAGGGGCATTCGCTGATGGAGAAAAATGTCTTCGTGCAAAAATTGATATGACTTCACCAAATATAAATATGCGTGACCCTGTCATTTACCGTGTGCTTCGAGCTGAGCATCCTCACACTGGAAACAAGTGGTTGATTTATCCGATATACGATTTTGCGCATCCGCTTGAGGACGCAATCGAGGGAATCACTCATTCGCTATGTTCGCTTGAGTTTGAAGACCACCGCCCGTTATATGACTGGTTCACGGAAAACTGTGATTTCAATCCACGCCCACGCCAGATAGAGTTTGCAAGACTCAATTTGACACGCGCCGTTATGAGCAAACGCTATCTCAAAAAGCTTGTTGATGAGGGTAAAGTTTCAGGGTGAATGACCCGAGAATGAGCACTCTTTCAGGAATGAGAGAAAGAGGCTACCCACCTGAAGCTATTCGTGATTTTTGCGGAAGAATTGGAGTGGCAAAGTCAAATTCGGAAGTTGATGTGGCAATTTTGGAACATTGTGTTCGTGAGTTTTTGAATGCAAGAGCAACAAGAGTTATGGTTGTCACAAAGCCGTTGAAGCTTATTGTCGACAATTATCCTGAGGGGCAAAGCGAAGATATATATATTGAAAACAATCCGCAAGATGAGAGCGCAGGCACACACGCAACAACTTTTTCGCGCGAAATTTTCATTGAACAGGATGATTTTTCACTCAATCCTCCACCAAAATATTTCCGTTTGAAGCCTGATGGAATAGTGCGTTTGAAAGGGGCATATATCGTCAAATATATTGGGGTTGAAAAGGATGAAAACGACAATGTGACGGCAGTGCATTGTGAGTATATTGAAGACAGCAAATCAGGTGGAGTCAATGCAGGAATGAAAGTCAAAGGAACTATTCATTGGGTCGATTCAAAAACCTGCTTCGATGTTAAACTGAATATGTATGATAGTTTGATACTTGATGGCGAGGGAGATTTCGCAGACAGAATCAACCCAAATTCGCTAATTATTGAGAGTGGAAAGGCAGAATACTTCCTTAAAAATGCAGAAGCGGGAGACAAATTCCAGTTTATGAGAGAGGGATATTTTGTCAAAACATTAAAAGAAAATGAATACAATTCGATTGTCAGCCTGAAGGACACTTTCAACAAATAATAGGGTTAATGTTGCAAAATTGCACATTAAAATGCATTTTATGCTGTAAACAGCAAACAATATTGAAGCATAGAGTTTCAGCAATTAAACTTTCAACAATAATTTCTGCACCCCAAAAGGTGCAGTTTTTGTTTGTTTAGCCATTGGTAAAAATTGCTCAAGGAAAAAGTCTTGCGCATTTCTTCTCGCGCGTGTATAATAAAAATACTAAAGTCTATTTATGATGCGCAAATAGCATTGTTTGGGCGCAATAGGAGAAATTATGTTTTATTGTAGAAACTGCAAATCACAAGTTACGGCAGGTCAGGCGCAATGCTCTGTTTGTGGTTGCGATGTTGTTGACAATTATGAAGTAGTTTGCTCATCTTGCGGTACTCACAATAAAGGCGGCAGTCGTTTTTGTGCGACCTGTGGCGGATTGCTTCCAATGATAAAAAAACCGATTTGCGTAATTTGCGGAACACAAAATGTTCCAGGCGCAAAGTTTTGTTCCAGTTGCGGCGCGCCAATGCTTATGACTGAGGACACTCACACCGAACAAGATATAATTGAGCAACGCAAACAAAAAATGAGAGGTGACCTCATTGAGAAAGAGCGTATTCAGGCAGTGGATGAAGAAGTATTGCGCCGTCGTCAAAGAATTGCTCAAGAGGAACTCAAATCCCGTGATATTATTGCTGAGCGTGAACGCGAATGTGACGACTACATAAACCGCAAGGCAGAAAAGCTTGAAAGATACAAGAGGATGATTGAAGAATCAGATTCTCCCGACACTATAAAACTAAAAAAACTTGTCAATGGAGTAAAAAGCTATTCGCGTTTCTTGTCCGCCCCGTTTAGTGAACTTTCTGACAAGGAAAAAGAAGAAGCAGTATTTATCTGCCCGGTTTGTGGAGCAGAAAACAGTCTTGCCTCAAAAGAATGTTATGCTTGCGGAAGAAACAAAGTGCGTTCTCAAAAGCTTGCGCAAAAAGGGAAAATTGTCAGAGTTTCAAACTTCGGAATAACGAACAAAAAAATGGTTACGCCAATTGATGAGATAGACATTAGCGATGTGTACAGATTAAGTTTCAAAGATATTACTGACGAAACAAAACCGCACGCTTTTGAAAAGCATAAGGGAGAAAACCAAAATGCAGAAAAAGTAGCAATGCAAAATTCTATGCCCACTTATCTGCAACAACCCAATGCTCCTCAAGAAGCGCCACGATATTCGCAAAACTTTGTGACCGCTCCATACAATCCTGCTTATCAAACGCAAGGAGGGCAGTTCCAAGTCGCGCCTAGTTTTCAAGGTTGCAAACCCGGTGAACCGTACCAAATGCCTCCGATTGTACAACCAGTTGCTTTTGTGCCGTATGTCACTCAAGATCAGCCTATTTTGCAGTATGCAGAGGGCAATGAGATAACAAACAAAAACGGGGGGCAAAAATGAGCTTTGAAGATGAAAATGTAAGCAACGAAAATCTTTGCTACACTGAGCTTCCGATAAACAAGCCCTGTCCAATCGAGCGCCCTGAGATAAATATTCAGCTTGCACCTATTGTTCAGCCAATGACAATCAATGCAACTGTCAATACAGTCGGAGCAATGGGCTCGCCAGGCATGCCGACGGCGACAATGACTCCTGATGGGCCGATTGTTGTGAGCGGTGTTGATGCAAAAGGCAAGCCAATTATTATCAATACTGAAAAAAAGTCGAAACGCATAAAAAATCTGATTGCCGGTATTGTAATGCTTATCGCGAGCGTTATTGTACTTTTGCCGTTCATATTTTCGTTGGATTCAATTGCGGGCAGTATGGTCAATTTGTATGCCTTTATGCCTGGATTGAATTTGCAGGGAAGTTTGAACGCCATTCAAAATACAATAACATTTTTCTCCAATACTGCAGCTATGGCGAGTATTTGGAGATCCACGATGCCAAGTCTTTTGATTGCTATAGGACTTCTGTTTGTAGTTTTCAATATTGTCAAGGCATTTGTTGGAATTTTTGGCGGAGTGAAAGGTCGAAAATATATTGTAAATTCACTATTGACAATCGGGTTTTGTGCAACTGTTGTTTTACTACAACTTATTGGTGTTGACGCCATTGGCTTGCCAAAAATTGATTTTGTGCAGGAAGTCGTTTTTGGATGGAAATATTCACAGACTTTCGTTATTTTGGCGGTTGCTTTGGTAAACGTTGTTGCCGCTTGTATTTGCGCAATTTTTGTTCCCAAAAAACCGATGTACGATATGGGATACAGAAGATAAGCTTGATAAAATTGGATGAAAGTGATAAAGTATGAAGTTCCAACCGTCTTTTAAGGAGCATTTATGGCAAAATTGAAAAATAATGAAATAGAATACAACTACGAAGAAGAAAATTATCAACCTATATATGAATCACAGGCTGAAGAACTTTCTGTAGCAAGCGAAGGTTTATATACTGAAAGCGAAACACAAGAATCAGTTGCAAACGCAAGCGAACCAAATCAACTTGCAGATGCAGAAGTAAAGATGTCCGTACTAAAACCAATAGGCGGTGGCGCTGTTCCTATAACTCCGCCTTCACCGATAATTCAACTCCAACCTATCGTTGTTCCCATAGCGATTGTTCCATATGCCGCGCAAAACCAAAAACTTTTGCAATATGACAATAACGGTCAAGCTATCAATCCCGCTACGACTCCAACCGCACCTCAATCAACAAATAATGAGGAAGTATTTACTCCGCAATATTATGGACAAAAGTCGAATGCAGTTCCCGCAAGCGCAAGTGCAAACAGAGGCAGAAGCGCACTTATATTGATATTATCACTATTGTTTCTTGTACCATTTTTGATTGCGTACTTCAAAGCTGACCTCATTCCGTCCTTGATTTTGTCAGATTTGAATGTAATTGGGAAAACACTAAGTTATATCGGCGGAGTGCAGTTTATTTTGACGGGTGAAATTCCTTATCTTATGTTGACGGTTGCATTTGGTTTTGTTGCTATTTGTGTTATATTATCGTTGGTCACACTTTTTGCGGGCAAATATAGCAAAATTGGCACGCTGGTGCTTTCATTGTTCCCTGCTTTGCTTTCGATAGGCATAGTGATTTATGCTTTTGTTCCAACATTCGGGCTTCTTGCAGTAAACAAAATCGTATATATTATTCCTGCGGCAATAGGACTTTTGCAAGCAATAATTGCTATTGCATTTGCAGTCGGAAAGAAAATTCCGCAGAACGGAAATATAAATCAAAGAGTAAGCGGGGTTATCTAAAAATAAAAAATCCGGGCGCTCAAATGAGCGCCCGTTAAATATTTTTTCAAATCGTTCGAGTTTACATTGCGAAAAACGGAGCAAAAAATGGCTCTAAAAAACGGAGCAAAAAATGGCTCTGAAAAATGGAGCAAAAAATGGCTCTGAAAAATGGAGCAAAAATAGCTCTGAAAAATGGAGCAAAAATAGCTCTGTTGAAATTAAATACAAAAGTAAGTAACAATAGATGCTATTAAAGTTCGTATTGCGAAAAACGGAGCTGGATATGGCTTTATTGAAAACAGATACAAAAGTAAGTAATAATAGACGCTTTGAAGTTTACATAGCGAAAAACGGATGCATATGTCATTAAGAATTTGTTCATTTTCAAGCGGAAGCAGAGGAAATTGCAGCCTCGTGAGCAATGGTCGCACCAATATATTGGTTGATGCGGGCATTTCTTTTTCGCGCTTGAAGAAATCTTTAGCCACCCTTGATTTGAAAGTTGAAGACCTGAACGGAGTTGTCATAACTCACGAACACTCTGACCATGTGTGCGGACTCAATTTGCTAAAAGACCACACCACAGTATATGCGCACGAGCTCACGGCAAAGGCGATTGAAGAAAAGCGCAAAATAAAGCTGGAAAATCTCGCAGATGTTCCTACATACGAATTAGGTTTTGAAGTGGGAGATATATTTGTTGTTCCGTTTCGCTTGCCACACGATGCTGCTTATCCGTTAGGCTATTCTTTTTATAATAATGGACAAAAAATTTGTGTTGCCACAGATATCGGGCATATTACTCAGGGAATTGTCAAGAATTTGTCAGGGAGCAATATACTTTTGCTTGAGGCAAATCACGATGTCGATATGCTCAAAAACGGGTGTTATGCAGAGGTGTTGAAACGCAGGATTTTGGGAGACAACGGTCACCTTTCAAACGAAAACTCGGCTAGAGTTGTGGCGAATATTTTGTCGCAAAAGTTGGAACGAGTAATTTTGGGACACTTAAGTCAAGAAAATAATTTGGCAGAGCTTGCCTACTCGGCAGTTGCAAGTGGCATCAACAACGCGGGCGCAAAAGCAGGTAAGGATGTTATTATTGAAGTTGCAACGCAACATCAGTCCACATCGTGCTTTGAAATAAAGCGGTGTTAAGCATACATATCGATATAAAAAATGAAAATCAAAAAAGTAAAAACGAGGTCAACTTTATTTCTTAAACGGACTTTTCAATCAAAATAGAAACTTTTTTCAAACAAAACAAAGAAACAAAACTAAAAAAACTTGAAAAGAACAAACAAAACTAAGAATAAATTTGAAAAGAACAAAATAAACAACAATCGACCGCGGTGGAAAAATGAAAAAGAATTTGACTATATTTGAAAGTGGAAGCTGTTTTATATTCGCAATGCTCGCAATGACACTTTTGCAAACCATTTTTTCGCTCGCCCTCACAAACAATAATACAGTTTTTGGCGGAATGCTTGTATCAAACTGGGTGTATTATATTGTCAATCAAGTGGCGATTATTTCCGTTGTTGTCATTTTTTTGAAAGTAAAGAAAAATGATTTTTTGCAGACAACCCGTCTGAGTGGAAAGCTCAACATTAAGCAAATAATCCTTTTGCCATTTATTGCGATTTTCACAATAGTAGCATTTCTGCCATTGTCTCAAATTTTTGCAAATTTTCTTTTTGCCATTGGATGGAGTGGAGGTGTTAGCGCTCCGCTTTCTTCAAATATAGGCGTATATCTTTTCAGCATTCTAGTGATAGCTCTGTTTCCTGCATTCGGAGAGGAACTTCTTATGCGTGGTGCATTGCTTTCGGGGCTTAAGTCGCGAACTCCGTTGTTTGCGGTTTTGATTTGCTCGCTTATTTTTTCGCTAATGCACGCAAATGCTATTCAGACAGTGCATCAATTCTTTTTCGGTATTGTGCTTTGCGTGACCTGTATGATGTCGCGCTCTCTTATTGCGCCAATAATACTGCATTTTTTGAACAACTTCATCAGCTTGACGATAACTGCATATGTACCTGCATTAAACAACCTCGATTTGGGAGCGTACAACTATCTGTTGTGGGTGTGTTGTATAATAATTGGAGCAGTAGTTCTTATATTTCTGCTATTTCTTTTTAACGATGCTTCAGGTGGAAAGAATGGAAAAGGCTCAAAAGGAGTTTGGTCGCAAACTTCATACGAGGGTTTTTCGCTTTACACAACGGATGAAAGCGCAGCACAGATTGGGGCAAACAGAAAACCGAATATATTCTCAAGATACTTCAGATTTTTCAAAAGCTTGTTTTCAAAGCGCGGATGGAAATCCGTGTCATTGGCGCTCGAGGACGAAACAAGTTATACTTCATTGCAGAATAAAGAAAGTATGTCTATATGGTTCGCGCTCGGGTTTGTTGTGTTTTGGTGGATTGTAGCACTTATCAGGGGGTTCTTATGAGAGTAACAAAACGCAACTGGACAGTTTCAATGATATATTTCATTGTCGTTATGCTGACCCTTGTGCTCAGGATTTCGTTTTCACTAGGCTTGTCTTCATATGTGCCTATTAACAGCGATTATTTGTTCACCATTTCAGTGCAAATAGTGATTTTTGGAATAGTGCCTTTTGTGATGTACAGTTTATCTCAGTTCAGTTTTTCGGATCGCACACTTCCTCCGCTAAAGTCTATGGCGTGGAGATTTGGATTTACTAAAAAAGTAAGCGGACGCAACTGGCTTAGAATTATTGCGATAACATTTCTTATGATGTTCACAGCGACATTCATTTCGTGGATGTGGCAATCGGTTTTGAGTGCTTTGGGGTTTGTTCAAACATCATCGCGAACAGAATATGCGAACATCGGCGTATTGTTTATGCAACTGCTTATGGTTGGAGTTTTGCCGGCGATATTCGAGGAGTTCACGCACCGCGGTTTGATTTTTGCTGGGTTCAGAAGCAACAATTTGAAAAACGGCTGGAAGTTGGTTTTGATTTCTGCGCTGTTCTTTTCGCTTATGCATCAAAACATCAGGCAGACTGGCTACACGTTTTATGACGGTATAATTATGGGCTTGCTGTGTTACTACACCGGCAGTATTTTCCCAAGTATGTTTGCTCATTTTATCAACAATGCAGGCGCAGTTTTGTCGGACTATTCATCTCAACAAGGCGGTTTGTATGCCTATGTCGACAGAATATATGATTGGCTTATGTCTTCAGCGGCGGGCTTTGCCGTGTTTATGTTCAGCGTTATTTTGGCAATTAGTTTGCTGATATTGCTATTTTACCGTATGAGGAATGACTTCATAAAAGAGCAGACCGACATACGTTTGAAACGAGCTGTGGCAGATGGAGATATATTTGTTGTCGATGAAAGTATAGTCACTCAAAAAGTCGTAGAAAGTGATGACGCAAATTTAAATATGGAAATAAACGCAAGTGATAATTTGGTGCAGTCAATAAACAATTCGATTGTTTCGGATGCGCTTTCAAGTTCAGCTTCTGACTCGGACTTAAACAATGAAAATGATTTAACAAGTGAAGAAAAAACCGAAACAGGCAAAATGTATCCTATCAATGAAACGACTTTGCCCGATGATTTCAGCAAGGATTTTGATAAACCTGACCGCCACCGCAAACAAGTTTGGGTGTGGGCGACAATAGGCGTTGGTGTTGCGTGTGCAGTTCTCTCATTTGTATGGGGGATGCTAAGATGAAGATAAATCTTGTTGCTGTAGGGAAAATCAAAGATAAGTTTTTTGTTGATGCCATAAGCGAATATCAAAAACGCATTACAAGATTTTGCAACTTAAATATAATCGAAGTCGCAGAAGCTCCGCCAGCTAAAAGTGTAACTGAGCAGATTTTGGAAGAAAGCAATAGGCTGCAAAATGCATGCAAGGGGTTTGTGATAGCATTGGACAGCGGCGGCGCACATCTTTCAAGTGAGGGATTAGCGGAATTTCTGGACAAACAAATGTCAAAAGGTGCAAGCGAATTTTCATTTGTGATTGGGGGTTCAAACGGACTCGGTGATGAAATAAAGGCGAAAGCGGATTTTACTTTATCATTTAGCAAATTGACATTTCCGCATCAGCTTTTCAGAGTTATGGCTCTTGAACAAATATACCGCGCGCTTTCAATCAATGCGGGACTTCCGTATCATAAGTGATTTTTGTCTGCCCAAACCAATAAATTCTAATTTTTGCACAAACAAATTTTCTAATATTTCGTTGGAGCAAATAAATCGAACTTCAAATATTATTGTTGAAATAGATGAATTAAACTTTTGTTTATTATTTTAGAAACAAGATAAATTGACTTTTAAACATCATTTTTGAATAAGAAAATCAAACTAATTATTTGGCTCCAAGCTATAAACTTGCCTTATTCAACAAATATGATGCTATATCAAAATTTGTTTGTGACCCAACAAACTAATTTTGAATAAAATATGTTATGTATTTATATTCAGATTTGCAAAGAGATATGGAGTTGCTCTCAAACTTTGGCAGAGTGTTTTCGATAGGGAAAAGCGAACTAGGTCGCGAGATACTTGCGGTGCAGTTCGGGAAAACTCCGCGAATCTTATTGTTTGGTGCAATCCACGCAAGAGAATGGATTACTGTGCCGTTGCTTGTTGAACTTGCAAAAATCTTCGGGAAACAGAAAAACTCGGATTTGAAAATCAACTCAGTGACTGATATTGCTTTTGTGCCAATGGTCAACCCTGATGGAGTCGAACTTTGCCAGCGCGGAGTGAACTCAATGCCTTTGCAAAAAAGAAAATCGCTTTTGCGTGTGAACGGAAATTCAGATTTTTCGCTTTGGAAAGCCAACGCAAATGCAGTTGACCTCAACGTAAATTTTGATGCAAAATGGGGAAGCGGAGCTCAGAATGTTATTGAGCCATCATCTGCAAACTATATCGGGCAATATCCCTTTTCCGAAAGCGAAACCCGCGCAATCGCTGATTTTTCAAAATTATCGACAGTTGCACTCGCATATCATACAAAAGGTGAAGTCATATATTATGGATTTGATGGAGACAATAGTGACAAATTCTATGCGGACAAATTTGGTCGGGAACTAGGCTATGAAGTATTGACAAGTGAGGACTCGGCAGGAGGTTTCAAGGACTGGTTTGTGCAAAACAATTTGGGAGTCGGTTTGACCATAGAATGTGGCGATGACAACTGGAAACATCCGATTTCTATGGTTTATCTTCCAAAATTGATAGATAAACATAAAAATATGGGAAATTTGGCTATAGAGGTTGCAAATGACTACGGCAGAGAAATACATGAAAATCGCCATTGAATTGGCAAAAGAAGCAGCGGAGAATGATGAGGTTCCTGTTGGTGCGATTGTTGTGAAAAATGGCGAAATTATTGCAAAAGCGTTCAATCAAAAAGAAACTCAAAACTGCGCTACCCGTCACGCGGAAATCATTGCGCTTGAGAATGCAAGCAAAGCGGTTGGCAACTGGTGGCTTGAAGATTGCGAACTTTTCGTGACGCTAGAGCCTTGCACAATGTGTGCCGGAGCTATGGTGCTTTCGAGAATAGAAAAATTGTATTTTGGAGCATATGATGAAAAAACCGGAGCAGTCGGTTCGGTCACGAATGTTTTGGAGCAAAAGTCTAATCACAAAATTGAGTACGAAGGCGGAGTTCTTCAAGATGAGTGTTCAAAACTGCTTTCCGACTTTTTCAAGGCAAAACGGAAAAATTGATTTTATAGTGCAAGGAATATTAAATCGTTAAATTTAGAAATTGAATAATACTAGAACAAAATATAATCAAAAATTAAATTACTCTGGAAATCTAATAACATTAAAAACAGAATAACAATAAAAATAGAATCAAAATATAAATCAAGATTAAGTTCTTGACATCCAAGGAATATAAAGTTTTCTAAAGCATTTTAATTCATTTATCATTGAAATTCAATATAAATAGAAAACAATATTTTGATTTTTGTATGGAATTTGAGAGTCGCGCATAATTTATGGTATGCGTGATTTTTTTATATATTTTCTAAAGAGTGAAAATGACAGCAAAATGGTGTTGGGACGCAAGGCAAGTGATTTTGTGTTGCAGGAATTTCAAAATCTTCCGCACCAAATCCTGATTGAAAACGAAAGCCCAACATTTGATGTAGAGGGCGATTTTCAATATTTTTGCGTTTTCTATCTTGATATGGCTCTGCTTTCAAAAAATGCAGTGCGCCGAGCTGTCGACACAATGTGGCGAAGAAACATTCCTTTCATCAGAACAGGGGAAGGCTATATCGTGAAGCGTGGTCATGAAGTCAGTCCGCAAGGTTTTAGTGTCAATGATGATAGTTTTTTGTCGATAGGGGATACAAAAGCTTATGAATTGGTGTATAATAATTTGAGGCAGCAAATTGTGCGCAGGCATATTACCGCAGAAGTTGAAATTGCGGACGAAAAAAGCGTTCACATTGATGACACTGTTATTATTGAGCCGAAAGCAAAAATTTTGCCTTTCACCCGAATTTGTGGCAAAAGCGCAATACACTCAGGCGCGGAAATTTCTGCAAGCGAACTTTGTGATTGTGAGATTGAAGCAAATGCTAGTGTGATTCATTCATACCTTACCGACAGTTATGTCGGAGAGAGTGCAACAGTTGGACCATATGCAAGACTCAGAGGTGCCAAAATCCTCGCACGCGCGCGTGTAGGAGACTTTGTCGAAGTCAAAGCATCAACGCTTGGCGAGGGCGCAAAAGTCGCTCATTTGACTTATATAGGCGATGCTGAGGTGGGAGCGAGAACAAATCTGGGTTGCGGAACTGTGTTTTGCAACTATGACGGCAAGCTTAAACATCATACAAAAGTTGGCGAGGATTGTTTCATCGGCGCAAACACAAATTTGATTGCACCTATTGAAGTTGGGGACAGAGCATTTGTTGCAGCGGGCACAACACTCACAAAAAGCGTGGATAGTGATGTGTTTTGTATCGGACGAGTGCGGCAGGAAATAAGAGAAAAACCATACAAAAAAGACAGCAAGGTTATTATTGAGCAAAATGAAATGAACGCTTTGAAAGAGCAGAATAGCGCAAAAGACGTCGCACGCAATGAACAGAATAAAGAGGAAACAACAGTTTCTCAAGCAGAAGCTATGATTGTACATCAAGTTCAAAATGACGAAGAAAAGACTTTGTGTGGGGAATTTATTAAAGAACATCAAGAGCAGAACGAAACTGAAACAGTTGTACCTCTAGGTCTAAATGATTATGAAAAAGCAGCTTCACAAGAGCGGGACAGCAAAGATACCGCTGAACAAAATGAAAAAATAGCTCCTCAAGAGCAGTATTACAAAGACATAAAAACAAAGGAAGACAGCAATGAAACTCATTATCGGGCTTGGCAATCCCACAATAAAGTATCGAGGAACCTATCACAATCTAGGCTTTATGGTTGTAGACGAACTCGCGGATTTGCTAAAAGTCAAAATCAAAAACAAAGAATGTCAGGCGCTCACCGCAACAACTTCAATAGGGGGCGAATTGGTCGTGCTTGCAAAACCGCAAACTTTTATGAATTTGTCGGGCGAAAGTGTAAAACAACTTGCAAGAAAGTATAGCGCTTATCCAGAAGATATTTTTGTTGCCTTTGATGACGCGGATATACCGCTTGGAAAACTTCGCATAAAAACGGAGGGTAGCGGTGGCACACACAATGGTATGAAAAATATTGTGAGCGAGCTGAATTCGCAGAACTTTAAGCGAATAAAAGTGGGTATGAAGTGTCCGGAACTTGAAGACCGCAGCATCAATATAAAAGACAAAGTACTTTCAAAAATTGAATACGAAGACAAACCTCTGCTTCAAAAATCCATACGAACTGCAGCAAAAGCACTCCTTGACTATTTGAAGGGCGCAGATATTGACAAAATAAAGTTGCACTTAAACGACTGATGAAACTTGACTTTTTGAAATTACAAAACATAGGTGGCGTGTTCTCTAACATAGAAAACGCCATAAATGCACCAAAATCTTACCTTTACAGGCATTTGCCTGCAATTTCCATATTAAAACTTACAGACGGTGCAAAACAACATCTTACCTCTGCCTTAACTGGAACGAGGCTTTTTGTCGTTGCAGACAGACTCGCTGCAAGAAATGCTGTTGAAAAGCTCAATGGGATGAAAGAAAACAGCGCTGTCTATTTGTCGGAGCGCGATGATACTCTTTTGAATATAAAAAGTATTTCCAAAGCTTCATTGTCGGACAGAATAAACGCATTAAGCAAGCTTGTTGACGGCACGGCTGAAATTGTGGTTGTGACTGCTGAGGGATTGCTCCAAAAATATGCTTCACCAAATTTGTTTTCAGAACTTCAAGTCCGCTTGTCACTTGACACAGAAATTGCCCCTCAAGACTTGGCAGACAAACTTTCGCGCGCTGGCTACACAAGAGTAGACACGGTTTCTGAGGAGGGTGAATTTGCACTTCGAGGTGACATTTTTGATGTGTATCCAATGGGAAGACAACACCCTATCCGCATAAACTTTTTTGATGATTTAGTAGAAAGCATAAAACAGTTTGAGCTCAACACTATGACTTCAAATCGTGAATTTGGTGAACTGACTATTCCGCCTGCAAGCGATATTTTGGTTGACGAAAAAAGTCTTAGAGAAATTGCGGGAAAAGGAAGTAGCGAGGGAATTTCACCGCAAGCACAAAGTGTATTGTCAGAGCTGACTTCGAGAGCTTCAGTAGGTGCGTGTCCTGCCGAGTTAGTGTGGTTGAGACCGTTTTTGAAATGTGCGCAGTCCTCGGTTTTTGAGTATTTGACAAGTGGTGGAATAATAGTTATTGATGAGCCAAAAGTAGTACGTGAAAAGTTGGAACTGTGCCAAAAGGAACACGAAAGTCGCGTGCAGTCATTGCTGAGTGCCGGCGAAATTGCTCCCGAACACAAAAACGCAATCTTTTTTATGGACAGCATTTTGCAAAGTCTTGAAGATTTTCGACTTATGAGCTTATCGTCGATGAGCACAACAAATCCATTGTTCAAGCCCACTGCTGTATTCACGCCCGACTGCCGACCTGTGACGAAATACTATCTTGACACAACAGCGCTTGTTGCTGACATAAGGGTGTACTTGTTAAACGGCTTCAAAGTGGTGCTTTGCGCGCGTACAAAAGAGGCTGCGCAATCAGTTTTTGAAAGTCTGAGAGAGAATTATGCAGCAATAACACTTGAAGGCGAACCAGAGTTTTCGAAGGTTTTGGTTACGGCGCTTGGAGTGGAAACAGGGTTTTTGTATCCCGAGCGAAAAGTATTGGTTGTGGGTGCGAATGAGCTTATTGGCAAAAGGCACGACGTTGGCAGAATTTCACCGAAAAGCACCTTTATAGACTTAAAAGAGGGTGATTACGTAGTACATTCGGTGCATGGTGTGGGAATTTGCGCAGGCACAACCCGAATGAAAATCGGTGATTTTGAAAAAGAATTTATAGTTTTGAGATATCAAAATAATGACATTCTTTATGTCGCTATTGACCAAATGGATTCGCTCCACAAGTTTATCGGAGAAGAAAATCCTCCTCTCAATCGACTTGGCGGAAAGGACTTTTTGCGAGAAAAGGAAAAGGTCAAAAAATCCCTTCGCAAGCTTGCTATCAATCTTTTGCAACTTTATGCCGAACGCGAAAAAATCAAAGGTTTCACATATGTTTCGGACACTGAATGGCAAAAAGAATTCGAAGATGCCTTTCCGTATGACGAGACAGTTGACCAGCTTACTGCAATAAACACAATAAAGAGTGAAATGGAAAGCGGAAAGGTAGTTGACCGACTTTTGTGCGGAGATGTTGGATTCGGCAAAACAGAAGTTGCATTCCGCATAATGTTCAAAACGGTTTTGGAAAGCAAGCAAGCTGTGCTTCTTGCTCCGACAACAATTTTG
The DNA here is from genome assembly GCA_028710495.1 of Clostridia bacterium. Classification (GTDB taxonomy): domain Bacteria; phylum Bacillota; class Clostridia; order Christensenellales; family CAG-917; genus STD2-102. Next base: position 58,412 of record JAQUST010000005.1, read on the forward strand.
TGCAAACAGCATTTTGAACTTTTGAGCGAAAGGTTGAAGCCGTTCGGTATTGAGTGCAGATGTATGTCGCGTATGCAAACTCCTGCTGAAAATTCAGAAACATTAAGTATGCTTGCCGACGGAACATTGTCCGTGGTTGTGGCAACGCACAGAATTTTGTCAAAGGATGTGCAGTTTGCGGATTTGGGACTTTTGGTCTTGGATGAGGAACAGCGCTTTGGTGTTGAACACAAAGAAAGGCTCAAAGAGAAATACCCGACCATAAATGTGCTCACTTTGTCGGCAACTCCAATACCGCGCACGCTAAATATGACGCTTTCGTGGGTTAGAGATATCAGTTTGCTTTAAACCGCGCCGAAAGGTCGATTGCCTGTGCAAACTTATGTCGTGGAATACAGTGATGCACTAATATTCGATGCGATAACCAGAGAAGTTTCAAGAGGCGGACAAGTGCTTATTTTGTATAATTGCGTTGAGCATATAGGAACTTTCAAGCAACAGCTCGAAAGCAAGTTGCCTGATGGTATAAAAGTTATTTACGCTCACGGACAGATGTCTCCGACTGAACTTGAAAACAGGATGTCAAAATTCTATGATAAACAATATGATGTTTTGGTTGCCACGACAATAATCGAAAACGGAATTGATTTGCCTGATGCCAACACGCTTATTGTTGTTGATTCTGCACATTTTGGATTAAGTCAATTATACCAGTTGCGCGGGCGAGTTGGGAGGCGCGGAGTTTTGGCGCACGCATATTTCACAGTTCCTCGCACAGACTCAATGAATTCGACCGCGCAAAAGCGTTTGACAGCGCTTATGGAAAACACGGAAATAGGAAGCGGATTCAAAATTTCTATTGCTGACCTTTCCATTCGCGGAGCAGGTACTTTGCTCGGCGCGGAACAGCACGGTCACATTGAGCGTGTGGGCTACGAAATGTATATCGAACTTCTAAACCGCACGGTTGAGGAGCTTCGCACCGGAAAAACATCGAATGAGCAGGAAATAGATTTTAAAGTCGACGCTTCGACTTATATACGCAACGATTATGTCAGCGCACGCGATAAGTTGCGCATTTACAAACGCATTTCAGCGATAACATCGATTGCGGATAGAGATGCTTTGGTGGCAGAATTGACAGAGGTGTATGGCGATGTCGATGCTCCGCTCCGAAATCTTATGGGAGTAGCTCTCATCAAAAATCTTGCGAGAGGGCTTGATGTCAAGAGTATCATTGTCAACAAGCGTGGAGTCGGAGTCAATTTCCACACCGATTCAGTTTTTGCAAACCCTGAGCTTTTGGGCGTTATTTCCGAGCATCCGAAAGAAGTTTTGTTGACTTCAACCATTCCTCCGTCACTTGTTTTCAAGTCTGAAGGCTTGACTCCGGAAGAAAAAATAGATATTTTGGTGCATTTCTTCTCAGAGGTTGTTTCAAAGTAAAATTACGAATGCAACATATCTTGTGGCATCATAAAAAAACAGCCACAATATAGCAAAAACAGGTTGCATAATTGTGGCTTTCACCAATTTTTCACAATTAAAAATGTCGAAAACTCTTGCATACACGCGTGCAGTTGTGTATAATTGTTTTTACTGTTGTATAATAATTTATAACTAAATAGTCGTGCGGATTTCTTTTAGACGAAAATCAAAAATTTGCATTAGACTTGAAATGGAGAAACTATAGATGAAGAAAAAGATTATTGCGCTAATGTTGGTTGTGTGTATTATGGCAGTCTGCTTTGTAGGTTGCGATGAAATATTCAAAAAGAATGACCAGCGTGACTTTCAACAAGCCATTGCCACCGTTCAATACACTTCCACAGTAAATGGACAAACATCTACTCAGTCGGGCAAAATAATGAAGGGCGAATTTGCTCTTTCATTCAACAATAATGCCTACTACTATGTGCAGTATTACGGTTTGACTTATTCGCAAGCCGGAACATATATCATTAACTCACTTGCACAAAGAGAGCTTATGACCTTGTTTGCAAAGGCGTATGTTATCACAAACAATGTTGACGGACTTGAAATTTCAAAGCTTCCGGAGAATTGCACTGTTCGCGAATTATTGACAGCTGCAGAAGTTGAAAAAGCAATCAAATCAACAAACGATGACTTGAAAGAAGCGCTTGACAAACTGATTGCAGAGCTTATTGCAGAAGATGAGAAAAACGCCGCTAGCACAACCACTCCAGCAGATGTTGTTGAAGATTCATCTGATGATGATGTAACATACAAAGTTATATTTGATAGCGACGGTGGCACAGCCATCACAACATTGAATGTAGGTGAAGGCAAGAGAGTTGCAAAACCTACTGACCCAACTAAAGATGGATATACATTTGGCGGATGGGAATATTTTGGCGGAGATAAAGACGGAGAATGGTTTGATTTTTCCACTGACACGATTTCTGTAAAAACAACATTGAAAGCAGTTTGGTATGAATACACCGAACCTCGTGCGCTTCTTGTCGCAGAAGAGGAAGTGGAAGAAGAGGAATTTGACCCGCTCGCTCCAGTTGCAGTTCAACCGCCATATTTCTTCTCAAGCGAATATCAATCGAGAAGCAACGAATATCTCACTTTTGAAGATGAAAACTACTGGAATTATCTTTCAGATGCTATAGCGCAACTCAAGAAAAATTTAGCAAGCACTTATCGTGATTATGATTATTATCTTGAATCACAATTAAAAACTGTGCTGCTGGAAAAATTTGAAAGAGATGTCTATGCGGAAGCTTTGACCGAAACTGGATATGCAGAAAAAGTTCAAGCCGAATATGAACGCGTTATTGCTCAAAATGAAGAAAGTTTTGCGATGTCGGACACAAACTACGAAACTGCTCTTAAAGACTCGCTTTCTTCAACTTACTATCATCCATATTCAAGCACAACATACGGATTTACAAACAATATATTGCTCCGTTTCAGCGATGAAAATTTGGCGACACTTACGAGTGCAATTGCAAACGGAACAGCTACAACTGAGCAAATAAAAGCACTGCGCGACAATATGGCTCAAAATATGAATATTTTGGTTTCAAATCCTGATTATGATACAGAAGCAACTTGTGATGAACACACTTGTGACGAAGACAGTACCTGTGACCCGATGACCTGCCCAAATCATGCTTGCAATTCAACTCCGGATGAAAATCTAACAGAAGATTACAATCATATGATTTCATTTGAATATAGCGCTGATGAAGGATGGCATGTTGCATACAATGTGACAGAGTGCGCAACAATGGCATATCTCAAAACGGAATGGCCGGCATTCACAACAGACGAAAAAATCGGTGTTGTAAATCAAATCAAAGCAACCTTGGACGCAGTGGTTGCAGCAACATCAGATGCAGAAAATGCAATCTCATATACTGAAAGCATTTATTGGATACGCAAGGTCACAGAGGCTTGGTTGTATCTTGTGGGTGATGACAGTGGCGGAACAAGTACTGATTCAAACAACGGCGGACTCGGTTATTTGATTTCAGCCGAAGGTGAATCGGGATATATCAATGAATATGAAACGCAGGCAAGAAGCCTAATAGCGCTTGGCACCGGTTCGTACTCAACAAACGGAACAGTTGATGGCTTTTATGTTGTTGGAGACAATTGCATAGACGAGAAGACCTCAGATGTTAGCACAGCGTATGCAGGTATATTTATTATTGTTGTATCAGAAGTGCCTTATGATACGAACTTCTATACACAGTCTGGCGGAACTGCAACAATGGAAAACGGAATACTTCCACTTGATTATGTTGTTACAGTTGCAAAAGATGACGAAGACAATGTGACAATCTACGATACTCTATATGATAGTATTCTCGAAGGCAGAAAGAGCGAGATTTATTCAATTCTTGTCAATCAGTTTATGAATGATAAACTCGAAGGACATAGCGGAGAGATAACAGTTGACGAAGATGTTTACAATGCATTCTTTGCAGGCTAAATTCAAAAAATTAGAACAGACAAAAAGTTGAATTTCAATTTCAAAATCCTTTTAAAACGAACATACGTAAGTTAAACAAAACAAAAAGCCCTCAATTTGAGGGCTTTTTTATTGCGTTTTTTTTGAAAGAGGCAAGAATAAATTGTTCTGCTGCATTTTCCTTTTTTGGAAGCAATGATTTTTTTGGTTTTTTTCCATTCCGTGCAACCAATCTAGTTTTTAGAAGTGCAGGAACTTTTGCATATGAAGCGATAAGCTTCTTTTTTGTTAAACCAAGTGCTTTTGAAAATTTATGGTAAGTTCTTTTCAGAGCGGCAACAAAGAGGAAGTCTTCAATTTCTGCATCGGGGTTTTGCAATCTCTTTTGCGTTCTTTTTGAAACAAAAACTTTGGGAGTCTGTGGAGACGCAAATTTTGGAACAAGGCGAGGAAACAGTTTCCAGGCAAAGAAAAAACCGGCGAGAACTGATAGAGGATGAAAAATCAGTATTTCGCCTTTATTGAGATTTTGTATGACAAACAAAAAAGCACATGTTATGGCAAGGCATAAAACTGCGTCCGCAATAGCGCGCAAAACTTTCACCATAGGCAATTGCTCGATCATCAGCCAAATTGCGCCACCGAGAAATCCAATGGCAACGCAAGAGATAGCTTGTATAATTTGTGCGATTGCCGATGCGCCAATAATCACTTGAATACCTTGCTAAAAAAAGATTTAGCATCGTGAGGAGAAACATAGCGCAAAGAAGTGATATGCCCGTTTGCCGACATAGTTCCGCCTTCAAGGTCAAGTGAAGATATATTCAGATTGTCTCCGCCAACCAGCAAGTTTTGATTTCCAAGCTCAACAACAATTTGTTTATCGTTGAACGTTGGAACATTTTTTACGCCACTCATACTTAGCGCTTTGTTTGAGTCAAGCCTCAGGCTGTGACTACGTTGTATGCTTTTTTCTTCTATTGCCATATGCTCCTCGAGAAACAGAACTTTTTGTCACAGTCTATGAAAAAAAGCATCAAAATATAACCGATATGAGCTACTCATCAATGTGAAGGAAAAAAGAAATTTTTCAAAAAACTGAAAAAAATATGAAAATTATATGTTTTTTAGTCAATAATTAAGTAGGTCAAAACATTTTATTTACGCGCGCGTGCTTGACTTATCTCACAATATATAACTATAATAAAGTCTATGAAAAAAGTCTTGAAATGGTACAAACTTGACAATGCTGCAAAGTTGTATCCAATGCTAATCACCAAGAATTCGCAAAGCTTGTTTCGTATCTCCGTTCTTCTTTTAGAAGAAGTCAATGAGGGTCAGCTTAAGCAAGCGTTAAATGATATAATGCCCAGATTTCCATCGTTTGCCGTCGAACTCCGCAGCGGTCTGTTCTGGTATTATTTTGAAGAAAACAACCGTCCTGTCAAAGTTTTCACCGACGACGGAATTATGCTCAAACCGATTGATGTTGCTCAAACAAATTATTACTGGTTTAGAGTCAGCTATTTTTCAAGAAAAATAAATCTAGAAATGTTTCACGCAATCTCAGATGCGGGCGGAGGCATGCAGTTTCTAAAAGCCTTGTTGCATCGTTATTTTACATTGGGCGGACAAGAGATTGGAAACGATAATGTTATGAGTTTGCTCGATGAACCGACTGAGAACGAAGTTGAAGACAGCTTCCAAACTCAATACCAAAAAACTAAACTAAAAGATATGGACTTGAAAAGTTTCACGGGCAAAGCACCAATGAATCTTACAGGCACTTTGTTCAATGGACAGGGTTACGGTTCGATTTTTGGCACGATGTCGGTTGAGCAGGTCAAGGCAAAAGCCAAGGAATACGGCACGAATTTGAATGCCTTTCTTTGCGCAATGCTTATAGTCTCTATTGTAAAAACCTATGGCGTCAAGTCAAAGCAAAAGCCTATTATTATGATGATACCTGTTGATTTGCGCAGATTGTATGGAAATATATCTCTTCGCAACTTTGTGTTATTCACACGACTCACAATCACTCCAACAATCGATAAAACGCTTGAGGACTATATCAAAGAGTGCGATGAACAGTTGAAAATAGGAACAAAAAAAGAAAGTATGCAATCTCAATTGAACACTACTGTGCGCAGTGAGAAAACATTAATTTTCAAACTTATGCCGTTGCCATTAAAATTTTTAGCATTTAAATTGGGCAAAATATTCTTGAAATCAAGACAAACAATCATTTTTTCAAACTTAGGCAAAGTTGCTTTGCCTCAAAATATGAAGATAGACAAGATGGTTTTAGGAATAAATGTTGGAAGAAATGCGCCTCTCAATGCAGGTGCTGTTGCCGTTGGCGACAAGCTTGTTGTTTCCTTCACAAGAGATATTATTGAAACAGAAGTTGAGCGTAATTTTTTCACAGCTCTTGTCAAACTCGGCATAAATGTGAAAGTTGCCTCAAATTTCAGGGAGGAACAAAATGTATTGTAAAGAATGTGGAGTAGAAATCGAAGGAGCAGCACGAAACTGTCCGCTTTGTCACAAATCGCTTGATGATTCACAAATTTTTCCTGACGTAAAATCTACAAGGCGACTTAACAACGCCACATTTTCATTGATATATTTGAGTTGTTTTCTTGCTATTGGCGTTTTGTGTTTGCTCCTCAATATTTTATTGACGGGAGAGCCGTGGTGGAGTTTGGGCGTTGTCGGAGTCCTTATCTACGGTTATGTCTTGGTGGCTGGAACAATCCTATCCAAAAGACATACAGCAACAAAACTATTTCTTCAAACAATAGCTGTTGCATTGTTGACACTATTTTTGCAGAATTTGACCCCAAATATAAAGTGGGCGGCAAACTATGCCATACCAATTGTTTTATTGCTCGGAAGTGTAACACTTGGTGTGACTTCGTTGGTTTTCAAAAGAGCGGGGTCGTATATATTTTTTCTATTGTTCATTGCATTTTCGGGACTCATTCCTATAACATATTCTCTAATAAGTCAAGAGTCCGTGTTGTGGCCAAGTATTGCTTGCGCTGCAGGTTGCGGAGGAATTCTGCTCGTGATTTTATTCTGGAATATATTTGCAGGGAAAGGACTTCTAAAAGGCGAACTAAAGCGGAAATTTCACATTTGATTGTTTACAAAAAAAATAATCTGTAGAAATAGTAACAAGAAATGCAACAAGAAATAGTAGCAAGAAGGGCTATAGGAATAGCAACAAGAAATGCAACAAGAAATAGTAGCAAGAAGGGCTATAGGAATAGCAACAAGAAATGCAACAAGAAATAGTAGCAAGAAGGGCTATAGGAATAGCAACAAGAAGAGCTATAAGAAATTCGCTTTTTGTTTGCAAACTGAAACGAATAAGCTGAAACGAATAAGCTGAACGAATAAGCCGAAAGTAAAAAAAAGAATTTTTCGTGATATTTAAATTATTTTTGTCCATAAGCGAAAATGATATATTAGATTAGAAAGAAGCAAAGATAAATATAACAAAAAAGTAATTTATAAGTTTATAAAACAAAAAATAGCTGATTGTATTAAGTACAAGCAAAAAATAGCTGATTGTATTAAGTACAAGCAAAAAATAGCTGATTGTATTTCAGTACAAGCAAAAAATACTAAGAAAAAATCTTGATATACAAAGCGCAATAGCGCAAAGAGAGGAAAAATGAAAAAACTCAATTCGTCAGAGCTTAGAAACGCGTACCTTTCATTTTTTAAGGATAGAGGGCATAGCATAATCCCGTCTGCATCGCTTATTCCAGAAAATGACCCGACAGTTTTGTTTACCACAGCAGGCATGCATCCGCTTGTTCCATATCTTTTGGGAGCAAAGCATCCGCAAGGCACTAGGCTTACTGATGTTCAAATCTGTGTACGCACAGGTGACATAGAAGAAGTAGGGGATGCGTCGCATTGTACATTTTTTGAAATGTTAGGAAACTGGTCATTGGGCGATTATTTCAAGCAGGAAATGATAAGATGGAGCTACGAGTTGTTGACAAAAGAACTTGGAATCCCCGTTGAAAAGCTCGCAGTAAGTGTGTTTGAAGGCGACCTTGATTGCCCACGTGATGATGAAAGCGCAAGCATTTGGAACGAGTGTGGAATTCCGCGAGATAAAATATTCTTTCTTCCAAAGAAAAACAACTGGTGGGGACCTGCAGGGGTTACCGGACCATGTGGCCCTGATACTGAGATGTTTATTGACACAGGCAAGGAAAAATGCTGTGATGAATGCTCACCCGCGTGTTCGTGCGGCAAGTACCTTGAAATATGGAACGATGTTTTTATGCAATATTTTAAGGATGCAGAGGGCAACTACATTCCGCTTGAAAAGAAAAATGTTGACACGGGTATGGGACTTGAGCGCACGATTTGCATTTTGAACGGCTTCAATTCGGTTTACGAGACGGATTTATTTTCATTCGCAATCGAAAAACTTGAGGAATTATCTGGCAAAAAATACAAACAAGACGAAGAAACCACCATCGCGATGCGCATAATATCCGACCATATCAGAACCGCTACATTTATGATTGGCGATGTAAACGGGATATCGCCATCGAATGTTGACCAAGGCTATGTATTGCGCAGATTGATACGCCGCGCTGTGCGTTATGCAAGAAAACTTGAACTTGGCGACGGAGCAATTTGCGAAATCGCGAAATTGTTTATTGGAAAATATAAAGATGTTTATCAATCAATAGGAGACAATTCCGAGCGTATTTTGAGCGAGCTTGTTTTGGAAGAGGAACGCTTTTCAAAGACTTTGGAGTCAGGCTTGAAAGAATTTGAAAAAGTTATCACTCACATTCCGACAAAGACTGTCCCTGGAAAGACCGCGTTCAGACTATACGACACTTTCGGTTTTCCTGTTGAAATCACGGCAGAACTTGCAAAGGAAAACGGTTTTGATGTTGACATGGAAGGCTATCATAAGGCATTTGCGGAACATCAAGAGAAATCCAAGGCTGGTGCTGAGCAAAAGTTCAAAGGCGGATTGGCGGACAGCACGGAAGCCACAGCCGAACTGCACACAGCAACGCATCTTCTCAATCAAGCATTGAGAGAGGTATTGAATGATTCAACAATTATGCAGAAAGGAAGCAACATAACCGCTGAAAGACTGCGTTTTGATTTCAATTTTGAGCGTCCATTGACTGCAACGGAAATTGCGGCGGTTGAAAATCGAGTGAATGAAGAAATTGCAAAGAATATCGATATAGTTTGTGAAGAAATGACGGTTGATGAAGCAAAAGAAAAAGGCGCTATCGGTGTGTTCGCTTCAAAATACGGCGAGAAAGTCAAAGTGTATTCAATCGGTTTTTCAAAAGAAATTTGCGGAGGACCGCACGCACATAACACGGGTGAACTTGGAAAATTTAAAATTGCCAAAGAACAGAGTTCATCAGCAGGAATTCGCCGTATAAAGGCAGTTTTGGAAAAATAGAAACAAAATATACAGCAAAAAATCAATCTACGCGCACTGCCTCAAATGCTAAGTCTTTTGGGTCTTACTAATATCTATATGGAGGGCGAAAGCCAAAAACAATGAAAGTCGATTCGCACACACATTCAAAATTCTCTGCCGACGGCAGAGAAGAAATTGATTTAATGGTTGAAAATGCAAAAGCTGAGGGCGCAGAATACATAGCCATAACTGACCACTGCGATATGGATACCTTGCAGGAGGGAAATGTTGTGCCTGTTCCGTGGTCTCAACTAGATTTGGACGCATACTTTGCGGATTTTAATCGTGTCAAAGCAAAGACAGAAGGAATTTATTTGGCGTTCGGGATTGAGGCGGGTTTTGACAAGCGGGCAAACAAGCTCTATGAAGAACTTATTGCGAAATGGCCGTTTGATGTTGTCATAAACTCGGTTCACTTTGTTGATGGCTATGATGCATATTTTCCATATTATTTTGAAAACAAAACCAAAGAAACAACATACACAAGATATCTAGAAACCGTTTATGACAGTTTGTTTGCCACATATCAGTTTGATATTGTCGGACATATAGGTTATTGCGTGCGAAATGCGCCTTATAAAGACAACGTAATTCATTATGCAGACAATTCGGAGCTTATTGATAGGATTTTCAAAAAGATTATCGAATTAGACAAAGCTCTTGAGGTAAATTTACACAATGGCATGGTTCCAAATATTGAGCTTTTGCGTCGTTATTTTGAACTTGGAGGAAGAAAAATTTCATTCGGTTCTGATGCGCACCGTGGCGATGTTTTGAAAGATTATGATGAAACGAGCAAGGTTCTAAAATTGATAGGCTTCACTCATTTTTCAATCTTCAAAAAACGAATTGAAGAAAGGGTTGAAATATAGTTTGAAGCAAAAGAGTTTGAATGCTAATTGCGAAAAACGAGTTAGAACATCATAAATAGCGAGAGAAAGAGAAATCTAAGATACAATGATAACAAAACAAAAACAGAAAAGAGCGGTTTTTCCCGCTCTTTTTTGATATCAAAAATCCTGCATTTTATGTGCAAAAAACACACGTTAGAAAACTAAAGCTATGTTTTTTAAGCAAAAATTGTTGGCTTTTTTCAAATTAATCTTGCGTGCTTTGTGCGCGTGTGATATTATATTGTAGTAATGAGTTTGGGGGCGAATTTAGCATACAGAATTTTGAAAATAGATAAGCAACAATAATCGTTTAATAACACATTTTCATACTTTCTCGTGAATTCAAAAAAAGTTTTCGCCAAACCAAATTAATTGAATGAAATTTCAAATGTCAAAACTTTTTTGCTAGCTTTACATATCCATCAAAGATATGTTCGGAGCATTTTGACTGGAAGAAGTTGCTTGATTTGAGTTTGAAAAGTAGCATATGACAAAAGGAGAGACAACAATTTATGGAAAATTATACGCCGTTTTCGCTTTATATGCTGTCCGTAATAAGCAGAGGCGCCGCAGTCACGCTGTTTGTTGTTGCGGCTTTCATATTGTTGATGGTTATTACAGTTGCGGTTTTTACATTCCTGAAATTACGAAACAATCCCTTTGCTCTAAAACTTGATATGAAATTTAAGGCTTTTGTGAAGAAGCTTTATTGTGGTTTTAAAAAATCTGGCAAAAAAATGAAAGTTACAAGCGTAGATAATATTGCTGATGAAACTTCGCAACACAAAATAGAAGAGGTAGAAAACAACAATGTCAATATCGAAGATGGTACGACTGAAAAAACAGATAAAAATGAGAATACAGTTTTATGTATGCAAAACCAAGCCTTTGAGGGATTGACCCAAGATGAAGAAAAGCCTGTTGTTGCAGAAAAGCTTATTTGGAAAGTAGAAGAAATTGCAAAATTATATGTTGCAGATGATGATGCGGTCATTCTAAAGCGTTCAATGAACAACAAATTGAAGTTTGCAGATGATGACATAAAACAATTTTACAATACAATAAAAAATGCACTTATGTCATATAAGGGTGTCAAAACTAGAATGTCAAATGTCAGCGAAAACTTCAGATTAAAACGCGAATTGCTTGCGAAAATCACGCTTGCTGGTGCAAATTTGAAGATATTTCTTGCATTAGATGTTGACAGCTTGCCACAAAACATTTATCACCAAAAAGATATGGGAAATATGGATTTATATATCAACGTGCCGTTTATGGTGAAAATAAAAACGCCTCTTGCCGCGCGAAAAGCATGTTTTTTGATTGGTGAGGTGATGAAGAAGTTCGGGCTGGTGAAAAATCCGAAATATATTGAGCAGGATTACATAACCGATTTAGTGCCTGAAGTGAACGAAGCGCTTGCAAAGAGCCGAAGTGTTATAACTTTGCGTGAAGCAGAGGTCGTACATATTCCTCGAGTTTTAGCCGCTGCTGAAAAGGTGCACAAAGAATTGGCAGTTGAAGAAGAAAAAGTTCGGAAAGAAGAGGCTTACGAGGAAGAAAATGATTTGGATTTTGATGATGGCGAAAATTTTGTTAAAAATGAAAACATCATTAAAACCGAACCTTCAATTTCAAAGGACGAAATCACAAAAAAGACCGAGGAAATGCTCATTTGGAAAGTGGACGAAGTCGCAAAATTGTATGTTGCAGATGATGATGCGGTCATTCTAAAGCGTTCAATGAACAACAAATTGAAGTTTGCAGATGATGATATAAAAGATTTTTACAACACTATAAAAAATGCGCTTATGTCATATAAAGGTGTGAAATCCAGAATGTCAAATGTCAGCGAAAACTTCAGATTAAAACGCGAATTGCTTGCAAAAATTACGCTTGCTGGTGCAAATTTGAAGATATTTCTTGCAATAGACATTGACAGCTTGCCACAAAACATTTACCACCAAAAAAACATGGGCAATATGGATTTATATATCAACGTGCCGTTTATGGTGAAAATAAAAACGCCTCTTGCCGCGCGAAAAGCATGTTTTTTGATTGGTGAGGTGATGAAGAAATTTGGCTTGGTGAAAAATCCAAAGTATCTTCAACAAGATTATATTGCTGAGTTAATACCTGAGGAAAATGAAATTCTTGCAAAGAGTCGAAGCGTTATAACTTTGAGAGAAGGGGAAGTTATCGGCAAAATGCGAGAAAGTAAAAATATCGGTTTTGCGAATGTGGCGGCTGATGTTGACGAAGAGTCACAAAATATTACAATAAAAAAGCAAACGAAAAAAGTAAAGAAATAATTTTGTATTAAATAAATACGAAAGCATGAAAAATTTTGATTTATAATATCTCGGGAAAGCAATTGCAAAGCTAGTCGGGGAAACATTCATCAAAAATATGAATAAGCTGTCGACGCAACATTTTCAGAATAGTAAATGCAAGGATAGGCGGAGAACCTTTATCTTAAAAATTGAATAAGCTTTCAAATCAACATCTCAAGTGGTATTATTCAAACAAAAGTTGATGAAGTGATTTGATGACAAAAAAGAGTCCAAATTTCGGACTCTTTTTTTATGTTTTGATGAAGGAATTTTATATTTAGTTGAGTGTTTTTGCAGGAAACCGAGTCGTTAATATATTTTTTCATTTTGAGTTAAAATCATTTTATAATTTCATAAATGCGAATGAAATTTCGTAAATATTTCAAGCCTACTCACAATCCAAAAACAGCTTTGTAAGGTTTGGAGCATAGTCAAAATATACTCCACTTTCTTCTGCGCCAGCTTCAGTAAACTTGCCCCCCTTGCTCAGTGCCTGTTCACTTGAGTAAAGAAGAAACGGGACTGGGGTGCGGTCGTGAGTGAGTGTCACTAAAGGCGTATAATGGTCAGGCATAACAAGCATTTTGAACGGTTCGCCATTTGCTTTGAAATGATTAAAAATCGAAGCAATGATTTTTTGGTCAATAAGTTCAATCGACTTGATTTTGCCGTCGACATCGCCTTGGTGTCCGCATTCATCAGGAGCTTCTAGATGAACAAACACAAAATCTCGGTCGCCTTCAAGTGCTTCTATTGCAGCTTGAGCTTTGCCGTCAAAGTTGGTGTCAAGAGTTCCTGTTGCCCCTTCGACATCAATGGACTGCATACTAGCGCCGATTGCTATACCTTTTAGCAAATCAACGGCTGAAATGACTGCGCCTTTTTTGCCGTAAAGACTATCGAAAGATTCAAGAAGAGGCTTTGTGCCCTGCCCCCAAAGCCAAATGCAGTTTGCAGGGTTTTTGCCTTCAGCTATGCGTTTGAGATTGACTGGATGATTTTTCAATATCTTCTGTGATTTATTGTACAATTCAACAAATTTTTCTCCGTACCCGTTTTGTGGCAGATAGTTGGTGATGACTTGCTTTGAAATATCGTGAGGCGGAGTCAAAATTGTGTCGAGCTTTCCATTGGCGACGATAAGGCAGTGTCGATAACTTATACCGCCATAGAAGTGCAACATATTGTCCCCAAGTTCTTTTTGCAAAGCCAACATAAGTTCGCGCGACTCTTTCGTGGTTATCTCTCCCGCGGAGTAGTCAACCATAACTTTATTTTCAAACGGTTCATCATCTGAAAGTGTGACAGTGTTGCAACGGATTGCAATGTCGCTATCTTGCATATCAATACCCAGTGAGAGCGCTTCAAGAGGGCTTCTGCCCGTGTAGCACTTCTCCGCATCATAACCTATAGCGGAAAGGTTTGCAGTGTCGCTACCGGGCTTTAGTGAATCTGGCACGGTTTTGACACGACCAATCAACCCCGTTTTGGACATCATATCCATATAGGGCTTTTTCGCAATAGTCATCGGCGTTGAGCCGTTGAGCGCAGGAACTGGAAAATCAGCCATACCATCACAAAGCACGAGAATATATTTCATATGTTGACACCTCGACAAAATATTAGACCTTATTATTGCATTTGTCAATTTTATGTGGTAAATTATTCATAGTAGAAAGGACAAAATGGCGAAAGAAAAAAGGCAATTGACACGCGTTCCGCTCGGAGCAATCAAGGCTGACGGATGGCTAAAAAAAGAATTGGTTCAACTTAGAGAGTTGCAACGAAATCTGCCCAAAGCGATGGAAGAACTATCGCTCAAGTCCGCGTGGTTTGGGGGACAAGGAGACGCCTGGGATTTGCCACCAAAATACCTTGCTTCGCTAATTACGCTTTATTCTGTGCTTGGAGATGAAACACTTGAGACTGAAACGATGCGCTTTGCATCTGCAATTTTACGCAGCCAAAATGAGGATGGCAATTTTGGACCTATGAGGCACAATGATTTGCTTCCGCGAATTGAGGCGGTCAAGGCTATCGTACTGTATTTTGAATTAACAGGCGACAAAGATGCAATAGTGTTTTTGAAAAAATATTTCAAGTTTCAATTCAACGAACTGGACAAAATCCCCTGCTGGTACAAAACTAGAGCGCGCTTGCTTGATGAACTTGGTGGAATTGAACTTGTCAGTGATGAAACCGCGTCCTCTGTTTTTTGTGATTTAGCGGAGAAATTGAAATACCGTTCGGTAGATTGGTTCAAACTTTTCAACAATTTTATTTACAAAAAATCCACGGAAAATTATGTTTCACGCTCTTCGGCTAGAAGAGCGCTTGCGACAGTTTTGCGCTACGAAAAGCGTATGAATTCAAACAAACGCTTTCGACAACCTGACCCAAAAACTGCGCAAAAACGGGCAGAAAAGCGCGTAAACACCATTCTTTCTGAAACCGACGGAACAAATATGGCAAAAGCCCTCAAATATCCGCTTATTTACGGCAGACTTATGGGTGACGATTTGCTCAAGGAATGCACAACAAAGCAAATTCAAAATTTATTAAAGTTCCACGGTACAGCACTCGGAATGTTTTCTTGTGATGACAATCTGGCAGGAACAAATCCAATGCGTGCAATAAAGCTTGACAGCGTTGTTGAATATTTGGAATCGCTCACAGAGATATTGACCAGCACGGGAGACCTCGCAATCGCTGATCTAATCGAACTTGTAGCTTTCAATGCAGTGCCTGCGGGCGTGACTGAAACCGCAAGTGGTGTCCAAGAAATTGGACAGGTAAACCAAATAAAAAGTTCACGCACAAAAGAATTCTTCTTCGCCCGACACAAAAATGGAAATAAATACAGCAGCAAGAACTTTTCTTATGGTGCGGTTGCTGCAATTCGGGCGCTTCCTTTGTTTGCAACAAATTTGTGTCATAAAAACGGCGACGACTTGTGTTTTCTCACTTATGCGCCGTGTACTATTGACCTTGATGTACTCGGAGAAAAGCTGAAGATAAGAGAAATTACGGATTATCCTTTCCGTAATAAAATAGATTTCAAGGTCGAAGAAGTGACGGGTGCGCCTGAGTTGGTGCTGAATTTTAGAGTTCCGCATTATACAAGCGCCAAACTTTTTGTCAACGAAGTGTTTATTTCAGAGGGTAAAAGCGGAATGCTTTCCGTAAAACACAAATTGAAAAAAGACGATATAGTTTCAATAAAACTCGAAATACCGTTGACCGAAGTCACAAATCCCGATGGTTCGGTGAGTTTGAGAAAAGGCAGTATTTTGCTTGCTTCAAAATTGAATCCTATCATTGAAGCAACTGACGGCACACTTCCTAAATGTAATTTTAAGATGTATCTTGACACCGTTTGGCAGTATGCCCCGCTTGCTTTCCACAAAATAGTTGAACAGGAAGAAGTGAAGGCCAACGAAATTGACAGCCATGCGTTCAATGTTGCCGCGCCTCCGTTTGAAGTTTATGTAAGATGCAAAAATGTTTTGAACTGGAAATGTGATGAGCAGGGCTATGGCAATATTCCTAAACGGCCAAAATTTAGTGAGGAAACTCCGCTTAGAGTTTTCGTGCCTTACGGAGCGACATATCTCAGAATTGCACAATTTCCACCGTGCAACAAGATATAATGTGACTTGCTTGGAAATGCTCGATGTCCACCGTGCAACAAGATAAAGTTGACTTACCTTAGAATTGCACAATTTCCACCGTGCAACAAGATATAATGTGACTTACTTGGAAATGCTCGATGTCCACCATACAACAAGATGTAAAATGACTTAGCTTGGATACTAATGTGAATTTATTAGTACTAGAAAATAATCCAGTTTCCAGGTGTGACGAATAAGAAACTAACAAGAGCAAACAGAGCTATAAGAAAGATCATATGTAAAAGATAAATAATAAGAGTATGTTTGCCAACAAATGTAACGGGATAGTGCCATTTGTGGTCGAGGAAAGGAAGTAGACTTTTTCGTTTGTTATACAAAATTGGAGCAACTGCCGCTCCGAAAAAAAAGAATGCAGACCACGGAATCATAGGGAAAAAATCACCTGGAGAAACTTCGTTCTGTGTAAAGTAAAGATTTGGTGGAAACAGAAAAAATAACCATTTGGGCGTGTTTTGTGGCGGTATGTAAAGATAATACATAAGAATTATCACAAGAAATATCAGGAAACAAATTCCACTAAGTAGCCATTTTCGATAGTTAGGGTTTTTTGTTGTAAATTTGATAATCTCAGAAATTGCGACATACATTAGCACACATGTTGCCAGCATATTGAGGACGCCAAAGTGCACCCAGCTTCCGCTGACTCCCATATCAAACTGAAGATAATATGTTAGCATTGTGTATAATATGGCAAACCCAGCAAGTTCAAGTCCGCGTTTTAGATTTGAGCGTGAGAAGTAACACGAAATGCCAGAGATTGAGAAGAAGAAAAACAATATAATTGGATGAATAATATCTCGTGCCTGACAGTTCCAATACCATCTTGAAAACAGTGTAAGGTCAATACCGAATGAAGTGCCCGCAACTGGGCGCATTCCATACCATTCAAAGCCGAAGGTGTATGCCAAAAGGTACATTGTGTGGTCAATAATCATCATTAATATGCAAAAACCGCGGATAAAATCCATTTCCCAAATTCGCGGCCGTTTGTAGGGCGCAAGATTTTCAAGGAAACAATTGCGCGGATTTTCGCATTTTATTACAGAAGTTTTTATATGTCCGCTTAGCATCTTTTCCCCCGTTTCTTCTTGTATTCTGTGCCGGCAAAAACCAATCGGTCGCCATCGTTTTCATATAGGTCAAAACGATTTTCATATTCATAAACAATTATTCCGCGATTAACTCGGCTTTTGTATATAGTTGGTGCTTCAGGAGCAGAACTTCTTCTCCTGTTACCCTTGTATTGAATGATAGTTTTTGATTCTTTATATTCCATGAAACGACCTATGCCAGAGCGTACAGTCATAATAGCTGCTGCAATGATTGATAGACCAAATCCCACAAGATATAAAGATGAATTGACGGAAAAATCAAATAAGGAGACATCGAAAGCAAACCAAAGAAACCCGCCGTATGCCAAATATGCGAGAGGTATGTATAACCCAAAACAAACAATGAGTTTTGCGATGAGTGTCAACAGAGCTTCAACAGTTTTGAATATAAATCTCAAAACTTGTGGCAGGGCGACTCCCAACAAACATCCAGTTTTCATTGTCTTATAATAGCACACGCGTTTGACTGTGTCAAACGCGTGTGCTTGACTTTTGCGTGCGCTTGATATAATATCAAAGTGAGAATTTTGCGGAGGGGAAAATGAAAGTAATTCCAAAGGTTTGTTCATTAAAAACAGATGACGGAAAGTTCGAATTTTCGGCATCAACAAAGCTTCAAACTTCAGATGATGTAATGCGGCTGCTGCTTTCAGATATGTTATTGTCTGAAGGAAAAGAGAATGAAGTTTTATTCTCCGATGATACTTCTTTAGGCGATGAAGATTACCGACTTTCTGTCGGGGAAAGTGTGGAAATTGCAGCTTCATCACAGCGTGGTTTTTTGCACGGTCTTGCCACGTTGAAACAGCTTATTTTTGAGAATTTAAATGACGATAAAACAAAATACGCCAAAAATGAAAGTATTTCACTAAAAAACAAAAATAGAAGCGAAAATAGCCCTTCGGTTATTTCAAAAATTCCATATTGCATTATTGAGGATTCACCTAGATTTGCATATCGCGGATATATGCTTGATGTTTCTCGACATTTCTTTGGCGTAAGCACAATCAAAAAGATTTTAGATGCCTTATGGCTCTTAAAACTCAATGTTTTTCATCTGCATCTTTGTGATAATCAAGGCTTCAGACTTGAAATTGAAAGCTTACCCAAACTCCACGAAATCGGAAGCGTTAGGAAGCAAACAAGAGGCGACGGCGTTGAATTAAAAGGCTTTTACACAAAATCTGAAATAGCTGAAATAATCAAATATGCCGATGAACGCGGTATAGAAGTCATTCCGGAAATTGATATGCCCGGTCACACGATAGCGATGCTGGCAGCATATCCCGAATTATCATGTACAGAAAAGCCGATTGAAGTGGCTGAGAGATTTGGAATTGTGCGGGAGATACTTTGCGCAGGCAAAGAAAGCGTATTTGAATTTTTGTTTAAACTCTTGGATGAAGTCGCTAAATTATTCCCTTCGAAATATATTCATATTGGCGGCGATGAAGCACCGAAATATCAGTGGGAAGAATGTGCGGCTTGTAGAAATGCGGTCAAAAAGAACGGACTTCGCGACATGGAAGATTTGCAAGGTTATTTTACAAACCGTATTATTGACCACTTGAAAACATTAGGAAAAACCGCAATAGTATGGAATGAAAGCTTGAACTCAGGCATTTTGGATGAAAGCGCAGTATGCCAATATTGGCAGGACGGCAAAGTTCCCGAGCGAGTTTTTGCCGCGGCTGACAGAGGCAGAAAAACTATAATTTCCAAATTCTCACCATATTATCTTGATTACCCTTATGGAATGTTTTCACTGAAAAAAACATATCTTTTTGAGCCATTGATGGACGGAATGTCGACGCAAGGAGCTAAAAATATTTGGGGAATTGAAAGCCCGCTTTGGACCGAATATGTACCTGATGAAGAAAAACTGTTTTATCAAACATTTCCACGGCTTATAGCAGTTGCAGAGAGCGCTTGGACAAAATGTGAAAAGGACTTTGATGATTTCAAAATGCGCCTCCCGCTTATGCAGAGAATGTTGGATGAGATAAGCGTTGCGGGTGCGTCTATAAACGAAAGTTTACCTAATCCGATGAAAGGCATGTTGAAAGTGGCAAAATTTGTGGTGAACGCGGTTGACAAAGAAATGATAAAATCGGCAATAAACGCGAAAAAAGTCAAAGAAACAAGGCGAACAGAATAAATACGCACATTTGCGCAGATTGACATAAAAGAAGAGCGATAGATTTTTCGAAACGAAAAAAACAAAACAAAACAAAAGTAAATTATTAAATTTAGTAACGGAGAATATATGGAATTAGTGGAATATAAAAATTTTGGCAAGTGTGCCAAGTATGAAAGAAACGGCGTGATTGCTATGGTAACGCTTGATATTGGACCGCGAATTATTTATTACGGGACAAAAGAGTTCAATTTTATGAATGAAGACCAAGAACGCATAGTGCAAAAAAGTGGCGATTTTTTTGACAATTCCTACAAGAAAGGCGAAAAGTGGTGCTTGTATGGCGGACATCGAGTTTGGAAAGCTATTGAAGACATGGAAACTTATGTGCCTGATAATTATCCTGTTGAATGCGAAATGACAGAGTACGGTGGAGAGTTTTATACGCAGACTACTCCGTTTGGCTTGAAATACGGTTTTAGCTTCGAAATGAGGGAGAACGGCGCACTTGATATTATCAACAAAATTTTTAATTTTGGAGAAGACAGAGAAATTTCTATTTGGGCATTGACCGTTGTTGCAAAAGGCGGAAAGCTCATTGTTCCGATGAATGATAAAGTGAACGACCTACTTCCGTCGCAAAATTTTGTTATATGGCCGTATTGCAATTTGAAAGATGAGAGACTTTGCATTGAAAAAGAGAAGTTTACTCTTTGTCAAACGAACAAAGAACAGGCATTTAAACTTGGAATTTTTAGCAAAAAGAATGAAGCATTTTATGAATTGAATGGCAAAACAATGAAATTTACATATCAAAAAATTGACGGAGTTTTTGGTGATTTCTGGTGCAATTTTGAAACATACACAAACGCACACATTCTTGAAGTTGAAGGACTGGGTGCAATGAAAACCTTGAAAAAGAATGGCGTTGTTGAGCTTGCGGAAAGCTTTGAAATTTTGTGAAATGTCGCGAAAAACATAGAAAAAGCACGATTTTGGTATAAAAATGAGTTGCTTTGACTATTTCTAATTCGTAAAAATATCAATAAAATATCAATATCTGAAGAAAATTTGTGTAGAATTCAAGTTGTTGAATCGATAAATTTCGAGTTTTTCTAATATTGTAAATCTATGGAAAAAACACATATAAAAAGCAATTTTGCGTGGAGAATTTATGGAAAAATATATACCAAGAACTGCAAACGTCGCGCCTGTAAAATTTATGGCAATAGCTGCTCACCAGGATGATGTTGAGATTATGGCACTTGATGGAATTTTCAAGGGACAAGCTGAAGTCGCCAGTTTTTCTGCTGTCGTTCTTGCAGACGGCGCCGGCTGTCCGAAAAACGAAAAGTATGCGCTCCTCTCCGCTGATGAAGTCATGGCGTTGCGTATAAATGAGCAAAAAAAGGCAAGTGAAATCGGTCGATATCATTCGCTTTATCTGTTGAAAAAATCATCCGCACAAATAAAAGCGGAGGAAATCAATATAGTCGAGAGATTAAAAGAAATTTTGCTTGAAAATCCAAGACTTGAAGCGCTCTACATCCACAATCTTTGCGATAAACACCCGACACATATCGGCGCAGGAAAACTTGCTCTTGCCGCGGTTTTGTCATTACCTTTGGAGCACCGGCCGATTAAACTATTTGGTTGCGAAGTATGGCGCTCGCTTGACTGGCTGGACGATAGCGACAAAGTGATTTTTAATCTTGACAAAAACAAACAGCTTGCTGATGAATTACTGGCGGTTTATGAAAGCCAAAACAGCGCAAAGCGATATGATGCCGGCGCAAAAGGCAGAAGACTTTCAAATGCAACCTTTGGCGAAAGCCACGCTGAAAATGATGCTAGTGAGTTGTGGATTGGTATGGACTTAACGCCGCTAATTGTTGATAATGCACCTACAGTCAACGAATTTTTAAAATTAAAATTACTTAAATTTGAAAAATCCGTGCTCGAATGTTTCGAATAATTTACAAGTGTATTTTTTTAAAGAGAGCTTTTTGCGATATCAGAAATTACCGTGAGCATGTTGACTAAAATGTAAGAAATTGGCGAAAAAAACTCAAAATAAAAAATTTTTTTTGGGTGAAATTTGTGCATTTATTTTACTTGTTTTCTATATTTTCTAGTCTTATATTGTGTTTTTTTTGTTGTGTGACAATAATACAAAATTTTGATTAAATTTGCTTAATATTTGACAAAAAAATTCAATTAACTTTAATTTTTTCGACAAATTGTAACATTAAATTATTCAAATGTTCGTAAAATTTGTATAGTTTTTTATGATATTATTTCAATTTTGGAGGATGTGTGTTTCAAATCACGTTAATTTTATGTTTTTTGTGTTCTTGAATTGCGCATTTTTTTGCTATATTTAGGCAGTTTTGCCGCGTTCAAATTAGTGTTGACTTTTTTGTTTTTTGAATATAAGATAATGGTGTATAAATTTCTTGAACACTACGCGCGTAGGGAGAGTATTATGAGAAAAAAATTATCTTTAGTGTTAATTGCGGTTTTGTTACTAATCCTGGTGGGGAGTTTTGTCGCTTGCAATCAACCGACACCACAAACCATCATCATCGATTCTGACAACACCCAGAACGCCACCAATTCAGTATCCAAGGATTATGCCTGGGACCGCATTTACAACGGCATGAAAGCTGTTGGAACGGAGGACAGCACATTTATCAACTTTGATACTGTGTTCTATTTCTCATTCCAACGAGACGGCGTTGGTGCGGTTTATTACTTGCGAGCCAAAGGCTCAATCGACATTTACGACGATACCAAGAGTAAACTTGCCATTGAACTAGGGAAGGACTTCGACGGTGCGGAAGACTTGTTGTTTGGTCTTTACTATACATACTCGGAAAATCTGCAAAGCGGCTTGTTATACGCGGACATGACTGCACTTGCAGGCGGAACGAAGATACTGAAAGTTACGGACTTGAGCTTGAGCCAATTCACAGGCGTTATCAGCAACGTGCTCGATAAACTTAATCTTGAAAACACTATTGACGGTTTGCTTAACACTCAGTTGCTGGGCAATACAATTACCAGTTGGATTTCAAACGTGTTGTTTGGCGAATGTCAGATTTTCGACAACGGAAACGGAAAAGAAACAATCAATGTCAAATTGGACATTACCGATATTTTGGACATCGCACTTGGCGCTGTCGGCGGATTGCTCGCAGATTATCAAGATATTGTAACAGTAGTCAAAGATGTTATCGGCATCGACCTCAACAACTTGCAGGCGTTGATACCTGCCGTGACGGGAAGTTTCAATGTTGTTTTACAAAATGACGTTTTCCAATCCATGGGCGTCGAACTTGATGTTTACTATCCTGACCTCGAAAACCCAAGCGAAATAGTTTCAGTCAACCTCGGTGTTGAAAAGCTTGAACTAGGCACTGTGCCTGTTGTAGATTTCCCCGAAATTCCTGAAGCAGACCTCACTCCTTTCTCGTTTACAACTTTGAGCCTTGATATGCAGGCTTATTTGACAACAAGTGACACCTCAATAACAATTTCAGGTGTTCAAGACGCATTCGGAACACTGCTGACTTCTCTCCTCGCTTCAGTTTCCAATACCGCTCTTGCAACAACTCCTATCACTTTTGAAGCTAGCACATATGAAGTTGAGTTGAAGCTCCGCGCGGAACTTGATCTCACAGACAATGACCAGACAAATATTCTTTGCGAACTCTACGGCAAAGATTCGATGCGTGTCGGCATCTATTATATAGGACTTGACGATACGCTGTATATTGACCTTTCGGGTGTGCTTGGCACGGGCGCTCGCTATAAGATTGAAGACCTTGATGTTGTTGACCTCATTTGGACAGCGCTAAACAAACTCGTAGACGGTATCGGTGCGGACGAAGCTTCTTCTACCGCAAATTTGACTACCGCACAAAAGGTTGGTTTGTTCTTCGAGCAATATGTAACAACTGATATGGACAATATCGGAGGTTATGTTGAAAGCCTCATCACAAGCGGTGAAGTAACTCAACAATTGACTCTTTCAGGAAGCGGAGAAGCATCATCAGCGGCTATCGATTATGCTTCACTAATCACCTCAATCCTTTCATCTTTGAAAATCACAAAAGGTGACGGTTTACTTTCAATTGACCGCATTACTATGGTTTTGACGAAAGAAGTTTTGTCATCGATTGTCGGTATGATTCAAGAAGGAGCACAAGTTCCTATTGAAGTTGTCAATATCGAATATAATTCCGACGGTTTCTTGGAAGGCAAGACCTTAACTGTTGACGTTATCTTTGACGGCATTCTCGACGGGTTCAGCGCTACAATAAACGCGGGAATTACTTACGGAAGTTTGACCGATGAAGAAAGTATGCGTTCAACTCTTGCAGGTATTCAGCAGACAAAGAGTTCATTCTTGCCACTTAGTGAAGACGGCGGACTCGACATCGAAAATATCTATGCAAGCATGGATGGCGAACTGAATTTCTACACCTTGAACGGAGATATGACAACTATTGCTTACGAAGATATCGATTCTCCGTCAACAATGTTGCTACAAATTTTGTTGAAGATGAGCAATACAAACAATGTTAATTTGCGTTTCAACTTAGCTGCAAATATAAACATCAAGAGTATTTGGGATTCACAGCTCAAATTTGTTGTGACTGATACAGAGGGTGAAGTTTATCTTGAGATTTACTTCAGCGAGAAAACACTTTATCTAGACGCATCGTACTTTGGTTTGCAGAAAGTCAAGATTGACATTTCTTCGTTCCTTCCCACAGAAAGTGAAAGCTCTTCGACTGCAGATGAAGTATCCGAAGAAGCTGGTGGAATTGATATTATGTCGGTTCTTGCCGCAATGATAGGAAATGTCAACATTGGCACGGATTATCTTGAAGTGTTGCTTGCTGACAGAATTTTGACTCAGGTAATGTCACTCATTGATTCAACATTTATTGATAAGTTGACAATCGGCGGAGAAGAAGACTTCGACGGTGGTATCCGTGTGTCATTTGGTGACGGCTTAAATCTTAACGAAGTATCACTTTATATCTTTGCATCAAGCGGTAGCAATTTTGATATGGGACTTAGCTTGTCCAATCTTTCCATAGGCTTGGCTGGTGAAAATATTGCCCCGCCACAGTACATTCTTATTGAAGACCTCACAGAATTTGAGGCAAGCGGCGGAACTCCTTATTCTTATAATTCTACGACCGGTTTGTACGAAGCAGGATACGGAAACTATCAAGAAAATATTTATGCTGACTTTATCAATGAACCTAATGTATGGTTCAAAGTTGCAGGTCAGATGAGTTTTGAAATTCAACCCGGACAACTTGATTTATCTTCAGGACTTGGCGAATTGCTCTCAACGATTGGCATGACTGCTGATTCGGGTATTAGCAATATCACAATGGAAGAATTGATTGACGAAACTTTCAACCTTACATTGGAAGCAAATCTTGACCTTGAGCCACTTATTAAGAAGTTGCAGAAAAAAGAATACACAACGATTGGCAACCAAACACAATTTTTGCTTGAATTGACACGCGAAGTTGAAGGTGCTGAAGATGAAACAATCTTCGGAATTTACTATCGCGGTGGAATTTTGTATTTGGATATTGCGGTGCTAGGCATTGAGAAGGTCGCTATTGAATTTGATATGATGGACCTTGTTATGGGCTTATTCGCCACCGAAGATGTGGTCGACGAAAACCAGGAAGCAACAGGAACGGACTTCGAGTTCAGCACTACATATGAAAATGCGCAAGGTGAAATTCAAAACTATGACGTTGCACTTCTTATTGCGCTTGCAATGTCAGATGAAAATATCGTTCTTTCAATAGCCGATGGGCTTACAGAACTTGTTTTGAACAAAATCGGATTTGGATTCCCTGAAGTTATCGCACAACTTGACCTCAGATGGAAGGATAGCGAAGAACAAGACATTTTGGGCAATCCAATTTATGAAGCAGGATTGAGCATTTACGGCGCAATTTTGGATGACCAAGGTGACGAGAAAATATCTCTAACTATTGCTGTCGCTCAACCAGAAATAGATTTTGAAATTCATAATATTTCAAAAACAGTTTTTGGTCCAGAATATACACTTATCCAGCTTTATGATGAAGCTGGCAATATTGGCATTCCCGGTGTTTATCTTGAAACAACCGGTTATGTAACTATGACCGCATACGGCAGTGATGTCGGCGAAAATGATTGGCAGGTCGGTGATTGGCTCGAAAGCATTTTGAGCATTGAAGACGCAGGACTTGATACGTTGCTGAAACAATTGATTTTCAGTTTTGACATTCACTCGCAAATCGAAAACACTTTGGGTTTCAAAGTCGCTCTTATGCTGCGTTTGGACAACGAGAACGCAAATATAAACGATCCTGATTTTTCAATAGGAAGTTTGTTGAATTTTGACTATATACTCACCCACTCCGACTTGGCAATAGAAATATGGAACGGTCTTGTTGGTTCGGAAGTTTCAGAAAAAGTCATTTCTCTCTATCTTGTGTATGAAGGAGAAAATGCGCTTGGTGTGCCATACAGCACTCTTTATCTTGACGTCGACACAACACTAATCAACGATGTGCATATCAAACTTGAAGGCTTTAGTCTTGCTTCCTTGCTTGGAATGCTCGAAGAAAACTATGCTGAGACATTTGAAATGACTGACCTTGATACCTCAACAACATGGTCACCTTTTGATGCAGTCACGGAAGAGGATGTCACATTTGTTTCCTCAAACACTGCGGTTGCAACTATTGGCGAATACAGCGCAGAAGGCGTGCTTACTATCAATCTTTTGGGTGTTGAAGGTGAAGCTGTTATTACAGCAACGAGAGGAGATCAAGTTGTTATGGCGCAAGTCATTGTGGCAGCTATGACCCCTGCTGAAGAAGAACCGGAAGAACCTGTTGATACCGAAACAAACAGTACTTTAAGTACTATTGCAACAATTATTAGTGGCGGAATTTCTTCAATAACCATAAACGAAGATCAGTTGATGATAAATCTTGGCGCAAAATTGATTGGAGTCGTACTTGGTTTGTTCTTGCCTGATATTTATGTTACTGACCCTGAGACGGGCGAAGTTACAATGGCGGATATGGTTGAACTGAACCCCGAAAGAAGCTTTATAAGTTTGAATTGGACAACCAAAGAAATGGTTGCGTCAATTGGAATAGACCCTGTTGCTGTTGCGATAGGAATTGACGGCGTCAATATTGCACTTTACGAAAAAGAAGTGGCGGGAGTGAAAGTTGATGATTATATCAACCTTACCGAACTTTCACAATTTTCTCTTTCATTTGAAATAAACTTGGAATTTGAGCTGAAGGAAGGAACAGGCGACGAAGCGATACAAATCGACGACTATCTAAAAGCATTTATTGCAGATATCGCACTTGATTTCGGGCTTGAGATAACCGATGATATTTATGCAGGCTTAAGTCTTGAAATGGAAGCAAATCTCAACCTCAACAATATTGCGGGTACTGAGGTGTTCTTGCAACTTGTTAACAACAATACAGGTGAGGTTTTGATTGGAATGTATTTAGTAGGAGATATACTATATATTAATATGGGTATGTTATCTGAACAAAATGTTAAGCTGGAAAATATCTCAGTCGCACAAATTGTTGGCGATGCTTTGAACGGTATTGTGAGCAAAGTCAGCACAAGCGTTACTGAGGCGGCGGGAACTGAAGATGTTGCAACTGTTGATCAAGAGCGCGCTCTAGGCGTTATATTCTCATTTGCGAAAAATGAAATCTCGCTTACAATTACGCAGAATCTTATTATCGCTGTTGTAAATTACATTGTGAACAATAAAAAGGCTGAGGAAGATAAAATTGACCTCAACAGCATTTTCTATGGAGACAATGCTATTGCAGATTTGGGAATGAGTTTGAATGCGATTATCAACACACAACTACCTTCCTTAACAATCAATTTCGATTCTAATTTGTTGTCGCTTAGTGCGTCAATCGTTGAGCCATTCTTCACAACAAAACTCAATCCTGACCGCTATGTCGCAAATGAAGACTATATCACAGGCGCAGACTGGAATGGTCTCTATTTGATGAACAACGGTGAGTATATTGAAATCACGACCTTGAACCGCTATAGCAAGGGTTTGGATGATATTTATTCACAAGATGAAGAGGGCAGCTATGTGCTTGTAAGTCAAGATCCGTATACTTATGTTTCACTCGGAAGCGGCACAGTCAAATATTCAAAACGAATTACAACTTCAGCAAGAATTCAGGAAGCAATAGCTGAAATCGAATTCAACAGTCTTGATGAACAGCCAAACCTCTTCTTCAATGTTGATTTCTACTTCAATTATTCTTTGGATGCAACATATACATTGTTGTCCGAAGAAGAAGCGGACAAACTTCCTGCCGACCAACGATACGCAAAGAGAGTGTCGGACGGCTACTTCGTGCAGAACGATACAGGATTATATCAAAAAGTTCCTACCGAGCTTCAATCATTGCTTGATGCAGTGCTTGGGCTTGATATGTTGCAAGATTTGCAAAACACAGTAGTCAAAAAGGGCACTACAACTGAATTTGATGTTACTCTTGGCGACCTCCTCGCAAGACTTGCTCTTGAAATTTATATTGATGATCCAATCAATCAACAAATCAAGCTTTCGTTGTTCGGAAACGTTGATCTTGAAAAGCTTGGTATTATGTCTCTGTTGTCAGGAGAAGGAAAGCTTGCCGATTTGGATTTCTCTCTTGCTTCATTGCTCGAAGCAATTGAACTTGGCTTGACATTCACAGTTGGTGAAGGAACGGCAGACGAAAAACAAATAAAAATAAGCTTTGTTGATCAGTTACTTTATATTGACTTGACTGATATTGAAGGTCCTCGTATTAAGCTTGATATTTTGAGTTTCTTTGCTCCTAATGATGTTGCAGAAGAAGCAACATCAACCGAAGGTGAAGTTGAAGAGTCGACAATGTCAACATTGTCAAAAGTCCTCAATGCAATAATAAAAGTTGCAATTATAAAGGGAAGAACAGTTGTAGGCGGAATAAACAGCGAATTTGATAGTTTCAATATTTACTTCAATTCTGATTTGTTGTCATCAGTCATTAACTTGTTCTCGGAAAATAGCACATTTGATATGTCGCGCTATGCTCTTGATGAATCTGCAAGCGGATTGTTCTTATTGTTCAATGATACCGAATTCGGCGGACCGTCACTCAATTTGGTGCTGCGTTCTCTTGAAGGTCTTGAAATCAAATTGACAATGGCGACAGGAATATCAGTTGATATTGGCACCGCAAGCTCAATTCTTTCTGAAGATGAGAAAAAGCAATATGCAGACCTCACAAACTTCAGCACACAAACTTACAACTTTAGCGTTATCGGCAACCTTCACTTTGGCGCCGAAGATGCTGCTAATTATGATTTGTCCGGATTGTTCGCTTCGTGGTTTGGTGATATGTTGTTTGAACTAAAATCAGAAAGTGAATTTGAAGATGCAATATCATTCCGTTTGAGTGCAAATGTCAATCTCGCAGATATCTATCTTGAGTATCTCACAGAAAAAGATGAGTACGCACTTATTGGGGCAGAAGAAACCTGGAGTGGTGACCGCTATTTATATGATACTACTACTAAGTCTTATATTATAGATAATGTAAACGGAATTTATAAGCTTGTTAATGAAAAACCGACATTCGACGAATTTGTTGAAAACTCGAATTTGGATACTTTGGAAATAGCGCTAGAGTTGTTGGAACTTAACAGCAAAAATGAACTCGTGTTGGACGTAAACGGTGATCCTGTTGTTACGGGAGGTATTTATCTCTTCGGCGGAGCACTGTATATGGATGGAAGCAGAATTTTTGAAAATGCTCCTATTTCGTATATTCCAAATATATTCGACATCTTGAGAAGTCTTAATGAAACGGCATCTGATGTGCTTTCAGGAGATGACGGCGGTGAAGCGCTCAGCACAGCTGACGGCAGTGTTGAAATTGATCAAGGAAACGATGCAGTTCTCGCACTTATGTTCAGCGACCCATCAATCCAACTTTGTTTGACAAAGAGCTTTATCTCAATTCTTTTGGGCTTATTGCTTCCTGATTTAGGGTCGATTGATGATATTTTTGATACACTCAGCATAAGTTTGAGTTTTGACAAGGGTGTTGTAGAATACAAAGAAATTGATTTAAGCGAGCTTTGTAGTGATACCCGCTATACACACTATTACGAAGATGTTGCCGGCACATTCGGTTACATCAACGGTGAATTTGTCGCTGTTGATGAAACATACGCCGAAACAAAGTACAGCTACGATGAGAATACTTTCTTTGAGAGTGAAATCGGCGAATATAAAACTTCGACTTCTGAAAACTATATCGCGCTTGATTTTGATGAAGAATATGAAGGCACTCAATATAACTATGAATATTATCAAACTGATGCTGGTGCATATTTGAAAGTTTTAAGCGCTTATTATAATCTTTCAGAGTACAGCGCATACCGTTTTGATGATAACGAAGGTATAACCGCAAATCCAGTTGGAGCGTATGTTTACATTGGTGAAACATATATCGAAATTTTACCGGCTGATTGCTATGATTTAGGCTTTGTCGCTGTCGCAGAAGGCGAAGACGGCGAATACAAGCAGGGTGAGTACGGAGATTATATCAAAATTCACAAAGGTGTTGACGGAAAAGAAAGCTTGTGGACGGCAAACCGTTATGCAGAAGGATATTATTTGAATGAAAACGGTAGTTATGTCAAGATAGGCGAAAATTCCTATTATGAGATTCCAGCTGCAAGATATGTTTGGGATGGCGATACAACTTACACCTTGAACGAAACGGGCAATTATATTTACATTGTTGCAACTCAAACATTTGTTGAGCTGACAGCAGAGAATTGCTATTCATTCGGTTTCTATCTCGACAACGAAAGCGGAATGTTCAAGAAAGGCGAGGCAACATTTGTTATGATTCTTCCATATGAAGAGCGTTACAAAGAAGTTGTCACATACAGCTTAAGCACGGATGGCGAATATAAACATGTGGGAGAAGTCTATGAACTTATCGGTGAAGAAGAGACTTACACCGGTGACCGCTTCACTCAATACACAAACTACGTTCTCAACCCAACGGATACTTACAACGCAGAATATTCATATATGCGTATGAGCAGACGCTTCCGTAGTATCGATGAGTTTGGACTTTCGCTAAATGTTAATGTTGGCGTGTTTAATCTCGGGCTTGCAATAAATGGTCTGAATATTGGATTTGGTCAAACTTCACAACTTATTCCGCAAGAAGTGGTTGATAACGCGCGTCCATTCTATGAATCTACAATCAATGTATCAACAACTATTGACCTGAAACTTTCAATGACTGCAGGCACAATAGATATGGGCGATTTGTTCTATGCACTTGTTGGCGATATTGACGGTCTTGTTATTGAAATACCTGAATACGGTCTTGGTCAGTCTGCAATGCATATGAGAGCAAAAATCGACCTCAAACTCGATTTGCGCTCGCTTGCTAATTCAGAACTTTCACTCGAATTCTATATGGTCACGGGTGTTGGATATGAAGACTTGTGGTTTGGTCTTTACTATCAAGGAGATGTTCTCTA
Organism: Clostridia bacterium; assembly: GCA_028710495.1. GTDB lineage: Bacteria > Bacillota > Clostridia > Christensenellales > CAG-917 > STD2-102. Next base: position 89,653 of record JAQUST010000005.1, read on the forward strand.
TATTGATGCTTCAAAACTAAATATGCCGAAGATAAGTATTTCTGAGGGTGGATTTGCTCAGAAACTTGAAGAAATGTTAGGTAAATATTTAGGTCGCGACATTTACACTGAAGATGAACTTGAAGCTTCATCAACAGGTGAAGACATCGATTATGAAGCAGCGGCTAGCTTGCTTATCGGCAGCAAAAATTTCACCATAACTATTGGTGAAGATTTGGTCTACTATGTGCTGAAACTTATCAAACTTGGTGAAACACCTCTTTATGATTTGGTTTATGGCGGTTTAGATGCATCAGGCAGTGTTGACCTCAATATTGATTTGCTTGACATCAACTCAACAGATTTTGAATTCAATCTTGGCATTAAGCTCGCAGCCGGTGATGACTATCTACCGATGACACCAGGTGAACTTGCTCAAACCGATACTTTGGCTTCAGATTATGTGAATCCGACACTTAGATATAAGTTTGCTGCAGACACAAGCGGACTCTTCAAATATGACGAGACCACTTCTGCATACGTAAAATTGCATAGCACACAGCTTATTGACGCATCGCTACGCTTCTCTCCTGTTTTATATGGAGCAGATTTGGATGACATGGTGCTTGCAAACTACAATTACAAATTGATACCTGGCGAATCTGCAAACTTTGATAATTATGAAAAAGAATTGCTTTTGAATCTCCATGTGTATCAGTTGAATATCGCTTTCGACCTCGAACATGAATTTAAGCTTTCACCTGAAGATGTTGCGACATTCACCGAATACAAAGAAATTGAACATATCACTCTAAGTGAAAGAGTGGAACTTTCAACATTATTTGAAGAAAGCTCGCTCGACCTTTCAGAATGGGTTCTATTGTTCTTCCCGGATGAGGATATCAGCACATTGCAAGGACTTATCAATGTCGACGCAAATGGCGATGGTGATTTTGATGACGAGGGCGAAGTATTATCCAGAAACACTTATCTTGATATTTCTATTGATATCAAGTTTGCAGCTATCGTCAATTTATTAAGAAGACTTGCTTTGACCGACGCGGTAACGGGCGAACAAGTTATGCAATGGATTGACGGAGATATGGACATTACATCACTTATCGAATTATTCAAAAATTCTGAATTCGATATCGTTGAACTTGTCTCATATATCAATGCTTCATTAATAATTACTACTGAAACTCCTGAAGATGGAGTGAAAACAATAATGGCACTCTACATTCAGGGCGGCTACTATAAGCAAGTGGCAAACTTTGTTGTGGCTGAAGAAGGATATACAGGTCAACTTTACTCATATGATGCAAGCGAAAGCACGGAATATATTGAAGATGACAATGGAATATATAAATCAGTTATCGACACCGCAAAGCTCAGCACTATGGCGGCGGCGGATCGTTATAGCCATTATTTCTTAAATGAATTTGGAACTTATGTTTACACAAACGGTCAATATGTTATAGCTGACGAAAACTCAGTTGGCGCAAGATATAGCTATGACCATGTAAATTTCTATCAGAATGCATTAGGACAATATGAGAGAATTTCGGGTGGCACTTATATTGATTTAACTTACTTTGGTATTCCTTATATTTACCTTAATAGCGGAATGCTTGAAGAAATCTTTGACAACTTCACAAGCGCTTCAGCTTCGGAAGAAGCAGTTTCAACAGATGAAGTAAGCACTGAGACTCCGACAGAGGAAGCAAGCTCTATTTCATTCCCGTTGCTTGATTCTGATACAACCGATGTCATAAAGATGTTTATTTGGGGACTCCAAGTCAGCTCAAGCTATGTCTCAATTGTTTTGCAAGCGACATACTTGAATGCACTTGCTCAGTTGGTAACTGATGAAGATGATAACTTCTCATTCTATTTTGACTTCAATAACCGTTCGACAATCAAAATCAATACAGACCGCACAAGATATCGCTATGAAGCTATTGTTGACGGCGAGGTATTGGCGGATGCAAACACAACTAAATATATTATCACAGAGACGGTTGAAGGCAGTTATGTTGTCTACAATGGCTATGCTGTGTTGAAAGGCTCGTTATCAGATGAACAGCTTGAAGATATAACTGGTTTGCCATTTAATGTTGTTGCCACAACTCAAGAATATGTAGATGCAAACATCGCGGAAACATATTACACAATAATCGTCAAAACAGATGATGATATTGCACTTTTGGAAGCTTCGATTTATTTGTTCAACCATAAATTGAATTTGTCTTTAAGCTTCCCGAAACTTGGTTCACTTCGTTTCAACTATGTGACGGACGGTGCTTCAAGTGTTCCTGCAACTTCTAGATATGCGAGAACGACACTTTACGGCGAAGATGACGGCACAATGTCGATTGCAGACGCAGATTATTATCTGCTTGACAATGAAAGCTACTACGCAATCACAAGTGACCTGCGTTTCGCTGATGAATTGGGCGCAACGCAAGATGCAAACGGCGATTATCTCAAGATTGGTGACACGCAATATGTCAGTATTTCCGCAGGAACTGTAAAACGCGCGTTGAAATACTATTACACGCAAGATGACAACGGCGCGTATATTCGGATGCCGAAGAACTTATCTGAAATGCGTGCTCCGCTTTTTGAAGAGAATGAAAACGGAACATTCAAATATGATGAAAGCTTAGAAAAATATATAGAAATCGGTGGCGAGATTTATGAAGGAACAAAATACTCACTCATTGATTACACCGATATTGGCGATATTTCGAAAATGTCCGTTACGCTTGAGGGTTCATTTACAATGAGCGGTGAATACTCAGAAACACCACTCAGCGATGTGCTGTATGGCTTGGTTGGAGACCTGTCGAGTCTATTGACAGTTGGTATGGACGGAAACGCGTATAACCTCGAAATAGGTTTTGCAGCTGCCGTAAATCTTGATTTCAATTTGGATTATGCAAAAATAGGCACAGGCGCTCCAATGAGCGAAATATTCGTCATCAATCAACTTGATATCGCTATTGATATTTGGAGAGTTGAGGAAGATTTGTCAATCACAAACCTTGTTGGAATATATTATTACAACGGTTACTTGTATGTTGATTTATCTTTCATTCTTGCTGATGGCGGAATGGTTTGCATCGAAGTTGGAGACGGCGCGATTGAAAATCTTATCAATTCGCTATTTGCTCCTGCAGAAGAAGACGCAGAAGCCGCGAGTACAGAAGTATTGCAAGGCGCAAATAGAGCAATAGCCGGGATATATGTTGATATATCACGAAATAATCTTGCTGTGAAACTTTCGACTGCACTCATTAAGCTCATAATTGAAAA
>JAQUST010000022.1:0-8233 GCA_028710495.1 Clostridia bacterium
TTATAAGAAAACTTAAAACTACGAAGTTTTTTCATAAGCTTGCGATTTTTGCAGAAGATATTTTGGCAGATAAAGCCGAAAAAGTCAAAAAATCATCTGAAAAAGGTATTGCCAAAAGGGCGAGCAGTGACAACAAGAAATTCTATGGTCTATTGACATTTGTTTCAATACCTCTTCCGCTTACGGGTTCATGGATGGGCTCCGCAATAGGTGCGGCACTCGATTTCAAATTGTGGAAAGCAGGTCTCGCAATTTTTATCGGAAATATCATAGCAGCTGCAATTTTGACAGTACTTATGATAATAATCCCTCTGAAATACATCGACATAATTTTGTATACTTTCTTGGCAATAGCCATGTTTTCGCTGCTGTTTACTTTTTTTGTAGCTTTAATTAAACATAAAAAACATAATAATAAGAAAAACTGTAGTGTTGCATTCAACGCAGATAATAAGGAAGAAAAATCTATTTCGACTGGAAATACTGCAATTGGAACATTCGATTCTACGAAAATAGTTGAATCAAAAACGGCAAGTAATTCTAAGAATAAATCATAAGATTAGTCGTTAACGAAAAAAAGCAAAGATCAAAGAAATTAGAACGAAAAATCTATTCAACAAAAATATAACACGAAGAGAGATTTTAAGAAATGAATTTTATGGACGTTAAAGGAGAAACGCTGGAAATCCAAAGCACTAGGTTTGACAAAATCAAATGTATTCTAGCTGAAAACCGCTTACTAAGGAATTTAATGATTTTGCTTGGCTGCTTTCTTGGAGGTTTTATAATTCTAAGTCCATTTTTATGTTCTCCAGTAATGAATTTAGGTGATGACCTACAATATCATTTTACCGTCATGAAAGCATTCGACGAAGCGTTCCAAAACGGACAGTTCTTTAATAAAATTCTTCCGCTTTTATGCAACGATTATGGCTACGGAACGGGAAATTTTTATGGGACTCTTCCTGCAATGCTCACTGTTGTTGTAAAAAATGTTCTGAATTGTAGCTTATGGTCAGCAATAAAGCTTTCTGTATACGTAATTTATTCTTTTTCAATTTTATTAATGTATTGTTTTTCAATGAGAATTTTTAAAAAATTCAGCAGTGGATTGATTTCAACGGTTATCTTTGCGACTTTTACTTATTATTTAAGTGACCTTTATGTAAGATTTGCGTATTCTGAATTTTTTCTTTTTATAGGTATGGTTGCAGTCTTTTGGGGCATCTATGAATTGATATATCGCAACAACAAAGGCGGTTTTTTTGTTTTGTTTACTGTTGGACTCAGCTGGTGCATATTGACGCATTTGTCTTTAACAGTTTGGATTTGTCTCATATGTTTGGTGTTTATGCTTGTGCAAATCAAACAACTACTAAAGGATTTCAACTGGATAGTATTTTTGCTATCTTGTGTGGTTATATTATGCGCTACTGCATATTTCACTGTTCCGCTTCTTGAATACTATTTAGGTGACACGCTTTATAATGTTTTTGACAGTTCATTAATGAACACTACGGCAAGTTTTCTTTATAATAACACTTCTTGGGCTCCGATAATTTATCTGCCAGATTCCAATTTTTGGTCACTTCTGAGAGTATGTTTTCCAATTTATTATTTATTTATAGTTTGGGGCGCAATTCTAACACTCAAAAAAAGATATAGAAAGAATACCAATTTTCTTGAAAACCAAAAGCCTCAAATCAAATCAGAAAAAGCCGGTATAATAACAATGCTTGCAATAATTTTTGTTGTTATTTTTGGAATGACAAAATATTCGCTTTGGTATTTGACGCCATCAATTTTGAGAATGATACAATATCCGTTCAGGCTTTTGATGCTTTCTGCACCTTTCTTTGCGTTGATTGCACCAATAGCATTAGCGGCTGTCAAAAGAAACCGAAAGAAAATTGCAATTATATCTGTATCAGTCGTATGTACATTTGCAATCATATTTGGAATTGTAATGGATTTTGGAAATGTTTTTACAATTAATGATGAAACCTCTTCCAATATTACAACAAGCTTTGGTTGTGGATGGCAATACGAGTATTTACCTGCAGTATGTGAAACGGATTATATTGTCAATCGTAACAATGAACTTTTGTACAATCCAAACGAACTCGATGTGAAAGATTTGGTTGATTACCGTTCAGAACAGCAGCTTCAAATGTATTTTTTAAATGGTTATGATTTGAATGAATATGTATATAGTGAAACTCCTTACACTGATACAAATATTGTGATGAAAATTCCTTATTCCGAAAATCTAAAGGTTACGCAATATTCCGCTTCATTTACAAATCCTAATAGACTAGAATATTCTTACTCAAACTATGGTGGTGACTGGTATGCCGAGCTCGAATTTACACCAATAGAGATTGAAGGCGAAACTTATATTCAATTTACTCTGAAAAGAGAAATAAGTCTTATTGTTGTTGACTATTCAAATGCTCCTCAAACTTCAGTTTGGCTTGATGAAAATCCGTATCAATTTAAAACTCTTAGTGGCGACGCGTCGTGCTCAAATTTTGAAAAAGACGGTATCAATTACACCGTTGATATAGAAATGGCAAGCACAAGCACGATAGAACTCCCCACAGTTTATTATTCTGGCTATACGCTTGAACTGATAACGGCAGATGGAAGCACGGAAATTGATGGAGTTATGAATGAAAACGGCATGATGGAGGTTACACTCAATGAGGGCGGTACACTTTCTGTTTGCTGGGAAGGTTCATTGTTTGTGCAAATAGGCAAGATACTTGCAATTATTGGAGCGTTGTTATTTTTGGCTATTTGGGCAATCTCGTGGTTGGTGCCAAAATCATTTTGGGACAAATTCAGAAGGAATATACACGATTTTTGCGAGGCACATTGCACAATAATGGAAGTTATGAGGTTTTTGGTTATAGGTGCAATTGCCACGATAATTGATTGGGTATTCATGGCTATTGTTATGTATGCAATGGAGCCGACAATATATGAAAGCTTTGTTCAAGTTATCATAGGCGGCGCTTCAAATCCGTCAACATTATCAACAGTTATCGGCACGGGCGTTGGCGCGTTGATAGGAATGGTTGTAAGTTATATTTTCTCAGTTATATTCGTTTTTAAGGAAAAGGGCAATTCGAAATCCGTTATGGGTTTTGCGATGTTCATCTTCTTGTCGCTTATTGGACTAGGACTGCACATGTGGGGAATGTTTATTGGTTACAATCTCTTGCATTATAACGAATGGTTTGTTAAAATAGTAATGTCAGTTGTTGTGCTTATTTACAATTATATTTCAAAGCGCATAATCATTTTCAATAACAAAAGAAAATCAGTCGTTGCGAAATCCATAATAAAAGATTAGGAGAAACACTAGATGAGAGCTAAAGTCAAATATTCAGTAATTGTTCCTGTTTTCAATGAAGAGGAAACAATTGAAAAATTTGTTGAAGAGGTTATTCCTGTCATGAAAAAGACAGATGATACTTTTGAAATAATTTTTATTAATGACGGCAGCCGTGACCATACTGCTGAAATCTTGAATGATTTAGCTAAAGCAGAAAAACGAATAAAAGTCATCAATTTCAGCCGTAACTTCGGTCAGCAATCTGCATTATTTTGCGGCTTTGAAAATGCGAGCGGAGATGCGATTATAGATATTGATGTGGATTTGCAAGACCCACCGGAAGTCATATTGGAAATGATTGAGAAGTGGAAAGAGGGATTTGATATTGTTCACGGGAAAAGAAAAATACGTAAAGGTGAAAGCATTCTAAAAAAAGCGACTTCGACCATCTATATGAAGTTTTTGAAAAGTATAACAGGAATGGAAATTCCGCAACATACAGGCGACTTCAAATTGTTTGACCGAAAGGTGATTGATACAATAAAAACTATGCCTGAACATAACCGCTTTCTTCGCGGACTCACAACTTGGGTCGGCTTCAAGCAAACTGAAGTAGAGTTTGAAAGAGCCGAAAGATGCGCAGGAGAAACCAAATACACACTTAAGAAGCTCATTTCGCTTGCATCAAATGGCGTTATTGCGAACAGCAACTATCCACTGACATTGTCACTTAAGACAGGATTGACATTTGGAGTTCTGTCGGTGGCGACCTTTATTGCGTTGATTGTGTTGGTTTGTTTGAAAATTGAAGTGCCATTGGTTGCATGGTTGTTCCCGACAATTGTATTCTTTGCAAGTGGACTTTCAGTCTTCAACGGACTGTCAAATTTGTATATTGCAAGAATTTATGATGAAGTGAAAAACCGACCGATTTATATTGTAGGAAGCAAAATCAACTTTGATGAACACGACGAGATATAATGTTGAAAATATATTCAGAATGAGAGGTTTTGCACAAACTAAATTTTGATGTTAAGTAATAATTTTCTAAAAAAGTATTCTGACAATAAGAATAGACATTTAGAACTTAAAAAACGAAATCTGACAATAAGAATAAACAACAAGTATTTAGACAATTAGAACATACAAAGCGGATACTGATAATAAGAATTTCAATATTTGAATACTAATTTAGAATATAATTTTAATTGGTAATAAATTGTTATAACAACCGATAAAGTTTTCTAAACTTACGTACAAAAAAGTTAATGCTGTATTAATTTAGAAAAATAAAATCCTGCTCAATATTGAGCAGGATTTTATTTTTATTATTTATCTTTGTATTAAAGCGTTGTATTAAAGCGTTTTCGCTTTATGCTCGGCAAATGATTTTACTTTATGCTCTGCCGTTGCATCCCAAAACATTGATAAGCTTGTGTTTTACGATTTGTTTCACAGCTTCTCTTGCCGGTCCGAGATACTGTCTTGGGTCGAAGTGTGATGGATTTTCAGCAAAGTGTTGGCGAATTGCTGCGGTGCAGGCAAGGCGCAAATCGCTGTCAATATTGATTTTGCAAACTGCCATTGAAGCGGCACGACGAAGCATTTCTTCAGGAATACCGATTGCGTCTGGCATTGCGCCACCAAATTCATTGATTGTTTTTACGAGTTGCGGAGGAACACTTGATGAACCGTGCAAAACTATCGGGAAGCCCGGAAGTCTTCTTTCGACTTCTTCCAAAACATCAAAGCGAAGTTGTGGTTTTGTGCCCGGCTTAAATTTGTAAGCGCCGTGTGAAGTGCCAATTGCGATTGCCAAGCTGTCAACGCCTGTCTTTGTGACAAACTCTTGAACATCATCAGGATTTGTGTAACTTGCATCTTTTGCGGATACGTTGATTGCATCTTCAATACCTGCGAGTCTGCCGAGTTCAGCTTCAACAACGACGTTATGGTCATGTGCGTATTTGACAACTTCTTTTGTTATTCTAATATTTTCTTGAAGTGAGTAGTGTGATGCGTCAATCATAACAGATGAAAATCCGCCATCGATTGAATCTTTGCAAAGTGCATAGGTATCGCCGTGATCAAGATGCAGACAAATTGGAAGATTGCTGTCTAAGACTGCAGCCTCAACCATTTTTCTGAGATATATTGGGTTTGCGTATTTGCGTGCGCCTGCTGAGACCTGAAGAATAAGCGGTGCGCTCTCTTCCTTTGCGGCCTCAACAATACCTTGAATGATTTCCATATTGTTGACATTAAATGCGCCGATGGCGTATCCGCCCTCATATGCTTTTTTGAACATTTCAGTGCTGGTAACTAGTGGCATAACACCCTCCAAAAAATTTATTTGTTGCAATAATTGTATATCATTTGCAAAATAATGACAAGCCTATATTGAAAAGAAACAATTTTTTTTATTATACTAAACCATGTTGAAATTTGGGATTAGTTGGGGTATAATTAACATAAAAAAAGGAGAATTGAAATGCTCAAAGACTTAAGACTTGAAAAGCTAGCATATAATCTGGTCAATTATTCTTGTGATATACAAAAAGGTGACAAGGTTTGGATAGATGTGTTCGGAATTGATGACACATTGCCAATGCTTCTAACAAAAGAAGTTTACAAAAAAGGCGGAATGCCTTTTGTGTTTATCAACGACAACCGCGTAAAGCGCGAAATGCTTATTGGCGCAACAGATGAAATGATTGAGGTTATGGCAAATCGTGATGCCGCGTTTATGAATGAAATGCAAGCATATATTGGCGTCAGGGGAGGTCAAAACAGCTTTGAGCTTTGTGATGTTCCTGAAGACAGAATGAATGCTTATTCCAGGATTTACGCGCAGAGAGTTCATCACAAAATACGAGTCGCAAAAACAAAATGGGTGGTATTGAGATACCCGACCGAGGGTATGAGTCAGCTTTCGAATATGAGTACATCTGCGTTTGAAGATTTTTATTTTGATGTCTGCAATTTGGACTATGCCAAAATGGAAGTCGCAATGACACCGCTTGTTGAGCTTATGAACAAAACTGATAAAGTGCGTATAGTTGCAAAGGACACAGATTTGCAGTTTTCAATCAAAGGTGTTGGCGCGGTCAAATGTTCAGGTCATCGTAATATTCCTGATGGAGAAGTTTACACTGCACCTGTTCGCAACAGCGTGAACGGTGTGATTCATTATAATGTTCCATCGATAGAAAACGGAACAAAATTTGAAGATGTGCGCTTGGAATTCAAAGAAGGAAAGATAGTGAACGCAACAGCAAATTTCACGCAAAAGGCTAATTCAATTTTTGATACTGATGCTGGCGCAAGATATGTTGGCGAATTTGCTCTTGGCGTCAATCCGTTTATTAAGAATCCTATGGGAGATATTTTGTTTGATGAAAAAATCTCAGGTTCAATTCACTTTACACCGGGCGCTTGTTATGATGATGCGCCAAACGGAAATCAATCTGCGGTGCATTGGGATTTAGTTCTTGTTCAAACTGAGGAATACGGCGGTGGAGAAATTTGGTTTGACGATGTGCTCGTTCGCAAAAACGGTATTTTCGTGTTGCCGGAACTCGAATGTTTGAATCCTGAAAACTTGAAATAATAAAGTGTGTCAAATCACTTGTTATATTTTGTAAATAATTATAAAATGCTAAAGAAGATACAAACTAAGTGTTAAGATACAATCTAAGAGTTAAGATGGAAAGAAGAGTTGAAATACAAGCAAAGAGTTAAGATAAAAAATAAATAGCTTAGAAACAACAGATGTTTTATAGCACTATAAAAAATGAAATACAAATTTTGGAGGATATATCACTATGGCAAAAAATGTTAGAGTTGCAATCAATGGCTTCGGAAGAATTGGTCGTCTTGCTTTTCGTCAAATGTTCGGCGCAGAGGGTTATGAAATCGTTGCTATCAACGACCTCACCGACCCAAAAATGCTTGCACACCTTTTGAAGTATGATTCATCACAAGGAAGATACGCACTTGGCGACAAGGTTGTAGCAAAAGAAGGCGCAATCGTTGTTGACGGCAAAGAAATCAAAATCTACGCAAAAGCAAATGCAGCAGAGCTTCCATGGGGAGAAATCGGCGTTGATGTTGTTTTGGAATGCACAGGTTTCTACACATCAAAAGCAAAAGCACAAGCACACATTGATGCAGGCGCAAAGAAAGTTGTTATCTCAGCACCAGCAGGAAATGACCTCCCAACAGTTGTTTTCTCAGTCAATGAGAGCATCTTGAAGAAGGAAGATACAATCATCTCTGCAGCATCATGCACAACAAACTGCTTGGCTCCAATGGCAAATACACTCAACAATCTTTCAAAGATCCAGAGTGGTATTATGACAACCATTCACGCATACACAGGTGACCAAATGCTTCTTGACGGACCACACCGCAAAGGTGACCTCCGCAGAGCACGCGCAGCAGCTGTCAATATCGTTCCAAATAGCACAGGCGCGGCAAAAGCTATCGGTCTTGTTATTCCAGAACTCAACGGCAAACTTATCGGCGCAGCACAAAGAGTTCCTGTTCCAACAGGTTCAACCACAATTCTTATCGCAGTTTGCAAAGGCAACCTCACGATTGAACAAATCAACGCAGCGATGAAAGCAGCAGCAAGTGCATCATTCGGATATACTGAAGAAGAACTTGTTTCAAGCGATGTCGTAGGGATCACGTATGGTTCATTATTTGATGCAACACAAACTATGGTTAAATATATCCCAGAATTGGACGCTACCCAAATTGAAGTTGTCAGCTGGTATGACAATGAAAACAGCTATACTTCACAAATGGTCAGAACAATCAAGTATTTTGCAGAGCTGTAAATCTAAATACTAAGATTTGACTTGAAACTTATAAAACTAAAATCCCAAA
>JAQUST010000022.1:8333-23475 GCA_028710495.1 Clostridia bacterium
TTTTATATTCAGCGTATTACTTTACTGCACATTTTAGTTTTTGACTCGTAGTTTATAAATTGTTTGCGTTTGAAAACAGCTATTATAGGACGATAATTATTTGATATAATATGAACGAATATTGAAATTCGTATTTAAAATTAAGCATTGCAATTATTGAACGATAATAATTTTGTATAACATAAATGGATATATATTTAAATACGTATTTAAAATTTTCTATTAACATTTACATTTCATTTTGCATAACGGGTTATAGATAAAATTTTTTATTTATTTCAATTGTTGTTTAAGATTTTTAATGCATAATATATGCAGAAATAATTAAAATTTTGATAATTCTTAACTTAGTATAACAATTCAGTAGCTTTAAACTTTTTCAAATTTATATTTTATCATTTGGAAGCGAATAATGTAAAAAAATGAAAAGACTAGACAATTTTGTATAAAACATTTATTATATATGAACATGCACCCGTAGCTCAGCTGGATAGAGTGCCAGATTCCGATTCTGAAGGTCGGAGGTTCAAATCCTCTCGGGTGCGCCATGCTAAAGTCATTTCACAATGTGAAATGACTTTTTTCAATCTATGTAGATTTTGATTTCAATCTAAGACAAATTTAATTTCAATTTAAGTTGATTTTGATTTCATTCAAAGGTGCATTTGATTTCAATTTAAGTTGATTTCAAAAAATATAAGCATAGCAAAGACCGCATCAGTCGATGCGGTCTTTGCACTTTAGGGGGAGAAATTATGAAAACAGTTTGATACGTTTGACCAATTTTTTCGCTAACTATATTAAAAACTTGTTTATTCATAGTCAGGCTTGTCGATTGAGCGTCTTGCCAGGTCAAAATTGTCGTTGTCATAGTAAAGACTGCAAATTGTGTATTTACCGTAAGCATCAGGCTGAAGTTTAAGAAGAAGACGCTCAATCAACTGTTTATATTTTTCTGGAGAGAGAAGATATTTTTCTGTTATCATAAAAATACGAGATTTTCATTTTTTACTTTTTCATCCATTTTGACTCCTTTTATTAAAAAAATGATCTCATTTGTTGAGATAATTATATTTTTTTATTGTGATGATTTTATGAAAATGAGTTGAAAGTCGACGCAAATTTTGTGAAATAATCTTTCACTTATGAAAATAAAGCAAAAATAAGGTTGAAATAAATACAGTCAGATAGTCATTTAGCTACTACGGCAAGTCCAAATCGAAATCAATTTTTCACTAATATTATATAAATTTTACTTTTTATCGATAAAATCAACGAAGAAGCAACTGCCTTTGCCAGGCTCACTTTCTGCTCCAAATTTGAAGTCGTGTGCAAGAAGAATTTCTTTTACGATTGAAAGACCGATGCCTGAGCCTATTTTAGTGCGCTTAGTTTGTTCCGTACGGAAATATCGGTCAAAAATGTTGTGCAAATCATCTTCGGAAATCCCAACACCTTTATCCACAACTTCAAGGCGGCTTCCACATCCTATTCGACGAAGTCTTATCGCGACATACTTATCTTCAATTGAATAGTTGATTGCATTGCTTATCAGGTTGAAAATCACTTGCTCAATACGGTGTTCATCAGCCATTGAGATTATGTTCTCTTCAATATCAAGATAGAACTCAAAACCTTCGGGTTCGAATGCGCCCTTAAATTTTTCTGCTTGCTTTCTAACCAAGGCGGATAAATCTATTTCGGCAAATTCATATTCGATGACTCCTGACTGCAATTTGCTCAAATCGAGAAAATCGTTGATAAGGGTTTTAAGGCGGTCACTTTCATCGAGGATAACAGCTAGATTTTTTTCGCGTTTTGCTTTGTCATCACCGTTTATGTCACGAATAAGTTCTGCATATGCTTTTATCATCGTGAGAGGTGTGCGGAGTTCGTGCGATACATTTGCAATAACATCTTTACGCAGACTTTCAGTTTTTTCCAGTTCGGCGGTGGCATAGTTAAGAGTTTTTGACAGTTGTTCGACTTCGGTGTAGCCTTTGCCGTCAAAGGTCACATTCAAGTTCCCCGATGCCATTTCTTCAGCGGTTTTTGTCAATTTTGTGAGAGGATTTGAGAGGCTGTATGTCAAAAATAGCGAAGCAATTACGCAAATGCCAAGACAAATAATTGTTATGATAACAAGCTGAAACGTTAAAACCGTAACTGTGCTGTCAACAGGATTAAGTGATGCGTTTGTATAGAAGTAAACATCGCCACTCTCAGTGGAAATTTTCTGACCGTAAGTCATCGTTGTCATATCTCGAATTTCAGTGTTGTAGCTGATTGTTGTTTCTTCACCGAAATTTTCGTAAAATTGTCCTAGAGTACTGGCAAGTAATATTGAATCATTAAACCCGCCGCCACCCATAAATTCCATGGTACTGTTGCCACTATTCAAAATTGTGATAGTAGTTCCGTCTATTTGAAAAACAGCGAGCGACATTTCGTTGCTGGTCGCGGTTTCGCGCACATATTGGTCGAATCCAGGTTTGCCATAATTTGTGACAAGGCTTTCGCAAACCTTTTTTATTTCGCGTCCTTTCAAATTTTCATAAAAGCTTGGCAAAAATACAATCTGCATAAGCCAAAGCAAACTGATAACTATTGTCGCCATTGATAACATCGCAACAATTGTTTTAAATTGTATTCCTCGAAAATCGAGTTTTATATGTTTCATTGTTGTATTTTGCAATTAAACCTCAAATTTGTAGCCCATACCACGAAGAGTGCAGATGAATTTGCTGTATTCTCCAAGCGAGTTGCGGAGCATTTTTATGTGGGTGTCTATTGTACGGTCATCACCGAAGTAGTCATAACCCCATATTTCCGAAAGCAGTTTCTCGCGAGACAATGCGATTCCACGGTTACGTACAAAGTAAAACAATAAGTCATATTCTTTTGGCGTAAGGCTTATTTTTTGTTCGTCAACATAAACATTTCGCCCAATCTCATCAATGCGTAAGCCTTCAAATTCGTAAGTTTGGTTTTGTGAGACGCGTTCTACGCGGCGAAGAATTGCTTTGACTCGTGCCATAACCTCTTTTGGCGAAAATGGTTTAACAATATAATCATCAGCACCCAGCTCAAAAGAATAAAGCTTATCATATTCTTCTCCGCGCGCAGAAAGCATAAGGACGGGTATATCTTTTATCTCTTTGATTTTTTTGACAGCAGAAAGACCGTCAAGCCTTGACATCATTATATCCATAATAATAATATCAATATGTTTGTCGCGGACAGCGGCAATTGCCTCAAATCCATCGTTTGCGGTTTCCACTTCAAAGCCCTCAAACAAAGCATATTCGGTCAAAACTTCGCGTATTTTGGCTTCATCATCAACAATCAATATTTTACTCATACTTGCTCCTTAGAAATTAGAATATATCCAAATTGTGAAACTATTATTTTCACTTTGTTAAAACTGTGTGAAATATCAAAATTATTATAACATATCATTTTGGAATGTTCAATTGCGTGCTCCGAATTTGTCAAAGCTATAGATAAAATCGAATATTAGTTCGCATTATGGCGATTTATTGTGGTTATTGCTATTTACAAGTATCCATTTTCGTGATAAAATTATTGTATGAATAGAGATGTTTCATGGCTTTTCGAAAAGCCAATCGCGCATCGCGGTGCGTGTTTCGGGAATATACCCGAGAATTCAATGACAGCTTTTAGAGAGGCTATAGAGCGAGGATTGGTTATCGAATTGGATATCCAATGTTTGCGTGATGGCACAATTGTTGTTTTCCATGATTTTGATACACTCAGAATGACAGGTAGAGCGGGTATGTTGAAATATAGAAATTTGGAGAGCGCAAAAAAATTGCGTCTCAAAGGTGATGGCGACGAACGAATGCCGACACTTAGAGAAGTTTTGGATTTGGTTGATGGCAAAGTTGGTTTGATGATTGAGCTCAAAGTTATATATTCATTCAAAAAACTCTGCGACGGACTTTTGAAGGAACTTGAAGGTTACAAAGGCAAAGTTGCGATTCACGGTTTTTCTCAGCGTGCCATTGCCTACATAGCAGCACATAGCGATTATCCGCGTGGTGTTGTGGGTATGGATTATCGAAAAGTTGCTTTGATTGGGATTTATGGTCATTGGCTCAATAGAGTTGCGTATTTTGACCGCATTGACCCGGATTTTTTGAATTATAATTTAGCACATATTCCATCACCAACAACAAAACGCTTCAAAGAATTGGGGATACCTGTGATGTCTTGGACAATAAAAAATAAAAAGCAGTTTGATAATGCGTTGACTAAGAGCGACAATATTGTTATGGAAACAAAATTTTTTGACAAAGATTTTACTATGAGAAAGTTTAAGGAAGAAACAACGGAGTAATTATGGATTTCGAAAAATTAAGCACTAAAATCGGAAACACGCCCCTTGTCGAAACGAACATTGCGGGCGTTTTTGCTAAAATCGAGGGAGAAAATCCAGCGGGTAGCATCAAAGACCGTGCGGCATTTTTTATGTTGAAAAATGCCTACGAAAAAGGCAAGGTAACACTAGATACGCCGATTATTGAGGCGACTAGCGGAAACACTGGAATAGGACTTGCTTATTGCGCAAGGGAACTTGGGTTGAAAGTTATTTTGACCATGCCTGAAAGTATGAGCATAGAGCGAAGGCAAATGCTCGCCGATTTTGGCGCGCAACTTGTGCTTACTCCTGCTGGCGAAGGTATGCAGGGAGCATATAATAAGGCGGAAAAACTTGAAAAAGAGCTTGGTGGTTTCTTTGTGAAACAGTTTGAGAACGAAGACAACGCGGAAGCTCATTTTCTAACAACTGCCCCCGAAGTGTTCAGGGCTTTACCCGAAACAAAGTGGATTGTTGCAGGAATCGGAAGCGGAGGCACGACAATGGGTTTTGCCGACTATATCAAAACTAATGAATTGAATTGTAAGGTTTGCGGTGTTGAACCATTCAAAAGTCCATTGCTCACGAAAGGCATTTCAGGACCACACGGAATTCAAGGTATCGGCGCAAATTTCATACCAAAACTTATTGATATGAAAAAATTGGATTGTATTCTTGATGTATCAGATGATGACGCTCTGCAATATACAAAGTGGTTCTATCGCACTTCCGGGATTAAGGTTGGTATTTCATCGGGCGCGGTATTGGCGGCTGCGGAATTACTTCGAGAAAAAGAAAGAGGCAAAATCGTTGCTATTTTGGCAGACAACGGCGACAGATATCCAGACAGTCTGTATGAAATATAATTTTGTGCAATTAAATTGCTTATATATACTAAACTATATATGTATATATAATAATACTAATAAAAATCGGATTAAAAGCAGGAGTTTATAAAGACTGCTAAAAAAGACTGTAACAAAAACTGCTAATATAGACAGATAATATAGACGACTAAATAGGAAGCTTAATGCGCGGACAAGAAAATAATTTGAAATGTTAGCAAATAGTTAAATTGGGAAATAATAAAAGAGCGTAAATCAATATTGATTTACACAAATAGGGAAAGATAGGCAAATGTCAAAACAAGTTGTAGTGGGAATGTCAGGTGGTGTGGATAGCGCCGTGTCAGCGCTTTTGTTGAAAGAAGCGGGGTTTGATGTCGTCGGACTTTATATGTCCAACTGGAAAGAAACTGACGGTAGCGGTTGCTGCACGGGTGAACAGGACTATTATGATGTAAAGCGCGTTTGCGCAGATATAGATATTCCGTATTATTCTGTAGATTTTTCACAGCAATATATGGAAAAGGTGTTCAAACTTTTTGTTGATGAGTACAAAATCGGAAGGACGCCAAATCCTGATGTGCTTTGCAATCGTGAAATAAAATTCGATTCATTCAAGCAGTTCGCTAAAGAAATTGGCGCTGATTATATAGCAACAGGACATTATGCGCGTCTTGAGGAAAAGGATGGTAGAAACTTTTTGGTCAGGGCGGCGGATGAAAACAAAGACCAGACCTATTTTTTGAACCAGCTAACTTCAGAGCAGTTGCAAAATGTTTTGTTCCCTGTCGGCGGAATGGTGAAAAACGAAGTCCGTGATTATGCAGTAAAGCATAATCTGGCTGTTGCAAAGAAAAAAGACAGCACGGGGATTTGTTTTATCGGAGAACGAAAATTTAGAGAATTTTTGTCACAATATATTCCTATGAGAGATGGCGACATTATCACTCAGGATGGAACGGTAGTGGGACATCACAAAGGTGTTTTCTACTACACAATAGGTCAACGCCGTGGATTGGGCATAGGTGGAAGTCCGAATGGCGGAGCGTGGTTTGTGTTGGCAAAGAATGTCGAAAAAAATCTGCTTATAGTTTCGCAAGGAGAGGATGATATATTGTTTTCAAATCAACTTGTCGCGGAAGGCTTCAACTTCATTCCAAATGTTCCTGAAGAAATCAACTTTGATTGCTATGCAAGAATTAGGCACCGTCAGCCATTGCAAAAAGTGAAAGCATCAATATTGCAAAATGGAAACAAGGTGGAAACAGTACATTTGGACTTTGAACAACCGCAAAGAGCAATAGCGGGAGGACAGTATGCCGTGTTGTATACAGACAAATATTGTCTTGGCGGAGGAGTGATAAAATAAATGCTGTTAAATCGATAAAGATATTTATTTATCAAAATATCGACAAGATTAACAAGAAGTTGGCAAAATATGATATAAATCCCGCATCGCGCTAACAAGTTATGAGCGCTCATCGAAAGAAATAAAGTAAAGATAGAAGAAATAGAGTAAAAATAATAGTAGAAAAAGCGAAAAATAGAATAATAGCGTAAAGATAATAGAAACTCTTGAGCATTTAAGACGCACGCGCGATATGATATCTATATTATCTTAAATAAGTTCCTAAATAAAAAGACAGTTTCGATTGTTTATGTTGTGTAGACCACGAGACAAATTGATTTTGGCTATGAGGCAAGATGACAAAGTATTTTACAAAAAATAATGTTTTCGTTCTTTTTATGGTAGCGATTATGTCGTTGCTTGTTTTCTTATGTATATTTTCAAATGAAAATATCGTAATGGCAGGCACTCCGGATTCGCTTACCGCGCTTTCTATTGATGGCGAAATCGTGAATGTTTCCGGTGATGAGGCGGACCTAGTTGGCGATGAAACAACTTCGCGTTGGATACTTGACGGCGGAATACTTACATTAAACGGGTATAATGGCGGAGCGATTGTTGCAACAGGTGATTTAAGCATTTTTGTTACGCCTCAATCATTAAATATTGTTTCAACGACTGATGCCGATGGAATAGAAATTTCAGAAAGCGTTATAGGCAATGGAGTTTTGGAAGTTTCGGGCAGTGGCATCTTGAGGGTTATATCTTCAAGCTCTAGCAGTTCGGTCGCAACTATAAGTGCAACAGGCGGAATTTCTATCACGGGCACGACAATCAACGCGACAGCAACCTCAAACGGAACAAGCGCATCAAACGGAATGGCGCGTGCAATATACAGTGAAATCGGAATGATTGAAATCAGTGATGCCGAAATAACCGCCAGCGCAAGCGGAGCAAAAGGTTATGTGATAAACACAGGCGCATCTGCAACATCAGGCGCTATAATAATTACTAATTCGATTATAAATTTAACTTCAACTGGAACTTTAGATGATTCCGCAGTTCGAGCCGATGCATTGGGCGAAGCGGAAGATTGCGGTGACATAACATTTGTATCGGGAACTTTCACTTTGAACAGCCAAACCGTGTGCGTCTATGGCGCGGATATCTTGATTCAAAACGGAACTTTTAATGCCTCGGGCGTTTCGGGCGGAATAGATGCCAGAGACAGCGTCAGCTTTGACGGCGGAAATTCGATAATCAAGGCGACAACCGGCGAAGGTGCGAGTGTGTTTGGTGTTAAAGCGCAAGGCGGAGATATCTCGGTTCAAGGCTTAACAACAAAAGTATATGTAGAATCAAAGGTTTACGGAATTTTGACTTCAAATGACCTTTTGGTTAGTGCAGGTGTACTTCAGGTCATCGCAAACGGAACGGGAAGTTATGCCGCATATATTGAGGGCGGTGTAAATATCGGTGGTGGAACAGCGATGCTGACTGGCGTAGGCGCGGGTCTTGTTTCGCTGGGCGAAGTATTTTCGCATACTAATGCGGTGGCAAGTGGCATTTTATCAAATGAAACAGTGTATTTCGCAGCAGATGGAACAGTTTATGGCGGTGACAGACAACTTATAACAATAGAGAATGAATTATATTGTCAATTTCAAGTAGTTGACAATATCGCAACTTCTGGTTGGTCGCTTGCGTTTGACAATCTAAACAACCGTTTTGTTATGACCTTAGATGGCTATGACGGCGGTGAAATTTATGCAGAAAAATCTCTTGCGATTGTTGTTACTACGGGAAGTAATAACAAAGTTACGAGTGCAAACGGAAACGCAATAACTTCAAAAGGCGCATTGGTCATTGGTGGAAGCGGTTTTCTTGAGGTAAACGGCGCTGGCGGAAGTTTTGATAGCGCAATTTACTCAGCAACCGGCGTAACCATAAGTTACACAAATCTAGTGGCAAAAGCAGGCGGTTACGGCGTGCAATGCTACAATGGCGCGGTTGTAATCACAGATGCAAGAGTATTGGCAAGCGGTTCGCAATATACAATTTTTTCTGCACTTGATATGACAATCGGCACCGGAAAATATTTGGAACAGGATTTTTCCTCTTCTGGCGTATATTTCAACAACGGAAGTACTTTGATAAAGAACGGCGGAGTTTCCAATGAAGCAGTACCTTCGCTTAAAATTGACGGCGCGAGTGTAAACGCAAGTGAAAATGCAAGCGGAAACGGTTGGTTCTGGATTGCAGAACTGTTGTATTTGAATTTGAATGGTTACGACGGAGGTTTTATTTATTGTGACGGAAACTTGGATATTGAGCTTGCGGGAGAAAGTGTCAACAAAGTCACCAATCTTGCCGCGTTGACTGAAAAAGTAAACAATCTCACAACTTATTGCGGAATTGTTGCAACGCAGCAACTGCAAATTTACGGCGATGCAGAACTCAGTATTGAAGTCAATGGCAAAACGGTTGATGATATTGCTTACGGAGTTTATTCATATAGCGATATGATAATTCAAGGTGTCAAACTTACAATCGACACAAGTTACAAGGGAATATTCTCAAATTCTGGCACTTTATGGCTTCAAGATCTCACTATGGATATTGAAACGCTTGGCGACAGCATTACAGCTTATGGCGATATAACAATAACAGATAGCTCAACTACCGTGCTAAGCTATATGATTGGCATTTACTCAAAGTTGGCGCGAATAATATTTGACGGAGGAGATGCGTCTGTATATGGCGAAAACCGTTCGGCTATTGCAAATTTGAATTTGATAGTCGGTGAAGATACTTTTGCTACAGGAACGCTTATTGATTCGACAAATTCTGTTTTATATTCAGCATTCAATATTGATGATGGCATCTTTACTTCAACATATGAGAAGGCGATATTCAAAATCAACGGCGTGTATTATGATTTTGAAGGTGATACTATAGACAGACTTGACACGGAAGGATGGAAGTTCGATTTTGACACAACCAATTCTAAATATGTTTTGCAACTCAAAAACTACAACGGCGGAACAATAATATTTTCGCTTAATTTGGAAGTTCAGTTGCTTGATGACAGCACGAACACCATATCCTATGCCGACAACACGACGCTTGGCGGAATGTTCTCTTGTTTTGACATTGGCGGCTCTCTGACTATTGTGGGCAACGGGAAGCTTATCTTTGTGGGAAGTGGACCTCTAGGCGGTATAGGGATTTACACGGATGGCAACTGCACCATAAATGGTGACACATTAGAAATTGATGCGAGCGGTGTGGCGCGCGGAATGGCTATACAAAAATCTTTGACAATACGAGCTTGCGATTATGAGGGAAGCTATATAACCGCCGACAAAGTTTATATAAACGGCGGAAACATAACCATTGATTCTTCAAACGGAACAAATTGCTTTTTAGTTGACACACTTTTCCAAATATCGGGCGGAAATGTCATTTTAGTTACTCACGCCGATGGCATAGAGCTTTCTTGTGTCAAATCGTATGGTGAGGTGGCGATAATTGGAGGAAGTCTTAACGCAAACGCCATTGGTGCTTACGGAAGCGCTATTAACGCCACAGGACGGATTAAGTTGTTATCCGAAAGAATTGAATGCGCAGGCGAAGGTCGCGCCGTTTATTCTGAAACGGGTGGAATTGTTTTTGGTGACTCTGTGCTTGTTTTTGCCGGGGTATCGTTTGATAATGTAATAAAGACGCGTGCATTGACTGATGTGGATAAATTTGTGCGAACTCAAGAATTTATTCTTGAGTTGTCTGCTCTCTTGTTTGACAATGACGATGTAATAGTTGCAAGCGGTGACTTGAGCATTGACTTGGGGATGAACTTTGATTATTTTGACGGACTAAGATACAATGGTAGAACTCTGACATTGGGAGTTGACTATACAACAGAAGGTAACTTCGTTATATTAAGCAATTTGTTTTTGACATCTCTTGCCAATGGCGTCCAGAGAATTGAACTGGATTTTGGCGGAGGTTTTTATAAGACCCTATCGATAACGGTAGAGAATTCAAACGTTGTGCCGCAAATAATAGCTGAACATGATTATGTCGGTGTTATTGTGGTTGACAGCATTGCATTACTGCTTATTGCAGTTTTCATTTGGAGCGTAATTTCCGAAGAAAAGAAAAAGTCGAAAAAAGAATAAAAAAGTTATAAAAACTAGTTGATTTTACTTGCAAAAGTATTTTCATAGTGCTATAATCCGTTTTGCTGTCTGAGAAAAGTAGACGCGAGTTTATTTCTCGAATGCAGCACGATCATTTTACAAGCAATAACGAAAGTATTTCAAAATGTGGAAAACTTGGCTCGAATTGTGGATAACTCCATCGTAAATAGCCGTTTTTGTGGACAACTTTTGAAGTTTGAATGAAAATTCAAAACTTCTTAAAATTCTTCAAAAAAAGTTAAAATATATGAAAAAAATCGTTGACAACATTTATTTGTTGTGCTAGTATTATGAAGCTGTCTCGAGGGACAGCACGAACATTGAAAATTGAACAATTTGGAAAAATGAAAGAATTGTGAATTAAACTTATAAAAACATTATGCGTCTATCCTTTGATACGCAAAATAGTCGAGATTGAACTTAAGAGTTTGATCCTGGCTCAGGACGAACGCTGGCGGTATGCCTAACACATGCAAGTCGAACGGACTGATTCCCTTCGGGGATGAAAGTTAGTGGCGAACGGGTGAGTAATGTATGAACAATCTGCCTCTAACAACGGGATAACACTTAGAAATAGGTGCTAATACCGTATAAGACCACACTGTCGCATGACAGAGCGGTAAAAACTCCGGTGGTTAGAGATGAGTTCATATCCCATTAGCTAGTTGGTGAGATAACAGCCCACCAAGGCTACGATGGGTAGCCGACTTGAGAGAGTGATCGGCCACATTGGGACTGAAACACGGCCCAGACTCCTACGGGAGGCAGCAGTGGGGAATATTGGGCAATGGAGGAAACTCTGACCCAGCAATACCGCGTGAGCGATGAAGGTATTTTTATTGTAAAGCTCTTTTCTTGGGGACGAAATAAATGACGGTACCCAAGGAATAAGCCCCGGCTAACTGCGTGCCAGCAGCCGCGGTAATACGTAGGGGGCAAGCGTTGTCCGGAATTACTGGGCGTAAAGGGAGTGTAGGCGGTTTAATAAGTTAGAAGTGTAATACCCAGGGCTTAACTCGGGTGCTGCTTCTAAAACTATTAGACTTGAGTGCAGAAGAGGAGAGTGGAATTCCTAGTGTAGCGGTGGAATGCGTAGATATTAGGAAGAACATCAGTGGCGAAGGCGACTCTCTGGTCTGTAACTGACGCTGAGGCTCGAAAGCGTGGGTAGCAAACAGGATTAGATACCCTGGTAGTCCACGCTGTAAACGATGGATACTAGATGCAGGAGGTATTGACTCCTTCTGTGTCGCAGCTAACGCATTAAGTATCCCGCCTGGGGAGTACGGCCGCAAGGTTGAAACTCAAAGGAATTGACGGGGGCCCGCACAAGCAGCGGAGCATGTGGTTTAATTCGAAGCAACGCGAAAAACCTTACCAAGACTTGACATCGTATGACCGCTATAGAAATATAGCTTCTTTTCGAAGCATATAGACAGGTGGTGCATGGTTGTCGTCAGCTCGTGTCGTGAGATGTTGGGTTAAGTCCCGCAACGAGCGCAACCCTTATAACTAGTTGCCAATATTAAGTTAGGAACTCTGGTTAGACTGCCGTGGATAACACGGAGGAAGGTGGGGATGACGTCAAATCATCATGCCCCTTATGTCTTGGGCTACACACGTGCTACAATGGCTATCACAAAGAGCTGCAAACCTGTAAAGGCTAGCGAATCTCAAAAAAATAGTCTCAGTTCGGATTGTGGGCTGCAACCCGCCCACATGAAGTCGGAGTTGCTAGTAATCCTGAATCAGCATGTCAGGGTGAATGCGTTCCCGGGCCTTGTACACACCGCCCGTCACGCCATGGGAGTTGGGGGGACCCAAAGTCGGTGCGCTAACCGTAAGGAAGCAGCCGCCTAAGGTAAAACCAATGACTGGGGTGAAGTCGTAACAAGGTAGCAGTACCGGAAGGTGCGGCTGGATCACCTCCTTTTAAGGAGCCAATTATTTGGCATCCGTCAAGGCAGTGATAATATCATTGTCGTTCGAGAGAACGAAAATCGATGGTTTCGCACAACCGATAATAAAAGTGCAAAAAAACTAATTTGCAAAACTTAGTTTTTCCAAAGTTCAATTGATTTGTTATGTTATGTCTTAGGACATCGTACATTGACAACTGCATAGATTCAATAATTTTAACAGGATTAAATTATTGGACAAAAGAGAGAGTTAAATATCAAAGTAAGAAAAAAGTAATACACATACAATTTATGTTAAATACCAATTCACTAAAATAGATATTTTGCTGAGGAAAACAAATTAACAAGGAAAAAAAAGAAAGAAAACAAGAATTTCATATTAATTATGAACTTTATTAGGTTAGACGTATATGATTAAAGCTAATAAGGGCATATGGTGGATGCCTTGGCACCAAGCACCGACGAAGGACGTGACTAACTGCGAAAAGCTGCGGGGAGCTGTAAATAAGCTTCGATCCGCAGATCTCCGAATGAGGAAACTCACTGCAGGTAATGCTGCAGTATCTTTGCCTGAATAAAATAGGGCACTGAAGGGAACCCAGAGAACTGAAACATCTAATTATCTGGAGGAAAAGAAAGAAAATTATCGATTTCCTAAGTAGTGGTGAGCGAAAGGGAAACAGCCTAAACCGGAGTAATTTATTACGATGGGGTTTCGGACCTGAATAAAGAAAGAAATTGATAGCCGAACACAGTTGGAAAACTGGACAATACAAAGTAATAGTCTTGTAAGCGAAATCGATTTCAATCCGTCAGGTATCCAGAGTACCACAGGACACGAGAAATCTAGTGGGAAAACAGGAGGACCATCTCCTAAGGCTAAATATGTCTTGGTGACCGATAGCGTATAGTACCGTGAGGGAAAGGTGAAAAGGACCCCGGGAGGGGAGTGAAAGAGAACCTGAAACCATATGCTTACAAGCAGACACAGCACCACTAAAGGTGTGGTGTCGTACTTTTTGTAGAACGGGCCGGCGAGTTGCGTTGCGTAGCGAGGTTAAGTGATTAAGTCATGGAGCCGTAGCGAAAGCGAGTCTGAAACTGGCGTTTAGTTGCGTGACGCAGACCCGAAACCGAATGACCTATTCATGGACAGGTTGAAGCAGTGGTAAGACACTGTGGAGGACCGAACCCACGTTCGTTGAAAAGACCGGGGATGAGCTGTGAATAGCGGAGAAATTCCAATCGAATTCGGAGATAGCTGGTTCTCCTCGAAATAGCTTTAGGGCTAGCCTCTCGTTAGAGTACCGAAGGTAGAGCACTGAATGGGCTAGGGGGCTTCACAGCTTACTGAACCTTATCAAACTTCGAATGACGGATACTTGATGCGAGGGAGTCAGACAGCGTGAGATAAGTTTCGTTGTCAAAAGGGAAACAGCCCAGACCTACAACTAAGGTCCCTAAGTACAGATTAAGTGGTAAAGGATGTGCCAATGCTAAGACAACCAGGATGTTGGCTTAGAAGCAGCCACTCATTTAAAGAGTGCGTAATAGCTCACTGGTCGAGTGGGGGTGCGCCGAAGATTACCGGGGCTAAAATCTGTCACCGAAGTTTAGGAATGCAGTTTACTGCATTGGTAGAGGAGCAATGTATAAGGGCAGAAGCCGTATCGAAAGGGGCGGTGGACTTTATACAAGAGAGAATGCCGGCATAAGTAGCGCGAGCGAAGTGAGAATCTTCGCCGTCGAATGCCTAAGGTTTCCTGGGGAAGGTTCGTCCTCCCAGGGTAAGTCGGGACCTAAGCCGAGGTCGAAAGACGTAGGTGATGGACAACAGGTAGATATTCCTGTACCATCAAGAGACGCTTAAATGAGGCAATGACACAGTAGGATAGTCGAGGCGCAGTTATGGATAGCTGCGTTCAAATCGTGAGGCTGATGTGCAGTGAAGTACACACATCATTAAGGCTAGGCGATGACGAGGAGCGAAAATTAGTAGCGAAGTCGATGAATTCACACTGGCGAGAAAAGTTGCTAAATATGTCTTGAGATGCCCGTACCGCAAACCGACACAGGTGGGCGAGGAGAAAATCCTAAGACGGACGGGATAACCCTTGTTAAGGAACTCTGCAAAATTACCCCGTAACTTCGGGAGAAGGGGAGCCTACGCAAGTAGGCCGCAGTGAAGAGGCCCAAGCGACTGTTTACCAAAAACACAGGTCTCTGCTAAATCGTAAGATGAAGTATAGGGGCTGACGCCTGCCCAGTGCTGGAAGGTTAAGGGGATTTGTTAGCGCAAGCGAAGCATTGAACTTAAGCCCCAGTGAACGGCGGCCGTAACTATAACGGTCCTAAGGTAGCGAAATTCCTTGTCAGGTAAGTTCTGACCCGCACGAATGGCGTAACGACTTGGGCGCTGTCTCAACAGGGGACCCGGCGAAATTGTA
>JAQUST010000001.1:0-4480 GCA_028710495.1 Clostridia bacterium
TTCACCACACTCATCTTTATGCTGATGCTCGTGGCAAACTGAACCTGAGGACTTCAATTCTCCCCTCAAATATGCCTCTGCCGCTAATTTTGCGTTTCCGGAAGCACCAACTATAACTTCAATATTTTTTTCATTGAATATATCAATTGCTCCTCCGCCCATTCCTCCTGAAATAATAACATTTGCTCCCAAATCATTCAAATAATTTGGTAGAAATCCCGGTCTATGTCCAGGATTAGGCGTTGACTTACTATCAACTATTTTGTTGTTTTCTACATTAAAAACCATAAAGTTTTCGCAATGTCCGAAATGCTCTGTGATAAATTCGCCTTCGCAGGCTGCTGCAATCTTCATATTTATACCTCCGTATTTTTTTTAGTTTATTTTTTGCATCTTTATTCATTTGCAGAATTTATTTCTACGACTGCGCCAGTAGCAACATAATGAATTCTGTCTTTCAAAATTTGTTTCAACTGAAAATATGGTTTTTCGCCAGTGCAATGACACGTGAAATATTCGGAATTGTATTGACTTAATTTGCATCCAATTTCGCTTATTAATTGTTCATTCTCAATTTTTTTGCTTCGTGGATTGCTGAGATGTAACCCGCCAAACACATATTTGGGTTCTTCCCACTTTATTTCGACAAATTTATTTATTATGTTGATTATACCGTTATGTGCGCATCCTGCAAACAGAGCCGTATTTTCATTTTCGGTTATGATTAGATTTTGTTCGTGTTCAAACTTATCATTCACATATTTATCATCTTCTTTCATAAATAGTGCATTATTAGATTTTGAGAAAAATTCTCTTTCTTCTACGCCTGAATACAGCTCCAATTCATCGTCAATTTTCATAAAAGTTTCAGTAAACATAAATCTGGGATTTAGAATGATTTCCTTATCTAATCCGATATACACTTTCTCTCCTGACGGCTTTTCTGAGAAATAGTCATTGAATGCAGATTTTCGTATATAAATCTTGGCAGTCGAATTCAAACCTAAAAACGTCTTTAATCCACCCCCGTGGTCATAATGACCGTGAGAAATAATGACAGTATCAATCTTTGTGAGATCAATATTCATTTTTTTTGCGTTTTCTGCAAACAATGAGCTTGCACCAACATCGAATAAAATTTTATGGTTCTTTGTTTCTATGTAAAAACTAAGCCCATGCTCACTTTTATACTTTTCTGATATAGTTGTATTTTCGGCTAAAACTGTTATTTTCATGTTTTTAGACCTGCCATATTATTTTTTCCGTGCTTTTGTACATTTCTCTGACTGCTCTTCCTGAAGGACAATCAAATTCAGTTATGCATTTACCGCAGTTTATTGCTTTCACCGCATCAATGTCATAAGGAATTTTGCCAACAAACCGTAGGTTTTCTCTCTTGCAGTACTCTTCAATTTGATTTGTCTTTTCAATATTTGTATCGTACTTATTTATACAAACTACAATTTTAGTTCCAAAATTCTGCGCAGTCTTTACAATCCTTTTCATATCGCTTATGCCCGAAACTGAAGGTTCTGCAACAATAAGCACCATATCAACACCAGAAATAGAAGCGATAACAGGACAACCAATACCGGGTGAACCGTCAATAATTGCAAATTTTGCCGAACCAGCATTAGTCTTCATCTGTTTTTTTACTTCAGTCACAAGTTTTCCTGAAGTTCCGCTACCCATTTTTAGTTGTGCAGTAGAAAACACAGCATCGCTTTCATACAACATAAGTTCGCCAGCAATAGCGTCATTCATCGAAATTGCTTTTGACTTGCATATCAATTCGCACACTCCACAACCTTCACAAGCAAAATTGTCGACATAGTATTTGTCATTTTTCTTTATTGCATCAAAGTGACAATATTTTTGGCACACTCCACATCCAATACATAATGACGCATCAATAATAGCTTTAGGAAAACCATAATAATCTTTATTTTGTACATCATCGATTTGATTTGTTATCAAATGCAAATTCGGAGCATCCACATCACAATCAGCATAAGCCTTAACTTTTGAAAGTTTAATAAAAGCTCCGGCAATTGTAGTTTTTCCTGTTCCTCCCTTTCCGCTCAAAATCAATAATTGTTTCATAAGACAGCCTCCTTAACATTTGCCAATAATGAAGTAAAAAGTTGCTTATATTTACTATTTTCTCTTGCAGAAATATGAGCATCCGAACTTATCTTCCCCAGCTCAGCATCAAAAGGAATTTTTTCTAAAATCTTTATACCGTTTTCAACACAGTATATTTCCGAAGGATTTTCTCCCAAAGTACATTTATTGAGAACTACACCATAAGGTTTTTTAAACAATTTTACTAGCTCGTGCACCATTTTTAGATTGTGTGCTCCGAATATTGTCGGTTCAGCGACCAAAATGCAATAGTCTGCATCTTTTATGCTTTCCATCACAATGCACGCACTTCCAGGTGGACAATCAATAAATATATATCCTTGTTTCTCTTTTATACGATTTAACAAAGTTTTTATGATAGGAACACCCGAAACTTCACCTGTGTTTAATATACCAGACATAACACTCACTTGTTGAGAATTACCTGTTTGAATTTGTCCGATTGTTTTATATTTTTCTGTCAATGCTTTTTCAGGACATAGCAATACACAACCACCGCAAGAATGACACACTTCTTCAAAAATCATTAACTTACCAATATATGCCAAAGCATTAAATCTGCAGAAATTTACACATTTTTTACATCCTGTGCAAAGACTTGCGTTTACTAGAGGAATAGCAATATTTATATTTTCGATTGCAATGTTATCAGGCTTAAAAAACAGATGACCATTTGGCTCTTCGACATCACAATCAACATAAGTCGATACGCCTTCGACAGCTGCAAGGTTCACGGATACGAGGGTTTTTCCCGTACCTCCTTTGCCTGATAGTATTGCTATTTTTTTATTAATTATTGCCATGATTGTGAAAACCAGGGTGAATATTGTCAAGCGGCAACAATTTATCACTAATAAAAGATTGAATGTTATCCATTGCAGATTCGTTTGTTGATTTGTATAGTTTTACACCAGCTGCAACCAAAACATTTGCTGCATTCTCTCCGCATCTTGGGGCAATAACTACACTCACCCTATTGTCAACTATAGTTTGTGCCGCCTTTATTCCTGCACCGCCCGCACTTCTTGCCGCAGCATTCTCTATAAAAATACTTTCTTTGCTCTCAGTGTCATACATCATAAAATATGGTGTTCTACCAAATGAGGGGCAAACTCCTGTTCCTATTAAATTTTCATCTACCGGAATTACTATTTTCATCTTTAATCTCCTCTTATAATTTCTTATTGCTTCTTTCAAAGCTCCTACCCCTAAATTTGAACAATGCATTTTTCTTGTTGGCAATCCGCCTAAAGCGTCGGCAACATCTTCTTCGGTAATTTGCATTGCTTCTTCAAGTGTTTTGCCTTTTACCATCTTTGTGAGCATACTTGCAGATGCGATTGCCGCGCAACAGCCATAAACGAGATAGCTTATATCTACTATGCGGTTTTCATTTACTTTTATATACATTTTCAATGAGTCTCCGCATGTAGGACTACCAACTTCGCCAGTTGCGCTTGCATCCTCCATTTTATGAGCATTTTGCGGATTATTAAAATGCTCAATAACTTTGTCAGTATATTCAAAATTCATCTGTCTTTTTCTCCTGTATAATTGAAATCTCTTACTAATTTTAAAACAATTTTCAATGTGCTAAATGAAAGCTTTTTCACTTAATTTGTTGTACAAAGTAAAGCCAAATCCACCTTTGCCAAAGTATAATAACAAGTTGTGTACATTTTATCGCCTAAGCAATATGAAATTGCTTCAGTTATACAAGTTCTGCTCACTTTAAGAGTCCTCAATAGCATAAACAAGATTTGTAAGGCTTGCATCAAATGTACAAGTTCTGTTCACTTGATGAACGCAAAAAAGTTGAAGAGAACATCAGCAAAAACATTATTTGATAATTTCTTTTTGACTATTTTCGAATTTGCGTCTATGACAACCCATTCCACCGCAACTATTTCCACTCCCGTCACAAAGCATATAATCTCCGCCCTCAATCAATAATAATTTGCCATTTATCAAAGAATCAGCCAATTTCTTTCTAGCGCTATCATAAATACCCTGAACGGTTGTCCTTGCGACATGCATATGTTCCGCACATTCTTCTTGCTTCATTTCTTGAGAGTCAATCAATCTTATAGTTTCATATTCTTCAACGGTCATTACAATACAATCCGCATTGTTTATATTTCCATTTAGAGGACCGAATCTGTTGTTATTTGGTAAGCAGCAAACATTTCTCCATTTCTTTGGTCTAGGCATAATTTTTCCTCAAACATTATTTTTGACATATGTCACTTATTATTATATATAATTTTCGACATATGTCAATAACTTAATTAATAATAGTTAAAATAATTTTCATAATTTGTTTTTGAACTATAGG
>JAQUST010000001.1:4580-52283 GCA_028710495.1 Clostridia bacterium
TACAATTTTGATTTCATAAAATTTGTGATTCAGAATATTGCAAGGTATGCTGCCAATAGATATAATTACTTTATCAAAAGTATCTTTACCAATTCTTCTTCCGACATTTTCGGGTCTGTAAGCAAAAATATTGATCCTATTAGAGAATCTTCATCTTCAAGCTTAAGCAAATTTATAGTTACCCGATTAAAATTTCTTTCTATAGCAATATTTACAGCAGATTGAATTATCTCAGCAAATGACATAGTTTTAATATTTTGCATATCCATAATTCATTCTCCTCTTCAAAATGACATATATTTGCCATATCTATAAACAAATACATTTAAGAAATAGTTTAGAAAATTACAATAAAACACATTTGTATAAAATATGGATTTTTTTGCCTCACTATACTAAACAATCAAAATTCAACATATAAAACTCATAATTGACATTTTGCGAATAGTTTGATATACTACATATTGTATTAAACGATATTCAAAAGGACAATTTATATGTCTGATTACTTCAAAACACGAAAACGAGATACCATTGCCCGACTGCGCCAAATTCGCGAGGATTTACCTGAATTTTGCGACCAGTTTTTTATAGGTATAGAGCCTCAGACAACAGAACTTACGAGACTAAATTATGCCTACGATTTGAGAGTGTTTTTTTATTATCTATCTATAGTGCCAAAGATGTTTAGAGCCCGAGAACCAATTTCTTTTACAATAGATGACATGAAAAATGTGACAATCAATCATTTTGAAGGCTATCTTGAATGGCTAACAAGTTATACATATCAAAACAAGGAATGCTCCAACGGAGAACGCGGAAAAGCGCGAAAGTTATCTACTGTTCGAACGTTTTTTAAGTATTATTTCAATAAAGGACTTTTACCTTCAAATGTAGCTTCAAAAATCTCATTGCCAAAGCTTCACGATAAAGAAATTGTCAGACTTGAAGTGGATGAAGTCGCAAATATGCTTGACGCTGTTGACAGCGGAGACGGATTGACAAATCACAGCAAGGAATTTCACGAAAAAACCAAACAGCGCGATATTGCTTTAATCACCTTGTTGCTTGGAACTGGAATTCGTGTCAGCGAATGTGTTGGATTAAATGTGAATGATATAGATTTCAATTCAAATGCGTTCACGATAACAAGAAAAGGTGGTGCAAAATCAATACTTTATTTTGGGAATGAAGTTGCTGATGCGCTTGCAGAATATATTTACTGTGAGCGAGAAGAAATAAAAAATAAAATTGATGAAGACGCTCTATTTTTATCATTACAAAAAAAGCGAATATGCGTGCGCGCAGTTGAAAACCTCGTAAAAAAGTATGCATCAATCATTACACCTCTAAAAAAAATTTCACCACACAAACTCAGAAGCACTTTTGGAACAAATTTGTATCGAGCAACGAGTGACATCTATATGGTGGCAGATGTTTTGGGTCACCGTGATGTAAATACAACCAAAAAACATTATGCAGCAATAAGCGATGACAATCGAAGAAAGGCCGCAGGAACAGTAGTTTTGCGAGAGAATAAACCAAACAACAATTATCATGATGAAAATAGCGATGATTAACACCTATTCGTTGCATTTCGACAACATAACTATTCTATTATATTGACATATTTATAACAGTTTGCTAAAATTGTTATATTGAGGACAGTGTGGCAACATCGTATTTCATAGTTTAACAATAAGACTTTCACTAAATCAATAATACACGAAATTTGCGACGAGTTTGAAATGAAGGTTTCTATCATATAAAAAAAGTAAAGCAAATTTATCAAACATTTTGGGGAGATTATATGGACATATCATCAGTCAATAGTGACCTAATTCGTGGCAATGTCACCACTATTATTTTGAGTTCACTCTGGAGTGGAGACCGTTACGGCTATGATATTCTGAAAGAAATTGAAACTAAAAGCGAGAGTCAATACAAGCTTAAACAGCCAACACTTTACAGTGTTTTAAAGCGTCTGGAAAAACAAGGACTTATTGAATCATACTTAGGTGAGCCTGAAGACACTGGTGGCGGTCGCCGTCGTTATTATTCGCTCACAGTTGCAGGTCGTGAATATTTGGAAAAAGAAAGACGCGAATATGAGTTTTCACGCACTATTTTGGATAAACTGGTATCTGACACTAAATTCGATTTAGAAAAAGAAACCGCCCCATTCAATATAAGCGAGCTTCGCCCCTACACCAAAAATAAAAATGATGCAGAAGCAAACACGAAACAACCTGAAACAGAAAACACCATTATAAAAGAAGTAATCAAAGAAAGAGTTGTTTTCAAGTTTATTGATTCTGCGACAGGAAAAGAATTTGACCCAAACGCAAATCCAACAGCTCCGCAAATTCCACAGAAAGAAATTGTTTCTGAAGCGATTCAACCGATTTTGCAACCTGAAGCTGCTACTCTCAATAGTCAATCCGCAAACCAAAATCAAAATACAAATTCAAACATCGGTCAACCTAAAATTTTTGAAGTGAGTCCAAATGCACAAACAACGCTTGAACAACAGCAACTGTCTCCTATTATGCAAGCTGTTAGCGATGCACAAAAGGAAGAAAACGCATTTACAAATCGACTTGATGCTTTGGGAGAAAACAAAAGTATACATCCTCACTCTCCTGCGAGAACATTAATTGATGTATTCAATGATATAGAAAAAAGAGAAAATATAAAATCAAACGAAAACATTGTTTCAAAAGAAAGTGAAGTAATTTCTTCAGAACAAAAAACATCCGAAAACATTTCTCACAATCACGCTTCACTACTTGATATTTTGGCGCAAAAAGAAGAAGAAAGAGAACTTGCAAAACAGCATATTGCAGCGTCAACAATTCCGACAGAAGAAAAATATGCTGCTTCAGAGAAACCCGCTTTTTCATCATCAAATTTGCACAGTCAATCAGCATCGAATACCTCATACGCACAGCAAACAGCGTTTGTTGCTGCAGGCGGACAAAAAGATACCGAATTTGTGTCATCTTTTGTGCTTCCACGCAAAAAAGAAGAATTTAGTTTTGAAAAAGAGGAAATTGATTATAAAGGTTTGCTTGGTAATATCACGGAAAAACATAATGATAGAGAAATGCCCGTTCATCCAACTGAAGTTGATATTACGCTTCGCAGTTCTGATGCAGAATTGAAAACAAGGTTGTATGCAAAAGGCTTCAAAGTTCGGCCTTACACTAAAGCAAATACTACAGAATATTATTCATTCAACTTTATTCTATCAAACAGACTCAACCGCGACTGTTTCCTGCTTATTTTGATAAGTTACATAGCAATGATAGGAATAATGTGGGCAGCCACCGCGACCAAAGTTCATTACTCTGTTTATCTTTCATTTTTGTTTATAGGGCTAGCATTATATGCAATTCCACTTGGCTTATTTATGTCAAATCCTTCAAAACGAGTGAGAGCAAACTTCAATTTCAAGCTTTCTATGCTCAATCGAACTATGCTTTGCATCGAACTTGCAGTCATCACTATGTTGATTGGTTTCTTCCTTGTCGGAGCGGATGTCAATAATGTTGACAGTCTTATTGCACCAATAATAGTTCCTTGTGTACTACTTTTGAATTTACCGTTAAGTTCAGTCGTTTACTATGCACTGTACAAAACTAAAAAATATCATATCGCATAAATTTTGCTTCGCAAAAGGTTGCGTATTGATGTTTTATGATAGCTAGCTGTCAAAAAAAGTGACTTGCATTGTTGTGCAAGACACTAAACTCACAAAAACGCATTCCACTGTTGGACAAGTTTTGCTTCGCAAAAGGTTGCGTATAGATGTTTTATAATTTTTAGCTGTCAAAAAAAGTGCCTTGCATTGTTGTGCAAGACACTAAACTCACAAAAACGCATTCCACTGTTGGGCAAGTTTTGCTTCGCAAAAGGTTGCGTATAGATGTTTTATAATTTTTAGCTGTCAAAAAAAGTGCCTTGCATTGTTGTGCAAGACACTAAACTGGCAGGGGAGACGCGATTTGAACACGCAACCAGCGGTTTTGGAGACCGCTGCTCTACCGTTGAGCCACTCCCCTAAGAGCAGAATTATTATATAATAAACTGACTATTTAGTCAAACATATTGGAGATATTATGAAATCGAAATTTTTACTCGGCGTTATCGGCGCAGGCAATATGGCAACAGCCATCATCAAAGGTGCAATAAGCAATGGAGTTTTGAACTCGAGTGACATTATTATATCAGACATTGATCAAGAAAAATTGGGATTTTTTCAATCCCTAGGTCTTTGCATAACAAAGGACAACCGTTATCTTTCAAGCAACAGCGAAAGCATTTTGTTTGCAGTTAAACCACAATGCTCCACTGCAATTATGAAAGATATTCAAAGCGTAATCACTGCGCAAACTGTAATTTCGATTATGGCTGGCGTATCAATTGCGGCTATTGAGGCTAACCTTGGGAAACGCGATTTTGTGCGTGTGATGCCAAACACACCTGCGCTTATTGGCAAAGGGATGAGCGCACTTGCCTATTCAAACGGTAAAAATGAATTTGCAAAAAGTTTGTTTTCATCAGTTGGCGAAGTTGTTGAACTTGATGAAAGCCTGTTTGATGCCGTAACATCTGTCAGCGGAAGCGGCCCTGCATATGTTTATCTTTTTGTGAAAGCAATGATTGACGGCGGAGTTGAAGGCGGTCTTTCCTACGATATTTCGAAAAAACTTGCAATCCAAACAGTTATTGGTTCTTGTGAAATGTTAACTGCATCGGATAAACCTATTGATGACCTTGTCAGTGCAGTTTGTTCAAAAGGCGGAACAACCATTGAAGCAATCAACAGCTTCAAGGCGGATAGACTTGAGGACATTGTGAAAAGCGGTATGGCAAAATGTAAAGCTCGCTCAGAGGAATTGTCAAATACTAAGTAAATTCGCTTAGTATAAGTCTTTCTTTTGACAATATGGAAATTAAATGAATTTATGCTTGTTCTATTTAATCAAGAAAATTAGAAAACTTCTCACTTAAGTTTTACGAATAAGCGAATAATGTCTTGATGCAATACAAAAAAAATTATGAACTGAACATTTTGAGGGTTTGTAAAATAATTAATCTCAATTTCATATATCAATATTTGCAAATAATCACATAGATGGAAATACTAGGAAACAAGGAATATGGACATAAATAAGAAAATCGAAATTTACACAGACGGCGCTTGCTCTGGAAACCCCGGCGACGGCGGTTGGGCAGCAGTTTTGTTTTACAAAAATCATAAAAAAGAATTAAATGGCGGTGAACACAACACAACAAACAACCGAATGGAGCTTATGGCTATTATTCAAGGATTGCTTGCGTTGAAATCCCCTTGTGTAGTGACTGTTTTCAGTGATAGCGCATACGCAATCAACGCTTTCAACAATGGTTGGATATACAACTGGCAACGGTTAGGTTGGCGTACAGCGGACAAAAAGGAAGTAAAAAATATTGACCTTTGGCAAAAGCTTCTTGAGCTTACAAATATACACAAAGTTGAATTTGTGAAAGTCAAAGGGCACAGTGACAACAAATATAATAATAGATGTGATGAACTTGCAAAAAGTGCTGTTGAGAAGCTTCAGAAAGAGTGTCAAAAAACCGTAACATAGACTCATAAACAAATATTTATCACATATTTAAACATAATTGCAGTAAAAAAATTATAAATAAATATTTAGAGCTTTTATCAAATTATTATGAAGTTCTATATAAAATAAGATAGAATTGCTTTCATTGATGTTTCGCAATTTTTTGGGTTTGTTCGTAAACTCCTTTTAAGAAAAATTACAAATTGTCGACTTATATATTTAAGATTCTAATTTAATTATAATGAGTATTTTATTTAATTTCTTATCGCATTATATACAAAATAATAAACTAATACTTTCAATAATTCTGATAAATCAAAAACATAAAAAAAACGAGCACAGTGTGCTCGTTTTAATTTTGTTGATAATAATTTAGTTAATTCAATATTAAAAACTATTCAGCAGTTTCATCAGCAACTTTCGCTGCAGCTTTCTTAGTAGTTTTCTTAGCAGATGGCTTTTCAGCAACTTCTTCAACATTGTTTTCTACTTTTTCTTCTGCTTTTTTCACAGTCTTCTTCGCAACCTTTTTTTCAACTATTTCGACCGCTTCGACCGCTACTTCTTCTTTAACTTCTTTTTTCTCATCTTTCTCGTCAAAGTTCAAATCTAAACCCTTAAACAAGTCGCCGAGTGTTGCGCTTCCTGCATTTGAAATCCATTCTTTAGGTTCATTTGAGTTTGCTTCTCTTCTAGGTCTTCTCTCACCGCGCTTTGATTCACTATTTGCAAGTGTTTCTTCAAATTTCTTGACGCGTGAAGGACGCTTTGCAGTTGAGACTGGCTTCTCTTCGCCATCTTTAACTTGAACTTCCTCAGCGGATGTTTCAGTTTCTTCTGGAACAGGAAGAAGCTCTTTTATTGAAAGTGTAATTCTATTTTCGTCAAAACCGATAATTTTTGCTTCAACCATTTGTCCGACTTGGAAAACTTCTGTTGCATCCTTAACCCAGTTGTGGGCAATTTGTGAAACGTGAACAAGACCATCAACGCCATCATCAATTTGCACAAAAGCGCCATATGATTTGATGCGGGCAATTTTTCCTGTCACAACTGTGCCAACAGGGAATTTTTCTGCTGCGAGTTCATAAGGCTTCTTTTGAAGTTGCTTGTAACCAAGTGAGATTTTGCCAGACTCTCTGTCCATCTTCAAGACAACAAAATCATAGCTCTCATTAAGCTTCAAAACTGCTGAAGGATCACTAATAGTATTCCAGCTTATTTCTGAGATGTGGCAAAGACAATCATAACCCTTGACATTGACGAAAGCACCGATTGCAGTAAAACGCTTAACTTTGCCAATAACAATGTCGTGAACGTGAATACTGCTCCAGAATGAATCTTCTCTTTCTTTCTTCTCTTTTTCGAGCACCATTCTTTGCGATGCGAAAATATATCTTGATTTCTTTTGTGTCTTGTTATCTTGATTAGCCTCTGCCTCGCCTTCTTCTTTCTTTGGAGGCATAACCATCAAGCGGAGCTTCTTACCCTTGTATTCTTCAAGATCGTGAACATAACCGATTTTGATTTGTGATGCAGGAACAAACACGGTGTAACCACCCATTTTTCCACGAAGACCACCCTTTACGACTTCAGTCACAACGAGTTCAAAAACATCTTGAGCAAGAAGTCTTTCGGCTTCTTCATTTTCGAGTTTCTTTGCATCAATTTCTTTCTTTGAAAGTTGAACATTTTCACGACTTTGTGAAAGGATAACTGCTTCTATTTCATCATCAGCCTTAAAGTTTTCAGGATTGTAAGAGCCATCAAGTGTTGCATCATCTTTTGAGATAAAACCATCTTTTTTGCCACCTAGTGCAATACGGATACCTGTTTCATCTGCGCTAATAACTCTGCCCTTGACTCTCTTTCCAGGAGTATAGGATGTGAAACCCAACGCACTATTGTCATTGATAATGTCTTCCATTGAAAATGTGTCATTGGTTTTTGCTTTTGTTTTTCCTAGAGATGTTGCCTCTTTTTTCACCTCTGTGTCAGTTGCCACCTCTTGAATTTCGGTGACGTTGTCTTTTTGAGTTTCACTCATACTACTAACTACCTCCTCAAGCAACCATTTTGGAGTCGATGCTCCGCTAACGATTGCGATGCTACAAAATTGCTTTATATCAAACGAAATATCGTCCGATTTTTCTATAAAAAAGACATTAGGATTTTTGCAATTGGCGATGTTGAAAAGTCTAGTTGTATTTGCACTATTTCTGCTCCCCACAACAACAACTGCATCTGATGTTGATGAAAGCTTTGAAACTTCTTCCTGTCTACCTTTGGTAGTATAACAAATAGTGTCAAAATACACAACTGTTTTGTGGTCGTCTTTTGATATTTTTTCCACTTCTTCGATAATTATTTTATATTTTTCGATTGAAAATGTGGTTTGAAACACCAAACAATACTTTTCTCCATCTAAAATGTCAGGAATTTTTTCAGAAAAAATTGTTGCCGTATTATTTGTATGACAATTTATTCCTTTTACTTCCGCGTGTTCGCTTTCTCCCGCAATAAGAATTTTGTATCCTTTTTCAAAGTATTCTTGCACAATGTTATGAATTTTTTTAACAAAAAAACATGTTGCATCAATGACGGTTGCACCCCTATCTTTTAGTTGTTCAATAATATGGTCATCAACACCGTGTGCACGAATAATGATAGTATCACCTTTTTGAGCTTCATCAACTGAATTTATGGCGCGAACGCCTCTTTCTTCAAGATATGAAACAGCGAACCTATTGTGAATAAGCTCGCCAAATGTAAACACTCTTCCGCCTTTTTCTGCAAGAGAAAGAGCACGCGAATATGCACTTTCAACTCCCGAACAAAACCCTGCATTTTTTGCTACAACAATTTTTGTCAACTGCAATTCCTTCTGTTTGAAAACGGATTATAACGGTACAAATTCCGATTTCAAAAGTTTGATGTACTTTTTTGATAATCAATTACTCGTTAAAAAATAATATACATTACAATATTTTAGCTAAAAACTATAATTCATATTTCAAACTATTGCCAAACATTTATGGAATAAGTTTTGATTATTTCTTTATTGTCAAGCTGTCCACATGTGCATCTAACAAAACACGCACTTCGTTCATCTTTGACTGAATAAGCTCAGTCGCTTTTTTATAATCGTCAGGCACTTTTGCATTATAAAATTCATCAAGATAAATTGGTTCGCCTATATAAAGATAATTGCGACGGAATAATTTGTGATTTCTATAGTACATCATTGGCAATATTGGCTTCTTGGATTTTATTGCAAAACGGGCTGCTCCTTGTTTGAACTTAGCCATTTCTTCAGTACCTTGACGGTTTCTTGTTCCTTCAGGGAATATCATAAATTTTTTGTTTGCACGCAAAACTGCCATAACTTCTCTCACTGCTGCCAAATCTGGCTCGCCACGATGCACGGGAATTGCGCCTATACTACGCAAGAATTTGTTACCTATCGGTGATGCAAAGGCTTCCGCTTTTGCCATCACATGAAGCTCGCGTTTGAAAAGTTTGATTGATGGAATCAAAGTGTCAGGAACAGAATAGTGATTGCAGATGATGACTCCGCCCTCAATTTTATCAAAATTCTCTTTGTTAACAATTTTGGTCGGAAAAAGCATTCTGAGCCAAGGTGCTATAAGAATTCTCATAAATCTGTAGAACCTGAAAGTCAACGGTTTCCGAGGTTTGTTTGGCTTCTTTTTTTCCGCTTCGTTAATACTTACTGCTTTTGAACTTTCCTTAGAAATTTCTATTAATGAATTATTTTGCTCATCATTTCCTTGTGTGGTTGTTTCTTTCATACTTTTCTCCTTAACCCTGTTATCAATAAATTCAATCACTTTTTCTATACTCATATCGGTCGTATCAACATATATAGCATCATCTGCTTGTTTGAGCGGCGCAACCTCACGATGACTGTCATTGTAGTCCCTTTGTTCAATATCAGCTTTCAAAATCTCGAAATCCATTTTTTCGCCTTTTTGCTCAAGCTCTATGTAACGGCGATGAGCGCGTTCGTGTGAAGTTGCAGTCATATAAAACTTGAAGTTTGCATTTGGCAAAACGAATGTGCCGATATCCCTGCCGTCAAGAACTACATTATGCGTTTTTGCGAACTCGCGTTGTAAGTCCACCATCTTATAGCGCACGATCGGGAGTGCCGAGATGTCTGAAGCAGCCTTACTCATATAGTGTTCTCGAAGATGTGACGTTACATTCTCTCCACAAACGAAAATATGCTGCTCACCAATTTCATTGTACTTGATATCCATATCCAGTTGCTCAAGCAATAGAGAAACTGCCTTTTCATCTTTGACATCAACATCGTTTTTTATTGCAAAATAGGCCGTGGCACGATACATTGCACCTGTGTCAAGATAAATGTAGCCTAATTTTTTTGCTATAGCCTTTGCAATCGTGCTTTTCCCAGCACCTGCAGGACCATCAATAGCAATATTTATCATATGCACCTCTCAAATATTGATTATAAAGCAATGCTCTTCATTGTCAAACAAAAAAATATATATGCTTGCAAAACCTGCTTTATTTTGTAAAAGTTCCAGTTTTGTTTTATTTTTTCAATTATATATTTCCAACAGCACACAGTTGTAAATCAGTCCTTGAACATTTCCCAACTATTGTTTTATTTATTTGGCTCGAGCGCGCATACGCATAGCGCGTAGTGAATCTATATCAATGCGGTTCAATTTCGTGTGAGAACAACACTAGCGTATACGCCCGATTCAATAAAATGTGCGAACGCCTCGCCTTTCGCTTCAAATATATCGCTTCATATTACAAATTATTTTGTTGCATCCATCGCCGCAGCAAAAGCAGTTGAAAATGCAATTTGCAAATTGAATCCACCTGTCAGCGCGTCAACATCGACAGTTTCGCCCACAAAATACAATCCCTCGTGC
Source organism: Clostridia bacterium (assembly GCA_028710495.1). GTDB lineage: Bacteria > Bacillota > Clostridia > Christensenellales > CAG-917 > STD2-102. Next base: position 15,127 of record JAQUST010000001.1, read on the forward strand.
AATCTGCTTTCCATTGTGGGCTTCAAATCCGAAACCGAAACGCCCCCGCTTGTCACAACAGCTTCATCGAAACTCCCGAGTTTTTTCAAACGGAATTTCAATCCTTTAAGTGTGGAAAGCAACTGCATACGCTCCTCACGACTGACAATATTCACGGCTTTATCTCCGTCCAACTTTGCACTTTTTAGCACAAAATCAACGAGCCTAGACGGCATAAGCTTGTACATAACATTTTGTAGCTTACAGTTTTGCGCGTCCTTGAACTCTCGCAGAAGTCTAGCGTCCAAAGTCTGTTCATCAAGTGCCGGCTTCAAGTCAAGAGAAAGCCTGACATTGTACAATCTGTTTATTCTGCTTGAAGTTGTTATAGCAATAGGTCCTGATAATCCGTTCCTCGTGAAAAGCATTTCACCAAATTCACTTGAAACCTTCTTACCATTTGACAAGGCAGTCAATGCCACATTTTTGAGCGATAACCCTTCAAGTGAGCTCACATCTTCTTCAGTCAAAAGCTGAACAAGTGCTTGTTTAGTTTCAATAAGTTTGTGTCCAAGAGTTTTCGCAAATTTCATTCCGTCGCCGGTAGAACCCGTTGATGGATAACTCAAGCCACCCGTAGAAACAATAACTTTGTGGAAATTCAATTTTTCATCATTGACTTTCAAATTGAAGCCTTCAACTGTCTTCACAATAGCACTGACTTCGGATTCAAGTCTAACCTCAACACCCAAATGTTTCATTTCAAGCGACAACGCTTTTGTGACATCGGAGGATTTTTGTGAAGCAGGAAAAACTCTATTTCCTCTTTCGACGATTAAAGGAAGACCTAAATTTTCAAAAAAATCAAAACAATCTTGAGATGTAAATTTGTGAATAGCAGAAAATAAAAATTTTGGATTTGAAATCACATTTTTCAGAAATTCATCAGGCGAACAAAGATTAGTAAGATTGCATCTGCCTTTACCTGTGATATAAATCTTTTTCCCAAGTTTTTCGTTTTTTTCAAACAAAACAACCTGTGCGCCTTGCCTTGCGGCAATTATTGATGCGAGCATTCCACCCGCGCCGCCACCTACTACTGCTATTCTCAAAATTCAAATCCCTCATTTTTCATTTTCTCAAGCACTTCAAAATCTGTTGTGAAAAGCGTAAGTGGTGTGATTGTGATATAACCTTTGTCGGAAAGCGCAACATCGTGGTCTTTATCGCTGTCGACTTCGGATACAGGTGTGCCTGTCAAAACATAGCGAGGTTGTTCATCGGGTTTTGAAATCAAAGTGTATGCATCATCATAATGACGAAGCCCAAGCTCTGCAACCGCCGTACCTTTGTTATTTCCTTTCTTATTGCTTGGAATATTGATATTAACCGTCACACTGTTTGATGAAAACGAAACAAGCTTGTCCAAGTTTTCAGCCACAAATTTAGCAGGGAACGAATAATCTTCATCCTTGCAGATTGTTGAAACCGCAAGTGACTTTTTTCCACACACAGTGCCTTCAATGGCTGCATTCACTGTTCCTGAATAAAACACATCCGTTCCTATATTGAGAACATCGTTTATGCCTGAAATAACAAGGTCAATATCAATATGTTTAAAAATAATTTCAAGGCCGAACTTAACACAATCAACCGGAGTTCCGTTTATTGCATATGCAACTATATCATTTGGATAATCAACTTGACTAAAAGTCAAGGCATTAAAAAAAGTAATCGCGTGAGCTGAGCCGGAATATTGCCCATTTGGAGCTGCGACATAAATTTTGTGTTGTTTTGATAGTTCAGCGGCGAGTTGTATCAACCCTTCCGCCATAATTCCATCATCGTTTGTCATTAAAATATTCATAATTATTAGTATACCCAAAAAAATAGACATTGGCAAGGATTTGTTCGCCAATGTCTATGAACTTAGTCAAATATTAATGTAATTTACGTCTAGAAATTTTCAAAATAAATTTGCTTCTACAAACACTTTGTTTTAAGCTGTCAGAAAAAGTATATTGTTGTCTTGCTTTATGATAGCTTGCTTTATACATTTGCATTATTATATTCATATGGTCATATCAATCTATTTCGAAATATTTTGAACTTACAATCAAAGTAAATTTGATAATTATAACTTTTTATGCAAAGTTTTTGAGTTATTTCACATTAGCCAAGAGACTTGAGATATTCCACTTCTTCTTCACGCAAAAATCGCCATTCCCCTCTGCCTAAACCGCCAAGCCTTAAGTCTTCAACTGCAATACGCTTCAAAAAAATAACATTCTTTTCTACTGAGTCAAACATTTTGCGAATTTCACGGTTTTTGCCTTCATAGATTGTCACTTCCAAGCGAGCATTTCCGTTTTCCATTGACAATTTTTTGATTTTAGCTCTATCGTATTTTACGCCTTCGACAACTACGCCTTTTCGCAATATAGCAAGGTCACTTTCTACGATATCGCCTTCGATTTTCACAATATACTGCTTTGCAATATCATTTGAGGGATGAGTTAGCATTTGTGTAAGATCTCCGTCATTTGTCAAAATCAACAGCCCTTCACTGTCATAGTCAAGCCTACCGACAGGAAATAGCCTTTTATCGGTTTTGACAAAATCGAAAACTGTTTTTCTACCTTTTTCATCTGAAACAGTGGTGACGCAACCCTTTGGCTTATTGAAAAGTATGTAAGTATAGCTTGTGACAGGTTTAACGCGGACTTTGTCCACGCTAACACTGTCATTGTTTTCACGAACCATAAAACCAAGTTCTGTCACAATTTTCCCATTGACAGAAACGCGACCTTCTTCGATAAGTTTGTCAGCGGCTCTTCTCGAAGCAACACCGCTATTGGCAAGATATTTGTTTATTCTAAGCATAATTCCTCTTTCAAATTGTTAATATATAGTGAGTTTTCGCTATTGATATTGATATAATGAATCATAATTGAAACAAACAAAGTCCAACTTTTCAAAATCAATACTAATTTTTCTTTCTTGTAAAAAATTCAATGAATTTATCACGGAAACTCTTTTTCGCTATATTCTCCATAGTATACAGTTTTCCTTCAAAAATCAAGTGATTTGAAAGGTTAACTTTGACAATTCCACACTCTGTACCGCTCATAATAGGCGCATTCAATGTTTGAAGAGAAAATTTTACTTCGAATTTTTCACTACCGTCTTTTTTGATTGGATAGCAAGGTGGTGTTTCAGCTTTGACAACAGTAAAATCTGACTTGCCGTTTTTCACTTTGACAGACTCTGTCAGCTCTTCATACATAGGTGCCATTTTGTAGGTAGCAAACGAATAATCCATATACGACTTGCTATCTTCCCACATTGCACCATGGTTTAACACAACTGAAATAACTTGCATACCTTCACGCATTGCCGATGCAACCAAACAGCGACCACTCATTTTTGTGTAACCTGTTTTGACTCCGTTTCCACCCTCATATTGCCAAAGTATTTTGTTCTTGTTTTGTATATATCTCTTTTCATCAACTCCTGACAACACCGCAGATTTTGTTGAAACTATCTCGCAAAAATCTTTGTTTTTGAAAGCCTGTGCTGTAATAAGCGCAAGGTCATAAGCAGTTGTATAGTGGTCATCATCATGCAAACCGTGCGGATTTTTGAAATTAGAATTGACAGCGCCAATTCGCTTTGCTGTTGAATTCATAAGTTCTGCGAATTCCTCAATAGTTGGAGAAATAGAAAGCGCAAGCGCAACTGCACTGTCATTTCCACTTCGCAACATAAGACCAAGCAAAAGTTCTTTGACGCTCAAACTTTCGTCTTCTCGCAAATATATTGATGAACCTTCAATTCCCACAGCTTGTTTTGGTATTTTGATTACTTTTTCTAGTGGCAGGTTTTCCAAAACTACAAGTGCTGTCAACACCTTTGTCGTGCTTGCGGGATAAAGTTTTGCGTCTTTATTGTTTTCATACAGAATGCGGCAACTGGATTGCTCAATAACCACCGCACCGCTACCAGTCTGCACAGTGGAAGCATCCTGACTATCTTGCGAATCGGCAGGGTTTTCAGATGAAAGATATTGTTTATCGACAGGTGCAACTTGTTCGCCAGCTTTAGCTAAATTGTCATAATGCTTAACATATACAACTGCACTAGAAAAGAGTGCGCAAAATGCGAAGCAAATACATAAACAAAATAAGCATATTTTTATTCGTCCTCTTTGTTGCCCTTTAGTGCATCCAGCGCGGCTTTTGCCAAATTCATCCATTTATTGTCTCCCTCATTTTTTCCATCAACAGGAATAAACTTTTTTTCTTTCCCGCACATCAAAAAACCGAGCGGAGTTATTGTTACACCGCCCCCGCTTGCATTAGCATACGGGTAAGATGCAATTTTTATTTTTGGCGAACTCTCATTATATTCGCCTCCTCCCATCACAAAACCAAAAGTGACCTTTGAAATCGGAATAATTGTTGTCATATCATCACCTATGATAGGTTTGCCAATGATATTGTCCACATCGATTACCGTTTTTAGTTGGGAAAGAGTAGCCTCCATTAAATTCTCTATATTTTCCATATATCCTCACTTTTATTTATCTTAGTTTTGATTATAAATATTGCATTCAACCATATACTTTGCCGTTGTTTCTTAATACTCATTGTTCTCTTGTGCTACTTGTCGTTATTATCTTCCGCAGTTATTTATTTTGAGTTTCGCACTACAATTTCTTTAGCACTTATTTCTTAATTTTTTCTTACTCTATATTTTTTCTACGTATTTTTTTCTACAATTCTCAATTTGTATTTTTGCAAAATTACTTATTACTATTTTATATTCCCAATCAGTTTAAGTGGCGTTAAACTCATATCTATTCTTGCGCCCAAATTTGCAACTTCTTTTTCCCAATCAGTAAATACTTGCAAATTTGCTTGGTCGCATTTGAATTTCAATGGAAAAAACATACTTTTGATTGCACCAACTATAATCGCTGTCGAACTTGTGTCATTTGTTCCGAACTGAAGAGCACACTCAATTTCATAAAACTCAATAGTTTTCATTACAATTTTTACAATCAATTTTTTATTTTTTTTTGCTTTCTTATTTTTTTCTTTTGACTTAAGTTTTGCTTTTGTTACATTTAATTCTTTATCAGATTTAGGATTTTTTCCATTCACAGTAAGTTCAAATTCATTATCTTTATTGATTAAATTCAATCTCAAAATATTAGCTCCGAATATTTTGATTCCAACCAACAAAAGCTCACGCTCAAGCGAAAAGTAGATTGCAACTGAAAATCCTATCGGCACAACCAATAGAGCAATAAGCGATATCATAAGCAATTTTATCAATAAAAAAAGCATATCCATAGTTTGTGGATATGCTTGTTTTTTATGTATTATTGTGGATTAAACAGCAATTTTTGGAAAAAATTAAACAAAACAATTCGAAATTAAAAAAATCAACAAGAAATTCTATCAAATGCAAGAATTTACTAAAACAAATTTCTTTCTGACAAAAAACAGTAACAATAAAAATCTAATAATAAAATCTTAAGTAAAATTTTCTTTCCGAGAATTACTAATCGTAGACTTTGAAATCTTCTCCTTCCAAGAAATCTGGGATTTCATCTTCTTCATTTTCATCCTCAACATCTGCAGCCACAAGCTTTTCATCCTTGTTTTCAAGTTCTGCGATATGCACCTTCAGAGCTCCAACAATATCAAGTGGCGCATTTTCATTTTCTTCGTAGAAGTCATCCCCCTCGCCCAAGAATGTACGGCTATGGAACAGATTGCTGTCTTGTGGCGGTTGATAAATAAGTTGAACCTGTTCCATAACTTCAATAAGGTCAGGCAAGTCTTCAATCGTTTCAAGTTCAAACTTTTTCAAAAATTCATCAGTCGTACCATACAATAATGGGCGACCGACTGTGTCGCGGCGTCCTATAACTTTTATCAGCTTGGCTTTGAATAATCCAGCCAATGCATATTCACTGCTAACGCCACGAATTTCATCGAGTTCAAGCTTTGTTATCGGTTGTTTGTATGCTATTGTGGAAAGCACTTCAAGTAAAGCTTTTGTGAGTTCCTTTTCTTTGAGAGGAGTCAAAATCTCTGACACTTGTTCACCGTATGTAGGATTTGAAGAAAACTGTAGATTTCCATTGAATTCTATCAGAACAATGCCACAATCCCCAGAATACTTTTTTTTGAGGTCAGAAACTATGCTGTTCAACTTTGTTGACGTCAATTCCGGAATTTTTTCTATAATATCTTTCTTTGGAATTCCGTCTCCGGCGGCAAAAATAATTGCCTCAATTACGGATTTAATATTCTCCATCATCGTCCTCCTCAAAAACAATCGGGCTGTCATCGCCCTCAACTGCGGCGAAAATTATAATATCTAGCGAATTTTCATCTTGTTCTGCTTTTATCTTCTGGTATTTCATAAGTTCTAAAATCGCAAGAAAAGTTGTCACAATATCACTGCGGTCAAATCCTGCTTCAAACAATGAAAAAAACGATAAGGATTTTTCTTGAAGCAAACGCTCACGAATGCTGTTCATTTGGTCATACACTGAAAATTTCTCTTTCATAACGGTTTTTGGGACTTCGTCATTTTTCATTTTGTCAGCTGAAATCAAAACTTGTGCAAATGCCTCGATAAGTTTTGGCAAAGAGAAATTTGTGATTGCAACACGACAGTCTTTTTCAGTATATTTAGGTTCACGGTAAAAACGATTTATGGTCTCAATTCCTTTCAGTTTTTCCGCCTGCTCTTTCATAAGCGCATACTCTTGTGCCTTTTGAATAAATGCGCGTTTGATAAGCTCAGGGTCATCCTCTTCCTCATTAAACTCTTCTTGAGGCAACGTACGCAATGATTTTATGTAAATAAGTTCAGCCGCCATTGTGATAAACTCGCCTGCATACTCAAAGTCAAATTCGTCCTTGGGCGTATTCTTGATTATTTCAATATATTGCTTTGTAACATCAGACACAAAAATTTCTTCAATTGAAATTTTGGCTTCTTTGATAAGTGTCAAAAGCAAATCAAGCGGACCTTCAAAATCTGAAAGCTTGTAGACTACGGTTGGTCTGACAATAAACAAATCCTTGCTTTCATCATCCAACGGTTCTTGAAAAACTGCTCCGTTCAATGCTTTTGAGTTCTCTTTGTTTGACTCTAGCGGTTGATTTTCTATTTTTGTGCTTTCAGGATTGTTTTCATCTATTTGTCGTTTGACATTGTAGCTGTCGACCCCGCTTTTTAGCGCATCCACAAAATTTGCCTCATTTTCGGCATCAGTTGCGCAATCATTCGTGTCATCAAGTGAAATTTGTTTTTTCAAATCATCACTCATATAATCACTACTCCCCAAATTTTTGTCATAATTCCAAGCATCCAATTTCTGACTAAATTGATATACATTCCGAAGATGTCAAGGAACCAAATATATCTGCCCAACACATAACTTACTAAAATCAGCCCAAGCAAAATGTATGTGCCGTAGCGACGCATAAATCTGCAAAAAGCACTGTTTGGAGCAAATGCTTCAATCACACGATAACCGTCCAAAGGATAAAGAGGCAATATATTGAATGCAGCAAGTGTAATATTAACTATCACTGCAAACAAAAATAAATAATATAAAAATTGATACAACCAAACAGTGAAACCGCTCCAAATTGTCACTTGAGCAAATATGCTTTGCACAACATTCAAAAGACCAAAGCATAAAAACGCAAGAATAACATTTGTTATAACACCTGAAATTGATACTAAAACAATATCGCGCTTTCTATGTCTAAAATTGTTTGGGTTGATTGGCACGGGTTTTGCCCAGCCTATGCCTGCCAACAAAATCATAAGCAATCCAACCATATCGAAATGCTTTGCGGGATTGAGTGTCAACCTTCCTTGAAGTTTTGCGGTGTTGTCACCACATTTGTACGCAACATAGCCGTGCGCACATTCGTGCAACATTATTGCGCCGAAAGCAGCAATCAAAACAGCCAAAGCCGTTGACAAGATTTCACTAAATGTTCCACTATTCAATATCAAACTAAGCATTATTTTTCCTTTTTAAGCATTCCATAGTCAATCTTATTTTGTGTCACAAATATTCAAAATAAGTCAAAACTAATTTGATTATTATAAGCTAACTTCTGTTTGTTTTTGTCCATTTAAGATCGAACTTAATCTTTAATTCATTATTTTGCAAATTAAAGTTATTATTTTTGCCAACTTGCAAAGCAGTTGTTACGAATCATATCTTCAAATGTCTGCGGTTTTACAATATAATCCGCTTTTCCATCTTTGACCAAAACCATCGGCGGAACTGCATTCAAGTTGTAGTTTGATGCCATCGAATAATTGTAAGCGCCTGTTGTGAACACCGCAACAATATCATCAAGTTCTGCCTTTTGCAGTTTGATATCCACACCAATCAAATCTCCGCTTTCACAACACTTACCGCAAATAGACACATTATCAGATAATGGCTCGTTGGCTTTGTTTGCAATAATAGCAGAATACTCTGACTGATACAGTGCAAAGCGTGGATTATCAAACATTCCACCATCCACAGCAATATATTTTCTGACACCCAAATCTTTGATTGTGCCAACTGAATATAGTGTCACGCCTGCCTCACCAACAATAGCTCGACCTGGTTCAATGATAAGCATTGGCTTTTTCAAACCGTATTCTGAAAGAGCTTTTGCAACGATTATTGCAAGATTTTTGACTGTGTGTGCATAACGGCGAGGCGTAAACATAGGGTCATCTCCTGCATAAAAAACTCCAAAACCTCCGCCCATATTCAAAACTTTTATTTCAATTCCGTCATCGCTGAGTCGCTTGACAAATTCAGTCATTGTTGCAACTGATGATTCATATGCCGAATAATCAAAAATTTGCGAACCTATATGACAGTGAATTCCCATAAATTCAAGATTTTCTGCGTCAACCATAATCTTGATTGCTTTTTCTGCCTCATCACCTATCACAATGCCAAACTTGCTGTCAGCTTTTGCAGTTTGAACCGCCTCGTGAGTATGTGCAGTTACAAGCGGATTGACTCGGAGCAAAACGGTGGGCTTCTTTGATGCTTCGCTTGCAAATTTATTCAAACGCTCTATTTCACAAAAGCTGTCAACGACAATATAACCGATTTCGTTTTCTAGAGCCATTTTCAACTCGCTATCTGTTTTATTGTTGCCGTGCATAATTATTTTTGAAGGTTCAACTCCCGCCTTTAGTGCAGTAAACAACTCTCCACCCGACACAACGTCAGTGTAAAGCCCCTCACTTGACGTGATTTTGAGAACAGCTGTGTTGCATAAAGCTTTTGAAGCATACGCAACAGCGATTTCGCCTTCGCCATATCCTTCTTTCAAGCCCGAAACGAATGCGCGTGAAACTTCTCTTATGTAGGATTCATCCAAAACATAAAGCGGAGTTCCAAATTTTTCTCTTAGTTCAACTGCAGAAACTCCTCCGATAATGAGCTGCCCGTTTTCAATTTTCAAAGTTTCTCTTGTGTTCATAAAATACTCCTGTGCAAGTATAGCCTAATAAAATATATTAGATTATATTAACATAGTATAAGTTTCAAGTCAAGAATTTGTATTTCGACAATTCACATTTTATATTGATTTTTTTAAATATTTTTTTGCAAATTTACATATAAAACAACCCGCATTTTATTGTTTTATTGAGTCGTATAGTTTTGTTAATTGAGTTATTTTGGAAATATATTGCTTTTGCAAACCGCATTGATTTACAAATCGTATTGCTTTTGTAAACCGTTTTGTAAACCGTATTGAGTTGCAAACCGTATTGAGTTCGCAAGTCTTATTTCTTTTGCAAACCGTATTGCATTAGCAATAAAACAAAGAGTAAGCAAATTGCTTACTCTTTGTTCGAAACTTACCAAAAATGTTTTTTGGTTTTTCTATTCATATCTTTGCTCTTTGTCATTTTCATTCACGCATTATATATGACTCATAAAGCTTCTAATTCGCGTAATTACCAATAGTTCATAAACACTATAGACTTGTCTTCAAACGCTATCTGCCTCGTTTTCAAACTTTTCAGAGTCACTTTTTTATATCAATCTTTACCATTCGCCAACAATTCGTTTTATATCATCAAGGAATGTTGCTTTCTTTATGTCTTCTGCCAACACGGCGGAGACCTCATCAACCACCTTATTATCTTTCAGCACATAAATTTTGCCAACGACATCACCCTTTGACAAAGGAGCTGTGATTGTTTGCGAAAACTCGTATTTCAATTCCCATTTTGCTTCATCTCCGCTCTTTTGGAATGCGCAAATATTTCGTTCGGCAACAATTTTTGCTCTAGTCGATTTTCCGCGTAAAACCTCAACGCTGTTTTCTATTTCAGTATCATTGGCAAGCAATACTTTGTTTTGATAATTTCCGAAAGCATAGTTCAACATCTTTGATGCATCAGCAAATCTAACTTTCGAATTATCTTCGCCTATGACAACAGCAACTATTCTCATATCTTTTCTAACCGCGGTTGCCGAAACACAAAACTTTGCTTCATTGGTAAATCCTGTTTTTCCGCCATCGCAACCCTTGTAGAATCTAACGAGTTTGTTTGTGTTTGTTATAGTTGTTTTGCGTCCGTCTGGATGAGCGTAATCTTCAAGCCATATGCGTGAAAACTTGAAATAGTCATTATGTTTGACGAGTTCTCTTGTCATAATCGAAACATCTTTGGCACAAGAAAAGTTTTCAGGAGCAGGCAAACCCGTGCAGTTTGAAAAATGAGTATTCTTCATTCCAAGTTCTGCGGCGCGTTTGTTCATAAGATTGACAAATGCCATTTCACTTCCGCTCAAGTGTTCAGACAAAGCAACAGCTCCATCATTTGCCGAAGCCACAACGACTGCTTTCAAAATATCTGCAAGTTTGTGCTGCGAATTTGCATCCAAAAACACCTGACTACCACCCATTCCAGCAGCTTCTGCGCTGACAGTGACCATATCTTCCATTTTCATCTTGCCACTGTCTATTGCTTCAAATGTCAAAAGCACAGTCATAATTTTAGACATACTTGCTATTGGAAGCTTTTGATTAGCATTTTTTTCAAAAATCACTGTTCCGGTCTCAAAATCAACCAAATACGCTGACTTCGCGCTTACCGAAAGTACAGAGTTCTTTTCCGCTGCAACATTTTCGATTGCAACTTCAGGTTGCCCATTGTAAGCAAATGCGACTGATGGCATACTTATGACCATTAGAACAATAAAAACCATCAGAAAAACACAGCTTATCCCAACTAAATTTTTTTTCATAAAAAACCTCAACCTTTTTTCTTTTAGGTTGAGGAAAAATTATATTATTATGCAAAATCTGTAAATCTCGATTTGATGATATAAACCACTTAGTTTATTATGCCTTCAAAATCAACCTGTTTATACTTCAAATTTTATAGTTATCATAAATCATAAAGTAAAAAATTTAACTCACACATATATTTTTAACTTTTAAATTGCATTTTTCGTTCACAACGAAATTTGGAGATTTGCGTCACTGTCAGTTTTTTTGTCTACTTCATTTTGGTCACAACAAAATCAGTATAAACGCGGTATTGACTAGTTTTTGTTTACAATTTATTTTATCAACAAAGTGATGCTAGCTATTTTTTAAAATCTTTATTTTGTCAACAACTCTTCAGTTAAGTTTGCAATAAAGTCAAAGCCCTTGATTGTTCCAAGGTTTTTCGGCGCAATCTTTTTGCCATAAAGCAGGAACGGTACATCTTCTCTTGAGTGGTCAGTTGAAGGTGTTGAGGGGTCACAGCCATGGTCAGCGGTGATAATAAGCGCATCGCTATCTTTTAGTGATGAAATAATTGTGTTTAGATAATCGTCGAATTCCTCAACGCATTTTCGATAGCCTGGAACATCATTGCGATGTCCATAAATCATATCCGTGTCAACAAGATTGACAAAGACAAGTCCGTTAAAATCTTTTTCAATTTCTATCGAAACAGCTTCCAATCCTGCCCTGTTTGAATGAGATTCAATATGTTCCGTCAAGCCACAACCACAGAATATATCTCTGATTTTGCCCACGCCTTTGACTTCAAATCCTTTTTCTTTCAAGCGGTCAAGCATTGTGGGAGCTTGAGGAGGTAATGAATAATCACGACGGTTTGCGGTTCGATAATAGCCTTTTGCGCCGTATCTGAACGGGCGGGCAATAATTCGCCCAACACCAAAATCTTCCCCGCTCATAATTTCGCGAGCCTTTTCACACATCGCATATATTTCTTCAATTGAAATTTTGTCTTCATTGGCTGCTATCTGAAGTACACTGTCAGCAGATGTGTAAACTATTGGCTTATCTTCATTTGTGGATACATCGCCCATTTGAGCAATAATTTCCGTGCCGCTTGCTACGCAATTTCCAATAATTTGTCTTCCAAACGCTTTCTCAAGTTTTTCAATAATTTCCGTTGGAAAACCATTCGGGAAAGTAGGAAGCGGTTTCTTTGTGATAAGTCCAGCAATTTCAAAATGCCCAGTGACTGTATCTTTACCCATAGATTTCTCAGTCAAACGAGCAAATTGTCCAAGAGGATTTTTCATCTTTGGAAGCACCAAAACGCCATCTATATTATTGATGCCAAGCGCAACCAAATTGGGCACTTTAATGCCCTCTGATATGCTTAGATAAGTGTCACTGCCCTCGTCGCCATACTCCTTAGCGTCAATTGCTCCACCTATTCCAAAGCTGTCAATAACAAGTATAAATACTCGAGATATAATTTTTTCCATACCTTTATTATACTACAATCACGGGAAATAACAAGCCCAATATTATGAAAATAACAAAATTGAATGAGACATTTATTCCAAAAATAATAATCGTGTTTGACACTGAAGGTTTTAAGTTTGTAATTATATTTTTGCCTCGATTATTTACTGTTTTATTGTAACAGTAATTTGTGCAAGAGCATTCTTTATACCTGGTTATTTTTATAATCGCTACTGTCATATGAATCAAAGCAATAAAAAATACTGGTAAGTATATAAAAATTAAATTCAAAATTCCACTTATTCTGAAACAAGCGACAAGCACACACGCATATTTGCCTAAAAAGAAACCCATAAACCAAAATGTGCTCATTGCACAAATTGATAAAGCGAAATTCACAACTGAAAGCAATAGAATCATATAAGCAGCAAGCTCAAACAGTGTAAATCTAAACAACATTTTGAAAGAACCATAGACAATATCGTTTGTATTTACGGATATAAACACGCCTTCGCATCCGATGATTGTTGCGCCAATTCCAAAAACTAGTCCCACTAAAAAAATAGATAAGCAAGATATCACTAATTTTTTGTTTTCAATGATAAAAATTTTTGCGGTGGATATTGTCACATTTACGCGGATATTCTTCACAAAACAATTTATGATTGTTTATCTCACAATATGAAAATATAATACAAATTTCGATAAATAAAGCAAATTCCCAAATTTGATAAATTTTTTATCTATTGCTTTAATCGATAACTATTTTGTAACCGCATTTATTAAATAAGTTATTATAAAAAAGATAATTTATCTATATTTTTATATTTAGCGGTGTAAAACTGGCATTTATTGACAAACTTTACCACTTTGCGACAAAAATGTTCGTTTCATTTGCCGCTAAGATTGTTATTATCACGGTATAAATAAATAAAGGATTGAATATGGACGATAAAACATTAAGTATTAGAAGCTATCTGCTTTCATTAGGCTTGTATCCAAACAAATGCGGATACCATTATATTTTTGAACTTATAAGGCTTGCTCTTGAGCGCGAAGAAATTCTTCCGCTCAAATATGTTGGCTATCCTCGAATATCAGAAAAATTTCTGAAAAGTTCTCCTGCTATAGAAAAAGATATACAAAACGCAATCAGTTATGCTTGGTTGCATTCGGATACTGATAGACTTTATCAGGAATTTGGTGAAACTATTGATATGCGAAAAGGGAAACCCAGCAACAAGCATTTTCTTATGACGGCAATAGAGTCTCTAAGCTAGATTTTAGTTTGAGTCCATAAATTGACGGAATTTTTTTAATTTTTTTTTTAAACTCTCAGCAATTTTTTTTGTTTGTACAGATATAAACTGTCGGAATTATAAAAATTTAACACAAATTATTCAACATTTTTTTGTGCACCTATAGCTAACAGAATACACAAATTTTTTCGTTTGTTGACTTAAATTAATGCTTATAAACAAAAATAAAAGTGATTGCAAATTGCAATCACTTTTGTAATAACTTTTTTCCTGACAATTTAAAAATAATCAACTACTAGCTTCTTCAAGAATAATCAACTGTTTGCTTCCTCAAGCATAAATTCCGTATAAATTCCATATCCGTGTGTAGGGTCATTAATAAATACGTGAGTCACAGCGCCAACTAGCTTGCCATTTTGCACAATCGGACTTCCACTCATACCCTGCACTATCCCGCCCGTGGCTTCGAGCAATTCTTTGTCGGTAACATTGAATACCAAACCTTTTTCTGAGCGTGAAAACTGCTGTGTGCATTTGATTATTTCTATATCGTACAGTTTTGGGGTTTGACCTTTTATTGTAGTATAAATTTGAGCCTTTCCCATTCGTACGCTATTTTTGTCAGCTGTCATAATTTTTTGCAGATTATATTTTCCTGAAAAATTTCCAAAGATACCGAAAGAAGTGTTTTTGTTTATTGTTCCAATAGGCGTGGCTAGCTTAGAAAATCCGCCTTGTAAACCACCTGCTTTTCCTTTCTCCCCTTTTACAACACCTGTGACTGTAGCTTCAAAAATTTTTCCGTTGCTAAGTTCAAAAGACAAACCAGTTTCTGAGTCCGCGATACGATGGCCAAGCGCACCGTACTTGTTATCTTTTGTTATAAATGTTAATGTGCCGATTCCACTTACTTCTTCTTTGACCATAATACCTATTTTGTATGTTCCCGTTATTTTATCGAGTTCAGGTATTATAGTGACTGCGCGAACTTCAGAGCCCCTTTTCAATGTCAACTTTTGAGGTTTACCATCAATAAGACTATTTCTCAGTCCTTCCAAAGTGGTTATCGGCACACCGTTCACTTCAATGATTTGGTCTCCAACCAAAATTTCGCCGTCACGCTGTGGCATTTTTGCGCCGTCTTTTGTGATAACATCAGTCAGTGAAACGACTATCAAACCCTCTCCATGCACGGTTATACCAAGAGGAATACCGCCAAGATAAACTTCTTCAACATTGCTGTTTGCTTCTTCATACAAAGGATAAGGAGAATTGTTTTCATAGGCGTTTGCTACATTCGGATTCCCGGATATCACCAGACAGATTGACATCACTAAAATCAATAAAAATGATATGGTTAATTTATATAGATTTTTTCTCATAACATTATTGTTATTCAACAGCCCGTTTCTATGAAAACAAATTATGGAAACAAATTCTATGTCAATTTGTGACACCCTTCGACATATACTGTACTATTCATTTGCAAGGAGACCAATATGCTAGAAGGCTTTTTTCTACTTCTTAAAAATCTGCTCATATTTTCGTCATATGTAGACAACAAAAATTCATTTCCCAAACCTTTGTCGAAAGAAAAAGAAGCGGAATATCTGCTACTTGCAAAAAATGGTGACAACGATGCAAAAGAAATGCTCATACGTCACAATTTGCGTCTAGTTGCTCATATCGCGAAGAAATATTCAAATTATCCCGACAATGATGAACTCATTTCTGTTGGCTCAATAGGACTTATAAAAGCAATCAATAGCTATCAACTGGGCAAGGGCACACAGCTTGCTACCTACGCTTCAAAGTGTATTGAGAACGAGATATTGATGACCTTGCGCGCAGGAAAAAAGCATCGAGGCAATATATCGCTTTACGAGCCTGTTGGTGTTGACCGTGAAGGTAATGAAATAACACTAATTGACCTTGTTTCAACCGAAGCTGACACAGTTATACAAGGTGTTGAGCAAAATATCTTGATGGAGCGACTTCTTGATATCACAAAAAATATTTTGGACGAGCGAGAGTATCTCATTATTGTTCAACGATATGGACTTGGAGGAACTTCAGCCCTGACACAGCGTGAAGTAGCCGAAAAATTTGAAATATCACGATCGTATGTATCGCGTATAGAAAAACGTGCAGTCGACAAAATCCGTGAACATATAAAAAAAGAAGAATTATATTTCGACTGATCAACAATCTACATGCAAAGAGTGAAAAACTCCACTGCGTTGCAAAATGTATTATTATTTAGAAATATCAAAATTTACTAATCGTCTACCACACTAAAGCAAATCGACTTTTTTACTTTTCATTGTCGCCTTTCTTGCATTTTGTAACCAAACAGTTTGCAATTTGTTGAATTTTATGAACAAACTTATTGCATATTGTTGCATTTTGGAAACTAACTGTCTGCAAGTTGTTGCATTTTGAATGTTAAACAATGAATACTATTGTAAAATAAAATTCAAATTTAAAAAAATTTGAAAAACAAAAATATATTATGTTAACAAAAAAATGCACTCTAAGAGTGCATTTCTCAATTCAATTATATGATTATTAGTGAAATTATTTTTAGTAAGATAATTTTTATTCAAATCAGCTTTTGAAGTATTGTCTATTTGTTTGTTTTCGACAAATTATCTTTCAATTTGATAAGTTGCTCAATTTCATTTAATAGTGAGTTTATATCTTTGAACTGGCGATGTACAGATGCATAACGGACATAAGCAACTTCATCGAGTTCTTTCAAACCATCCATAACCATATCTCCAACATAATCACTAGAAATTTCCTGGTCAAGCAAATTAAAAATACTGCGTTGTATATCACTCACAAGCTTGTCGATTGCAGCCATTGGCACAGCACGCTTCTCTATCGCTTTCATAATGCCTTTTTTGACCTTTTGAATATCGAATGCCTGTCTGCTTCCATCTTTCTTGATAACCATAATAGGAGTATGCTCAATTGTCTCATATGTCGTAAAGCGTTTGCCACAGTTTTCGCATTCACGGCGACGACGAATTGAAGTTCCGTCTTCATTTTGGCGGCTATCTACTACCTTGCTTTCAACAGAACCACAATACATACATTTCATAGTTATACCTCGTTCAGTCATTATACAACATCTTGTGATTGTTGTAAAGAATTTATCAAAAAATGTCAAATTCAGTTTGTTTGCGTCCATATCTAGTATCAAAACTTTATAATAATTTAATAAAAAATCATAACTTTTTGCATATTGCGACACAATTCGGCATAAATTTTGGTATGGCCATACGCGAATATACTTTCAAAGAGTTATGTGAAAAACAAGTTATAAATGTCGCTGAAGGAAGAAACCTCGGGCATATTTTTGACATAACATTCACTTGCACGGGTCAAGTTTGCGGGCTGGTTGTTATTCTTAGAAAAAGTTTTTGGCGCACAATATCTGCAGCCACAGACAGTCTCTTTATTCCGTGGCGAAATATCATAAAAATTGGAACAGATGTGATATTGGTAGAAATGGTAACCGGCTGTGGAATTTTAGGAGTTGAAGACACTGGGGAAGTTGAAAATTTGAGTGTAGAATAAATTGTAATTTCTCAGTCTTGATTTTGGATTATAAAAAAACGCAACAAAGTTGCGTTTTTCTTTTTTTGCGTTTTCTTCAAATTTAGTGCATTTTTTATGCTCTTGATTTGTTCGTACTTTGTATATGCAATATTACTTATACTATTTGTATTATTGCAAATATTCTTTTGTACATTGTTCTGACTGTACTCTTATCCATTCTCTGCTGAAACCATTTTTACATGCCATCAAATTTTATACAATTTGATGTTTGGTTACATTCTAGTTCAAGCAACAATACTCATATACGCTTTTTAATCATAAATAATGTTTCTGATATCACTCTTTATTTCATCAAATATTAACATCTAGTTCAAGACCTTTCTCAGTTTCTCAATAGCATTCTTTTCAAGTCTTGAAACCTGCGCTTGCGAAATATCAACTATTTTTGAAATCTCAATTTGTGTCTTACCCTGATAATATCTGAGTTCTATGACCTCGCGCTCTTTTTCTGGCAATGCTTTCAAAGATTCAGTGAGCGACAAGTTCTCCATCCAATGTTCTTGCGTATTTTTATCATCAGAAAGTTGGTCAAGTAAAAGCATACTCTCATCGCCATCAGAATAAACAGGCTCAAAAAACGAAACAGGTTCACTCACCGCGTCCAAAGCACAGGCGATTTCAGTGCTTGCAATATCAAGTTCACTGGCTATTTCAAATAAAGACGGTTCACCTGTAGTGCAAGTTGCCATAAGATTTTCACGGGTTTTGAGTGCTTTGTAAGCTACATCGCGTACATTTCTTGATACTTTCACACCACTACGGTCTCGCAAAAATCTTTTGATTTCGCCAATAATCATTGGAACCGCATAAGTGGAAAATCTAACATTCATTGTGAAATCAAAGTTGTTGAGAGCCTTGAGCAAGCCAACGCAACCTACTTGAAACAAATCATCACTGCATTCAGTAGAGCGTGAAAACCGTCCAACAATGCTCAATACTAGGCGCATGTTAGCGTACAAAAATTCTTCTCTTGCTTCTTCGTCACCTTCAGAAATCCTTTTCATAAGCGCTTCGCTTTGCTTTGCTGTTAGTTTTGGGAGTGAAGATGTGTTGACACCAGATATTTCGACTTTGTGCATAAATAGTTTCTCCTATGTAGCACATTCGTCTTTTGTCTAGTGTAAGCTAAAGTCCAAAAAATATGTAAAATATTGTAAAAAATAATTACAAATAGCACGAAACCTATGTTTTTCTTGCTAATTTTGATAATCATATTGTATCATTAAAATAATTTATGTCAACTCCTTTTGTAATTTTTTATTTCGGTACGAATTTCAAACAATTATATAAGTTTTCCTATTTCATCTTTCAATTTGTCGACAATCTTTTTTTCGAGCCTTGAAATGTACGATTGCGAAATACCCATCATTTCAGCAATTTCTTTTTGTGTTTTTTCTTCCTGTCCATAAAGTCCAAATCTCATTTGCATTATTTTCTGTTCACGGGACGGTAGTTTTTTGAACATCTCAAGCAACATTTCACGCTCAGTTGAAGACTCAACATCTTTGAAAATAATATCGCTATCTGTTCCCAAGATGTCCGAAAGCAAAAGCATATTGCCCTCCCAATCCACATTCAATGGTTCATCAAGTGAAATTTCCGAGCGTACACGGACCATTTTGCGCAAATGCATCAATATTTCATTCTCAATACAACGCGATGCATAAGTAGCAAGTTTTATGTTCTTTGAGTTGTCAAATGAGTTCACGGCTTTTATAAGCCCGATAGTGCCAACCGAAATCAAATCTTCGATGTCGATGTTGGTATTGTCAAAACGCTTGGCTATGTAGACCACAAGGCGCAGGTTATGTTCAATAAGTGTCAACCTCGCGCACTCATCCCCCGACATAAATTTTATAACTTCACTAGCTTCTTCCTCCGGGGTCAACGGAACAGGAAGCGCCTCGCCTCCTGAAATGTAGTCAACCGTGTTTAGCATGTTCTTCGGCGCAATATCAAAAATGTTGAGCAATTTGAGCAAAAATTTCAGCATATATCTCCCCCCTGTGTTATCATAATGTCTGCAAAACTTTCGTGCAAAATTAAATCAAATCCATTGTAGTTTTCATTCGCAACCGCAACCAAAAAACTTTTTACATCAACATCACTACCATGAGCTTTGACTTTCAATTTATCTGCATTCAGCAAAGGCAATTCAACAGAGCCTCCAACTGTTTTAACAATAATAGTTCTGCAACTTTTGTCCAAAAATCTTTCGCCAACTCGCCGAGACAACACAACAACGGGCTTTCCACTGACTTTGTCAACAAGCTGATTCCCGCTGTCATACAGTGCTCCAAGAACCAAATTTTCGCCCCACATTGTCAAAACCGCTCCACTTATGTCGATTTTTTTCTGATGTGATTTTTTTAGCAAAGATAGCTGTCTGACAAGGTACGCAAGCAATCCCAATGATATCAAAACTATAGTTGTCACCCACTCTGAAGCTATATCAATTCCAGTAAAACGTAAAATTACTAAAGCTGTGCCTCCGAGCGAAAAAGTCAACATCGCAAAAACTAGCGTTGCAAATATGTAAGATTTCACAGTTTTATATTTTGCAAATATTGCCGAAACAAGAGGTGCAAGCAAAATGTTGACAACAATCTTCCACACGCTTCCCAACAATGGATACAAAACAGCAATGGTTGTTCCCACAATGGTCGCAATGACTATTTGCAATTTGTTGCTGTCAAGTTTCAACACATACTTTGTCAAAAGAATAAGTGCAAAATCTATGACAAGATTGTTGAGTATTACGACCTCTATGTAGACTTCCATAGCTTGATAATATACTTCTCAATTTGAATATAATTTCTATCTTTGTCGAATGAAACTATAAATTTTTTGACAAATATCGCCGAATTTTCAAACAAAAAAAACCACCTCTTGAGGTGGTTTTAATTATAATTTAATTTGTTCTTTCAAATCATTCATTATATTTTATCAAATCATACAAATTTTAGTCGTTGTTGTCATTTCGATGCAAACGACGCAAGAATGCAGGAACTTCCTTTTGTCCAACACCTATTCTTGAAGATGCAACGTCTGGATGTTTGACTTCAGTTTGCATTGTAGCAACAGGTTGAATTTGTTCTTCTTCGGACTGAATTTGCGCTACGCCATTTTGGCGCATTGCATTGCGGTTTGCGAACAAATCGTAGTTGTATCCTTCTTTGCTTTTTGCAGGTTCGTGCGACTGTGTCGGTGGTGCGGGGTTCTGCTGTGCTTCGCGTTCGTGGTCTGCAGCAACCATACTTCCAAATGCTGAAGCGACTGATTGTGTTGAACGAGTTGCAAGTTTTGATTGTCCACCTGTTGCGATTTGAACTTGATTTCTCTTGTCGTAAAAGCCCGTCGCAATGATTGTGATTTCAATATCTTTCTTGTCAGGAACAAAACCTGTTCCCAAAATAATATTGGCAGATGGGTCGACAACTTGTCTTACTATATCGCAAGCTTCGTTGACTTCGGAAAGCAACATATCTTCTCCACCGCAAATATTGACAATAATGCCTGTCGCGCCTTCGATATCCGTTTCAAGAAGCGGCGAAAACACTGCGCCACGAACAGCTTCAATAACTCTCTTTTCGCCTTTGCCATAACCAATTCCCATATGCGCAAGACCTTTGTTGCTGAGTATTGTGCGCACATCTGCGAAGTCAAGATTGATATGTGAAGGATTTGCAATAACATCTGCTACACCTTGAACGCCTTGTCTCAAAACATCATCTGCGATTTCAAAAGCGCGTTTGAAGCTTACATTCGGGTCGAGAACTTCAAGCAGTTTTTGGTTTGGAATAACAAGCAAAGTATCAACAAAATTCTTGAGTTTTTGAATGCCATCTTCTGCATTGCGAAGTCGTTGCATACCCTCAAACATAAATGGCTTTGTGACAACAGCAACTGTCAAAATGCCAAGCGATTTTGCGATTTCGGCAACAACAGGAGCTGCACCTGTGCCAGTTCCACCGCCCATACCTGCGGTGATAAACAAAAGGTCAATTCCGTCAAGTATTTCCTTGATTTTGTCACGGCTTTCTTCTGCCGACAAGCGACCTATCTCCGGGTCTGAACCTGCGCCCAAACCTCCTGTTTGCTTTTCACCAAGTTGTATTTTGCATTGTGGAGGAGCAAGCGACATATTGAGAGCTTGCATATCGGTGTTCATTACGATAAATGAAGCACTTTTGATGCCTGCTCTTATCATATTGTTGACAGCATTGTTTCCACCACCGCCGACACCGACAACGACAATATTTGCGCTTCCGGTTTTTTTCTTAAACTTTTGCGAAATCGGAGCTACTTCGTCTATTGGTGAACTTTCTGCCGATGCACTACTACTTTCATCGGAAAAGCTTGCCTGTTCAAGGTTTTTTCCGTATTTCTCATCAAAACCGATTTTGTCGTAGTCAAACATAACTACCTCCTTTTATTTTGCGAAACTCATTCGCAGTAATCCGTGCATTTTCTGATTGAGTTTTGACGCAACACTCAGAAGTGAGACAACGGATGAATAATGTGTTTTGTTGTAGGCGGGAAGTCTTGGAGACAGAACTTCAATACTTTTCCCGAGTGCTTCTTCTATATATCGGACTGCACCGCGAACGCAACTTATGCCGTCACCGGTGAGATAAATTGGCGAATACGATGTCATATCATACTTGCAAAGTTCAATAGCACTTGCAATTGTTTCAATCAAAATATCAAGACTGTCTTTCACAACCTCGGCAACTTCAGCAGAGATGAATCCACCACCGTCCTGTGTTTCAATATAGTCCTCATCGGTGTAGCAAAGGTTCAAATCCACCTTATCCCGAGCCTCTTCAGCAATTTCGAACGGAGTGTCAAATGCCTCAAAAATGTTTGCAGTCAAATGTGCTCCACCAAGAGAAAAGGATTTCAATTCCAAAAGCCCCTCGCCTCTCACAACCGAAACGCTTGAAGACAAATAACCAATATTTATGAGCAAGCAATCTTTGTCGCGCTGTTCTTTTTCAAGCAGTGTCAAGCCTTGCGCCCATTCGGAAGATATGTATTCAACACTAGTAAAGCCAAGTGATTTGGCAATATTATCAAAAGTCGTAATAAAGTTGCGCTCTGCCAAAATATAAGATGCGCAAGCAGAAACTTTTCTCGCGACAACACCACGAGGGTCAATAAGCAAGCGCGAACTGTCATCACACGAAAAATAAATCGCAGATGTGTTTATCGGCACATATTGCGAGTTTGTTTCGTAGGTGTCACCCTTTTTGAAAAGATAGTCAATGTCTGCATCAACAATTTTGCGTGACCTGTCAAGAACCACAGCAATATCTTTGGTTATCGTTGTAGAAAATTCTGCTGGAACTGAAACAAAAAGAGTTTTGGATTTTGTGCCTGTTTCGGAAATAACTTTTTCAAGAGTTGAAATAGCACGTTGATTTAGTTCATCAAGGTCAAACCATTCGCCCTCTTCATAGCCAGAATATGAAGTTTCGGCATAAGATTTGACATAGAAGACGCCCTGTGATTTTTTTGAGGCAACCATAGCGGAAAAAGCTTTCGAGCCTACATCTAAAACCACGAGTTCTTGCATCTTGAAAAACATAAAAATCCTCTCTTGTACTTAATATAAGTATTATAAAATAATAACAGGCAACTGTCAAGGACATAAAATAAAAAAATTGCCTGTTCAAGCACAATTTAGAAAGTATTTTCGACTTTATTGTTCTGTTTTGAAACTTTAAGTTGTGCTTTGAGACATTTTGGTTGTCTCTTTGAGCAAAAAGTTGAACTCACTCTTTTCTACCTTAAAAATTTTAAGTTAAGCTATGGCAAATTTTGACTTGTAAATTTCAGCAAATAGCTGAACTCACCATTTTCTATCACAGAAAAACTATATCAAATTTTCGTTTGATTAAAATTTCTACAAACTATTTATTCAGAATAACGATACCAAGTGAAATACCCGTCTTCGTTATCATCGTCAGATATGTAAGCAATATATCCTGTTGTGACACTTTCGGCATTTGAACCTACTCTCGCAATCTCAGCACAATACCACGCATAAGACAATCGGACTTCATCTTTCAAATCGCTGTTTGCTTCAAACAAAATGTCCAAACCCGAACGGGTTGTCATTGCGACGTCATAAACACTTCTTCCGCTTTCCCTTGTCACTTTGACTTCGGCAATAAAATCGGAAAATTCTTGATTTAGCAAATTCTGTTTTTCAAAAGCTACAATGAGATTTTGAGTTATAACATTTTCGTTTGATGCGTCCTCATCTACAACCTCGCCAAGAATTACATCCGCTGCATCAAGTTGGTAACCTGCTCTTGTCAAACTATACCCAAATTGCGTTTCACGCGCAATCAATTCTGCTTGCGACACCACTTCCACAACAAACATTTCGCGGTCAAGCATAGCGTAATTTTGTTCTCCCGAAATTTGGACTGCCAAAATCGGTATGCGTGCTGTGACGTGAATAATTATTGTGGACGGGAATTTGCGCTCGATGTTTATAACCTTTATTGCAGGATGAGCTTTTTCAATGTTGAAAACCGCACGTGTTTCACTTATCGCAAATATGTTTCTACCTGTTTCAATTTCAGATGCTGCCATTATCTCTTCACTTGTTATTACATTTGCTTCCTCTGCGGTTGCAAACGAAACTTCAATATCACGCACGACAAAAACGGTTGCTCCGATAATTAGAAGCACCGCAAAAACTGCAAAAAATATAATAATTGTAACTACTCTTTTGTCCATTGTTACCTTCAATCAAATGCGTTTTGTTTGTTTAATCAAATGCGTTTTGTTTGTTTAATCGTTTGCATACATAAAGCAAAGAAAATTTGTTTGCGATGTTATCTTTATCTTTGAATTAAAATTTGAGTGTAATTTGACAATTATGCAAGGGTTTACCCAATCATAAAAGTTTTTTCGTTATCGCGCTCAAATCAAAATCAAATTCTTTTTATGTTTGCGCCAAGTTCGGACAACATAATTTCAAAACTTTCGTAACCACGGTCTATATGAAATATATCTTCAACATATGTAGTGCCTTCCGCTTTCAAACCTGCCAAAACGAGAGCTGAACCGCCACGCAAATCTGTCGCTTTGACCGTTGCGCCTTTCAATTTGCTGTTGCCCTTGACAACCGCAATATCGTGAACGATTTCAATGTCTGCTCCAAGTTTTTTCAGTTCTTCAACATAACCAAAACGGTTTTCAAACACTTTTTCACTGACAAGTGATGTTCCATTTGCAATAGACATCATCGTCACAAATTGAGCTTGCATATCCGTAGGGAAACCAGGATATGGCGCTGTCGCGAGTGCGCGCATAAATGCAGGCGCGCCGTTACTCTCTATTAGTGTTATACCATATCTTGTGGTTATATTGCAAGAAGAATTAGCAAGTTTTGTGGTTATCGCCTTCAAATGATTTGCTTCGCAATTCAATATTTGCACTTCACCGCCGCACATCGCAACTGCCACCATAAGTGTCCCCGCTACTATGCGGTCAGGTATTGGAGTATACACAATCCCATGCAAACTTTCAACTCCTGTAATTTCCAAGATTGAACTTCCAACAACCTTGATTTGCGCACCCATAGCATTCAACATTCTCACCAAATCACAAATTTCGGGTTCTCTTGCAACATTGCGTAAAATAGTTCTTCCGTTTGCAAGCACAGATGCCAAAATCAAATTTTCTGTTGCGCCAACACTAACCTTTTCGAAATATATGTCTGCACCGTGAAGTTTACTTGTGCATACATTTCCGTTTTCGTTTTTTGATTTTGGTGTTTTACAGTCAATATGCGTTGTGCTTTCTGTCACACTTACGCCTAGTTCTTTCAAGCCTTTTATATGTAAATCAATCGGTCGCCGACCTATCGCGCAACCTCCGGGATATGCTGTCCTTGCTTTTCCCGCCTTACCGAGCATTGAACCAATCAAAAATATCGAAGAGCGCATTTCGCGCGCTAGGCTGTCTGGTATTTCTGTATTCAATATTTTGCCGCTTGTTTTTATCTTGTCGCCGTCACGCTCAACTTTTACTCCCAACTCTTTCAGTATTTTGAGCATATTTTCAACATCCAAAATGTTCGGACATTCGCAAATTGTGACCTCATCTTCAGTCAAAAGTGACGCAGACAATAGTGGTAGCACAGAATTTTTCGCGCCCTTCAGTTTGACACAGCCACACAATCTATTGCCACCCACGATTTCAAATTTCTGCATTTACACCCCCAAAACCCTTTTGACTCTTCAAGCTGTCTGCCCAAACAGAAGGCATTTACTTCGAGAGGCACACTACATATTATGGAGCGAAAAATTTTTGTGTGTGATATCAATAATTTGATTAGCATGTGACAACGAACGAACTGAGCATCTTGAGACAGATAACAATAGACCAATCGAACACAAATATGCGACCAATGAACTTCCGCCTGCACTTATGAAAGGTAGCGGCAACCCTGTTGGCGGAATAGCTCCGCATACAACGGCAATATTGACAAGAGACTGAATTGCTATCATTGAGGTGACCCCTGCCGCTAGATATGCAGAAAATCTATCTCGCGCACGCAGCGCAATCATAATGCCCTTGATTATTATCACAAGGAATAGTGCAATAATGATTGAACACCCGACAAGTCCCGTCTCCTCCCCGATAATAGATAAAATGAAATCACTTTCTGCAAACGGCAGAAATAAAAATTTCTGACGCGAGTTTCCAAGTCCAATTCCAAACATTCCACCTGCCCCAAGTGAATAATATGACTGAATAAGCTGATAGCCTTCCTCAAGTGGCGATGCCCACGGATTTACATAAGCAAGCAGCCGTTGAACACGGTAAGGTTCTGCCACGACCAAAGCAATTCCGCCTAAAACTGCAGGCACGAACAATAAGATAAGATGAAGAGGTTTTGCGCCACCAAAAAACAACATCAAAAACAAAACAACTGCCACACATATAGTGATTGACATATTTGGTTCTAAAACAAGTAGCAAACAAATCAAACCGCCCGAAAGCAATACAATTCCCAGAGTTGGAATTCTATCAACACCGCGCTTTGCCATAAAGCCTGCGATAAAAATTATCATTCCAAACTTTGCATATTCTGAAGGCTGAATTGTGAAAAATCCAAGGTTAAGCCACCGTTTTGCACCATAGATTTCTACACCGAACCCGGGAATAAAAACCAATGCCAATATGACCAGACTCACCACATAGATAGGCAATTTGAATTTTTGTAACTTTGACAAATCAAGAAATGAAATTGCAAGCATAAAAAATACACCAAGAACAAGCGCAACCGCTTGAGTCTTGACATAGTGAAAGCTGTCTCCGTACTGAAGCTCCGCCGAATATGAAGAAGCGGAGAATATAAAAACCAATCCAATGATCGACAATACAATTGCAGTCAAAACTAGCGGAATATCAATTTTTTTTGATTCATCTGCAAAGTATTGCTTTTTGTTTTGCGAATTTTTTTGAACGGATTCTACGCGCAAAAAATCTACCGAATATTGTGGATTATCTGCATTATACTGAATTCCTGATTGATTCTCAGTATCATTTATTTTAGTTTTTGAATGAAGCCTAATCATTCAAGTTCTCAACCAATTGACAAAAATGTTTGCCTCTTTCTGCATAATTCTTGTAACGGTCAAAGCTCTTTGAAGCAGGAGAAAATAAAACTGTTTGTTCTTCAGCGCCGACAGTATTCAGAACACATTCTTCCAAGCTGTCAAACACCGTTATATTTTGGAAACCTATGTATTTTCCAGAGTGCTCAATATCTTTAGCATTTTCGCCTGTTACAAAAATTCGGGTTATATTTTTAGGAAGATTTTCAAATAGTGTTCGGAAATCATCATCTTTATCTTGACCGCCAAGCACCAAAAGCGTTGAATTTGTCATTGTTGTGCAAGCGCAAAGCGTTGCGTCAATATTTGTTGCTTTACTATCGTTTATGTATTTTTTTTCACCTGCGCAACGCACAAATTGAAGTCGGTGTTCAGGTCGTTTGAAGCGTTTCATTGCGCACGCAATAACAAACGGATGGATATGTTTTTCCATCGCAACTGCAACGGTAGCCAAAACATTTTCTAATTCTCTGCCCTTAAACTGAAGTTCTTCAGCGCATAACACGGGCGTGTCAAAATATCGTACATATCCGTTTTCTATGTAGACTCCATCAACTTTTTTTGTCAAGCTGAATGGAACAATTTTTGCGATTATTTGATTTTTCAACTTTGCAACATTCTCATCATCCATATTCAAAACCGCAATATCACATTCTGTTTGGTTTTCAAACAATCGAGCTTTTGTTGCAATATAATCTTCAAATGATTTATGCCTGTCAAGGTGGTCGGGAGTTATATTCAAAAGTACGGCTATGTCGGGAGAAAATTTGTTTATTGCTTCAAGCTGAAAGGACGAAACCTCGACAACTGCCGTTTCATAAGTTTTCAGACCATCGCAAAGTTCACAGAATGGTGTTCCAATGTTTCCGACTGCAACTGAATGATTTGCCCCAGCACGCAAAACTTCATCAATAAGCATAGTTGTGGTCGTTTTCCCGTTTGTTCCGCTGACTGCAATCAATTCAGCATCACAAAACTGATACCCCAGTTCTATTTCGGAAATAACTTGTTTTCCAAGCAACCGCAAATCCATAATTTCAGGTCGATATCCTGAAATTGACGGCGATAAAACAACGATGTCAACATTTGAAAAATCGCTTTCCCATTTTTCGTTATTACGAAGAAGAGCGCGCTTCTCATAATCATCATCAAATGCAAAGCAGTTTGCCTCTTTGTGTGCAAGCAAATTAAGCGCACTGCGTCCGCTTTTTCCAAGACCATAAACAAGAACATTTTTCCCTTTTATATTCATATTGCCCTCATAGCAAGTAAACTTATGACGCCACCAATCATACTGATAATGAAATACCACGAAACAATCTTGCTTTCATTAACTCCGCATAACTCAAGATGATGATGAAACGGTGCCATTTTGAAGATTCGTTTTTTTGTTAGTTTGAAATAAGCAACTTGCAATACTACTGATATGCACGACACCACAAACATTATTCCTGCGAAGAAAATTAGAAGTGGTTGTTTTGAAAAAAAAGCGACAGCAGTCGCCGCTCCTCCAAGAGCAAGAGAGCCCGTGTCTCCCATCATAATTTTTGAAGGATATGAGTTGTACCAAAGGTATCCAAGCAATCCGCCAAGTATTGAAGATGAAAAAATTGCAAGCGAAAACATTTCTTTTGCGAGCGCATTATTTCCCGCCGTTAGCGCATCGACATATAAAAACCATATCAAAAGTGTGAAAGTTGCAAAGTATGCGACTCCACTCCATCCTGCAAGCCCGTCCAAACCGTCAGTCAAATTTACGCCGTTGGTGAGAGCAATAAAAGCAAAAGCACAAAATGGAATAAACACCCAACCCATATTCCATTCAGCATTTGTAAAAGGCAAAGTTATTGAGCTACCAATATTGGGATTTTTAAAACAAAATACTGCTAGAATTATTGAAGCTCCAAGCTGAGCAATTATTTTTTGATATGCCTTCAATCCTAAATTCCGTTTGTAGTGAATTTTCAAGAAATCATCGAAAAAACCTATCAAACCGTAAGATAAAATACACGCGCAAGCAACCAAACTAAAGGTTGAAAATGCAATTAGTGTAAAAATTAGAGTCGGTACAATAAAAACCCACCCACCCATAGTTGGCGTTCCTGTTTTTGATTTGTGCTGCTCAACATAGCTAAGCACATTTTGTCCAATATGTTTTTTTGTTAACAGCTTGATTAGTAGCGGTGCAAACAACACCGCTGTCAAAAAAGCTCCAACTAAACTTAGCAATAGCCACAGCAAACCGCTATTCATCTTCTCGCTCCTCGCTTCAAGACCTGCTCCATGTCTGAAAATGGAATTTTCTTCCCGCGTATTTCCATATAATTTTCCGCGCCTTTGCCCGCAATCACAACCGTATCGCCTTCCTGCATTTCAGAAAGAGCGTAACAAATCGCATCACCTCGATGTGGAAAAACCCGTTTATCACATCCGTTGACGCCCTGTTCTATCTCCGCAATAATGCTTTCGGGTTCTTCTCCTCGCGGATTGTCTGAAGTTATCACTACCAATTCGCTCAATTTTGAAGCAATAGCTCCCATAATACTGCGTTTCGCCTTATCGCGCTCGCCTCCGCATCCGAAAACCGTGATTATTCTGGCTTTTGTTATAGTACGCGCGGTAGACAACAAATTTTTCAATCCATCCGGTGTGTGGGCGTAGTCAATAATTATCATACCTTTTCCGTTTTTGAGAATATTGAACCTACCATCGATTGGTTTCAACCTTTTGACTGCCTGACAAATAGTATCAGTCGAAACACCCAAACTGCTTGCTGCAATCATTGCTGAAATAAGGTTGTAAACATTGAAAACTCCATATAGTGATGACTTTATTTCTAAAACGTTGTCAAATAGATTTACGACGAATTTTGTTCCGTCTATATCAGGAAAAACATTTATGGCAAAAACATCGCACGGGTTGTCAAGTGCATATGTGACAGTTGGAATATCAATCCTTTGAGCAAGCTTTTGTCCCCATATATCATCAACATTAACAACAGCCAGCTTTGTATGTTCTGGTGAGAAAAACGACAATTTTGTTTCTGCATATTGCTCGAAAGTATCGAAATAATCGAGGTGGTCTTGTGTTATGTTCGACAAAATTGAAATATCAAAGTTTATGCCATAAAGCTTTTGCAAAGCAATTGCGTGTGCGCTAACTTCCATAGTGACAATCTCAACTCCCTTGCACAACATCTCAAACAAAAGCTTGTTCAACTCATAAGGGTCAGGCGTGGTTAAGCTTTCAGAAACTTTTTCATTCAAAATAAAATGTCCAAGAGTGCCAATAAGACCTGTCTTGTAGCCAGCATAAGTTAGAATATCGTTTATTATGTGCGCCGTGCTTGTCTTCCCGTTTGTCCCAACAACCGATATAAGTCGGAGACTGTTGGCGGGATTGCGAAAAAAGTTTTGACTTATCAAACTGTATGCTTTTCGGGTGTCTTTTACGATGATATACGGAACATCGACTTTGGGCTTTTTTTCAACTATAAACACGGCAACTTTGCCTTTTAAGTCTTTGATAAAATCGTGTCCATCCGCAGTTTTGCCTTTCAAGCATATGAACAAATCTCCTTTGCTCGCTGTTTCTGAGTTTATGGAGATATCTCCTATTTCAATTCCTTTTTCGGCGTTGCTAGATACCACTTCAACATTTGTCAGCAATTTTTCCAGTTCCATTTTGCACCTCGAGATTTATTTGCTTATGCGCACGCGCATTATGCGTGCGCGCACACGAGCAGTACGCTTATCATAATCAAAGCAAAAGGCGGTGTCAATAGAGGCGCAAATCTAGACAATAACGGAAGAATTTGTAATGGTTTTGCATCTTAATTTCTGTATTGTGCAAATTTATAACTTATTTTATTTTTATTTTCAAATTACAAATTCCAAGTCGTCAGCTCGACAGCATTCCTTTGTCAATATGCAAATTCTGTGTTATCAGCAAGACTTTTTTCCTTTTGTCAACTTCTGCTCCCACAACAGGAATCTAAGTTATCAGCAAGACTGTAATTTTTGTTCACTTACAAATTCCAAATTATCAGTTCGACAACATAACTTTTTTTAACTTATATTTCTAAGTTATCAGTAACACGGTATTCCTTTTGTCAACTTCTGCTCCCACAACAGGGAACTGCGACTTGACAACATTTCCGTCACCACTCACTTCAAAATACAGACCAAGTTTTGTCAATGCATTTTTTGCTTGATTCAAAGTCATTCCCTCAAATGACGGGAGCTCAAACTTGTCTCCGATTATCGCTTTATCTTCTGCTGTGTAGTTTGGCTCTATGTCAAGATAGTTGAATATTCCCTGAAATATTTCTCCAACCAACGGCGCTGCAACCAAACTGCCGTAGTAGACATAACCCTCTGGTTCATCGACTATAAACAAAACTCCATATTCTGCGCCTTCCTCGAGCGAATAACCCAAAAAAGATGATACATATTTGCCTTGCGCGATAATTCCGTTTGCATACTTTTGCGCTGTTCCTGTCTTTCCGATTATGTCATAACCTGCAACATACGCTCCCTTTCCACTGCCCTTTGTGACTACGGCTTTGAGAAGTTCACGCATAGTTGCGCTTGTTTGTTCACTAATTATGCGAGCTCCTTTTGATGACTGACTGCTAGCTATTATTGTCGAAGTTGCGGTGTCATAAACATAATTCAATATGCGAGGCGTTACTTTTGTTCCGCCATTTACAACTGCAGATGTTGAACAAAGCAATTCTATCGGTGAAATCGCTATCGCCTGGCCAAACCCGATACGTGCAAGGTCAACAACTTTCACACTGGATTCATTAATTAAAATTCCCGATGTCTCACCAGCCATATCTATACCCGTTTTTTCGGTCAATCCAAACGCGCGCAAATACTTATAAAAATTTGTTGTTCCAACCGCCATTGCGCTGTTCATAAAGACCACATTGCAAGACTTTTCAACACCCTCGGCAAAAGTTATCGAGCCGTGACCTTTTGTTTTCCAACATTTAATTTTTTGTCCATCAACAACTTGCGAGCCTGCGCAATAAAATCTTTGGTCGACAGTCACAGAATTGGTGTCAAGCGCAATCGCCGCTGTCAAAATTTTGAAAGTCGAACCAGGTTCGTATACATTTGAAACAATTGTGCTTCGCGACATAGAAAACAAAGATGCAATATCATCACGCGGAACATTATTAAGGTCGAATGATGGAGCTTCAGCGAGTGCAACTATTTCACCTGTTTTGTAATTCATAACAACGCACGCGACATTTTTCGGGTTGTAAACAGTCATCGCTTTATTCACTGCCATTTGAACTATTCGCTGTATGGTTGTGTCAACGGTTGTCACTAGAGTTCCGCCTGCAATTGAGGGCACATAATAAGTAGTACCGTTCGTTACTTCCCGACCTACTAGGTCTGTTTCAGTCAAAATTTTGCCATCCACGCCCTCCAAATAACGGTCATAATATGCCTCTAATCCTGTTTGTCCGTTGCCGTCCGAAGAAGTAAATCCTAAAAGTTGTGACATAAAGTCCCCGTAAGGATAATAACGCAAATTATCTTCACCATAATATATCCCGTCAAGTCCTGAAGAAAAAAGCAATGTCATTTGATCTTTTGTTACTCCGTTTGCAATTGTAATTTCACTAGCGTGTTTCGAAATCTTTTCAGTTACTTTTTTATGGTCAAGTTCCAAAACATTTGATAGCACATTTGCCACCGCAATTTTGTCAGTCACTGAATTCGGACGAACATAAATTGTGTATAGTGTTGAAGTATCCGCCAGCACTTCACCGTTTCTATCAACGATTTGTCCGCGTGCCGCTTCGTTTGGCACATCTCTCAACCATTGCGAAAGAGCTTTGACTTGGAGTTCGCTGTTCTGCCACAGCATGACATAGGCAAGCTTTCCAAAAACTGCTACAAACATAACAACCACCACAAGCAGAAGCACAAAAAATCGCTTTCTTGTGTTGTAATTTCGAAGTTTAGTCTTAAATATGTTCATAAGCACCTCAAAATATTTTATTTTAGATGTCGTCTCATTATGTTGAAAGATAAAATTTCACCAAAATATATCGAAGTTTTGGTTACGAAATTTCTATCTGTTTATATTGAAAATTTGATTTTTTAGATTAAAAAAGAACGGCAGTTTTGCCGTTCTAAAATTATATAATATTCCTTATTTTTCTATGTTTTTCCTAATTAAACATCTTTCCGATATTATCGCACAAACGGTCGAACCAATTTGAGTTTACTGCATAATTGTAATCTGTCTGAACATAATCGAATTTTACGTCTTGGGCAGTATTCGAAACTACAGCCGAAGTCGAATTTGCTTGTGTTTCGACTTCGGTTGCCGTCTCAGTGTAGGAAACATTGTTTCCTGCACCTGCATTGAGCCCTGTGCCGTTAAAGCCAGAAGCATTGATTGCAATGAGAGTTGTAATCAATACGGCCAATGCAATGTAGACTGCAAGAATAACTTTTCCTTTGAAGGTAAGTCGTGATGCTTTTTTTGCACCTCTTGCAATCGGTTCGGCAGCAATCCTGCGGGTTGGTGTTCTCATTTGTTGAGCATTGGCCAAAGGAGAGACAAAGGCCAATCTGTCAAAAAGAGCATCCTGATATTGAGAGTCTGATACACTGCTCAACTCGTCCCGCACGGAATAAAGACAAGAATTGAACTCTCCTCTTTGGGTGTGTGCTTGCACATCCTCACGAAAATTGTCAGTACTTGCGGAACTTGATACACGCTTGCTACCATAATATTCACTCTCGTTTTCACGAGTATGAAACCCATTTTGTTGTGCGCCGTAAGCATATCCGCTTTCTGCGCGAAAATCTTGAGGAAAATCATTCTGACCATCTCTTGAATGGTAATCAGAATATTCGTTGCGATTTGTTCTTGGTTGATAATCGTTTGAATAATCCTCTCTATAATTGCAATCGTATGCAAAATCGTCGCTCTTTGGAGCGCCCATTTCACTGCGTGAAGCCCAAAATTCATCGTATGAAGGAAACTGCTCCATTCTTTCATCACCGCGACGGGCGCGGCTTGGAGTAGATATTCCCAACAAATCATTTAGTACGACTGCCATAATCCACCTCTATCTTTTTTTTGCTTTTACTGATTAATGTTTTTTGTTTGATATTCAAACCTAAACAATATTTGTTTCCTATTTTTTCAACTTAGAACAAAATTCTTATATTTTCTATCTCTTTTTTTCTTCTTCAATTTTTTCAATTATTCTTAGCTTTGCGCTTTCAGCTCTTGAGTTTATCTTAAGTTCTTCTTCAGATGCTGTCACAGGTTTATTTGTAAGAATTTTAACTTCACTAACCTTGTTGCAGACACACATCGGAAGACTCTTATCACAAATGCAGTCTTGTTGCAAATCTTTGAACACATTTTTTACTATTCTGTCTTCTAATGAATGAAAGCTTATGACTGCCATTCTGCCGCCGACTTTAAGTCGTCTTGCCAAGGTGTATAATGATTTTTCCAAATCTTCAAGTTCACCGTTGACTTCAATTCGTATTGCTTGAAACGCACGCTTTGCGGGATGACCAAACTTCCATCTTGTTGCGGGAGGATAGCACAATTCCACAATCTTTGAAAGTTGAGCGGTTGTTCTTATGCTCTCTTGTTCGCGAACATTTGCAATTCGTTCAGCTATTTTTCTTGCAAATCTATCTTCACCATATTGCGAAATTACTCGTGTAAGTTCTGCAACTGAATATTCATTTACGACATTGAAAGCGGTCAAGTATTGACTTTGATTCATTCTCATATCCAACGATGCATCCTGAATATAAGAAAATCCGCGTTCTTTGTTGTCAAGCTGATAGGATGACACTCCAAGGTCGAGCAGCACTCCATCAAGTTTTGCTATTCCCAATCCGTTCAAAAATTCTTCTGAGTTTTTGAAGTCATCATTGACGAATGTGATATTACTCTTGTAGGCTTTCAGCCTGTTGCCAGCAAATATAATCGCTTCGGCGTCTTTGTCTACGGCTATAAGTTGTCCGCCTTCACCGAGTCGCTTTGC
Source organism: Clostridia bacterium (assembly GCA_028710495.1). GTDB lineage: Bacteria > Bacillota > Clostridia > Christensenellales > CAG-917 > STD2-102. Next base: position 50,471 of record JAQUST010000001.1, read on the forward strand.
TATTTGCTCTGAGTGCCCTCCACCGCCTAGTGTTCCATCAAAATAGATGCCGTCAGGCTTTATGTTGAGCCCCTCTATGCATTCGTTGAGCATAACGGGGTTGTGATTATATTCCATATTCTTTCATCTTTTCCAGGACCGCATCAATATTCGCCGGATTGAGAAGTGAGAACCGAGTCTCCCATTCCTCCGTTGACCATATTTCAGCATAGCTGCCTTTTCCGACAAAAACTAAATCCTTGCTATTGGAAAGAATTTTCTTTTGTTCGATTGAAAGCAGAATGCGACCTTGCGAGTCAATATCAATATAATCAGAATGGCTAAGCACCAAATTCGCACTGTGTTGTTTTTCACGGTCATAGAGTTCCATATTCGACATTTTCTCGAGTTCTGTTTCGGATTTGTCAGATGGAAGAAGAAACAATGAGCCATTCAAAGAGGGCATAATACAAAGAGTTCCACAAAGAACCTCACGAAACTTCGCAGGAATTCTCACTCTCCCCTTTTCGTCTAAACTATGTTTGACGTTTCCTATCAATAGCTTTGCCATTTTGTTTCCTTTTGCTACTAAATTTGCAAAAAATCTTTATTTCAAAATTCTAATCGAGCACTTCCGTGATGACTTTCGACCGACAAAAATTTTACAAATTGCTCTTTGGTCTTTTATCGTGATTTCATTCTACATTACTAATTGCCCACTGTCAACCACTTTTAAAAAATAAATTTACAAACCATATGGTATAAGCATATTTTGTCGATTTAAATTATATTTTGCGCTTTATTTTGATAAACTTGTTTACTTTATTTGTTACATTTTAATCAACTTGTTTACAATGCTGTTTTTATATAAATTAAAAAATAATTCAAATAATTTTTACGAACAAAGAAAATTAATATCGCATATTTTAAATAGGTAAATCTTGTCGAATAAATACTCTTTATATCGTATCTCTGCTTCAATTCACGTTATCATCAAAGCGCGCATAGACTACATCGTAGACAACTTTAAGGAGGTAAGCTTATGTCTTTTTGCAACACTACATCTTCCGACCATGGCCCAGGCGCCATAGTTGGAAATCCACTCAACGGGCTTTGCGAAAAAGCGTGTATACAGGTCAATAAGGTGTTTGATGCGTGTTTGTCACAAGAAACTCACGAAAATGCCCTCATCACCATAACCAATCTCACGCCGGCAGGTCCAACACTACCGCTGACATTTATCAGCGCTAAATCAACCAGTGCGCAAGGTATTGTGAGTTCTCTCACAATCGATGCGCTACCAGACCGCCCGGGTTATTCAAGAGTTCAGGCCGTAATCGGAATTCCTGTAGAAATCATCTATGCGGATGCAAACGGCATCGAAGGAAAAGGAACTGCTACATATTTGGTCAACAAAGATATCGTTATGTGTGTTCCGGACAATTCAGTCATCCCGGTTACTATTGCAGCGACTGTTAATCTTGTGTCGCCAAACGGCGTTTATGTTTCAGGCACAACATTCAGTATCACTGCTTGCGTTACAGTCGTCTTAAAAGTTGAAGCCGAAGTCGAACTGCTCATTCCAACCTATGGTTATTGCAGAATACCAAGCTGTCAAGAATACACACAAGAAGTTTGCACAGGCGTATTTGATATGCCGCTGTTCCCAACTACCAACACAACAACGTAAAAAAGACATAAGAATACACATTCAAAGAGGGGACAAATTTGTCCCCTCTTTGAATGTGTAAAACAACATTTAATAAAATATTAGTTTGAAATATTTATATCTTTTACATTTTGCTCGTTTCATGATTTCTTGCTACTCTGCTCA
>JAQUST010000001.1:52383-79980 GCA_028710495.1 Clostridia bacterium
TATTATAAATATAGATTTTAATATTAAATATAGTTCTAGTTGATAAAAGAGGCAAATTATGGTATTATTATTGTATGAAAGTATTTGCTATAAGCGACCTTCACCTGTCAACTTCTGTTGAAAAACCAATGGATATATTCGGTGAAGAGTGGCAAGGTTATTTCGAAAAAATAAAAACAGATTGGGGTCAACGCGTAAGCGATGATGATTTAGTTTTGCTTGGCGGAGACATTTCTTGGGGGCAAACTTTGGATCAAGCGCAAGCTGATTTTGATTTGCTCAAAAACCTTTCAGGCAAAAAAATTGTTTTAAGAGGAAATCACGATTATTGGTGGTCATCTCTTTCTAAAATTCAAAGCCGCTTTCCTGACTGCACATTCCTACAAAACAACGCAATAAAAGCTGGAAATGTTGTTGTAGCAGGCTCAAGAGGCTGGACAATAGCAAATGACAACTCAAGCGATGATGATAAAAAAATATTTGCCCGCGAGTTGGTCAGGCTTGAGCTTTCACTAAAATGCGGACAAGAAAAAATGGAAGAAGGTGACATTTTGATTGCGCTTTTGCACTATCCTCCTTTTGATGCCACTTTTGCCGACACCGAAGTCACAAAACTTTTGGAAGCCTATGGAGTTAAAATCGCTACTTATGGTCACTTGCATGGCAAAAATGTACGCTTGGAACCAAAATTTGAGAAGAACGGAATTAGCTATTTGTTGACTTCGTGCGACCTTATCAACAACACGCTTGTCGAGGTGGTTTGAACGTTTTCAAATAAATATTGATTTTATTGAAACATCGGTCAATTTCTAAATGCATTGCATACCATATTGATAATGCAATACATTGAGAAGAATTCAACTAACAAATAAATGCTTTTATGCACATACAAAAGTAGTTGCGTGCGTAATTGCACAGATGTAAATATCAACATAAACAAATATGTGCAAATGGAAAGTTGTGCAACTGCACACAAACAAAATTTAGAACACTATGGAAAACGAAAATATAAAAACTGAAATCAACAACATCTCAGCCTCTGCAAAAGAAGAATTCCGCATAAAAAATGCTAAATTCATCATATCTGTTGCAGACCCACAAAAAATGCCAGAAATTGACAAACCTGAAATTGCGATCTCAGGAAAATCGAATGTAGGCAAATCTTCATTCATAAATTTCATCACAAACCAAAACAGATTGGCACGCACTTCGGGAGACCCGGGACGCACCAGATTACTAAACTATTTTGAAATCAACAATGGTGAACTATATTTTGTGGACTTGCCAGGCTATGGCTATGCAAAGGTTTCAAAATCAGAACAGGCAAAATGGGGAGATATGATTGAAGGATATCTTTCATCAAGCAAAAATTTGAAAAATGTTTTTGTGTTGCTTGATATCAGACACGAACCAAATGGCGACGACAAAATGTTGCTGAGCTATTTGCAACACAATCTGATAGACTTCACAATCATTGCAACAAAGTGTGACAAACTTTCACGTTTGCAAATGAACAATATGAAAAGAACTATTGCCAACAATCTTGGTATTGGCACTGGAAATATCATTTTATCTTCTGCGCTCAAGAAAATCGGAAAAGACGAAATTCTGGCTCGAATTTCTCAAATTTTGGAATAGTACTCTATAATTTGCCACTTTTATATAGTACTTTCTCCGCTTTTGCTTGATTAAATTGCCATTTTCTTATAATTTTTATATTATTTATGTTTATTTCTTTTCCTTATTCATATAGCTTTGCTCCTATTGTAATATAGTTTTAATTAGTTTTTGCCATGCTTTATATTGTTACTTTCCTTCTTCATATCATTTTTCTCCCTACTTTATATTGTTTTTTCCCTTTCTTCCAAATTGCGTTTTACTTCTTTCAAATTGTTTTACCCTTCTACCGAATTGTATTTTCACTTCTTCCGAATTGTATTTCCTCTTCTTCCGAATTGTGCAAAAATAAAAAGCTGTCCAAAAAAAAATTGGACAGCTTTATCAATAATTGCTTAATCTAACATCAATATCAGTTGAAATATTTGCTTAGTTGAAATACTTACCTAATTAATTATACTAGTCAGTTATTGCTATTGCAAAAACATCACTTATAGTTTTTGCAAGATGTACTTTCATTTCTTTCGAAATTGTTTCTGGCACATCAACAAGATTTTTTTGGTTTTCAAACGGAATGATAATTTCATAGATACCCGAGCGATGTGCAGCAAGCATTTTTTCTTTCAGTCCGCCAATAGGAAGAACTTTTCCACGAAGTGTAATCTCACCCGTCATCGCAATATCGTGTCTAACTTTTTTGCCCGTGACTGCCGAAAAAACTGCTGTCGCCAAGGTTACACCTGCGGATGGGCCATCTTTTGAAACTGCACCTTCCGGTATATGAATGTGGATATCACGGTCTTTGAATGCTGATTCATCAAGTCCTAGTTCTGCTTCATGAGAACGCAAATAACTTATTGAGGCACGTGCTGATTCTTTCAACACATCACCTAGCTGACCAGTCAACAGTATTTCGCCCTTTCCTCTCATCACTGAAACTTCGATAGAAAGTATTTCGCCTCCAAATTGTGTCCACGCAAGTCCAGTAGCCGCGCCGACTTGATTTTCCGTGTACTTGTCAAGTCCGCTGCTACCCGCTATCCCCAAAAAATCAGAAAGCGTATCAACTGTGATTTCAACTTTGTCAACTCCGTCTTCAACTATTTTTCTTGCCACACGACGCATTACTTTTGCGATTGCCTTTTCAAGCTGCCGCACACCTGCTTCGCGAGTATATTTTGATATAATTGTTGACAAAATTTCATCAGTGAAAACCGCCTGACCTTCTTTCAGCCCGTTGTTATCAAGCTGCTTTTTTACAAGATGACGTTTTGCAATCTCGAGTTTTTCCAAAGGTGTATAGCCGCTCATTTCAATGATTTCCATTCTATCGGCTAATGCTGGAGGTATGGTATCAAGTGAATTTGCAGTTGTAATAAAAATAACATCTTTTAAGTCAAATGGAATTTCAAGGTAATTATCACGGAAAGTATAATTCAGCTCAGGATCCAAAACTTCAAGCAGTGCAGCTGCAGGGTCTCCACGATAATCCTTTGCAAGCTTGTCAATTTCATCCAACAGAAAAATCGGATTTGCCGTGCCCGACTGCTTAATTCCCATAATAATTCTACCGGGCATAGCGCCTATATATGTTTTTCTATGACCACGAATTTCCGCCTCATCATGAACTCCGCCAAGACTCATACGAACATAACTTCTACCAAGCGCATCCGCTATTGAACGAACTATAGTTGTTTTTCCAACGCCTGGAGGGCCCACAAAACACAAAATCGGGTCTTTGTTGCTTTCGGTCAAATGGTGTACTGCCAAAAACTCCAAAATTCTATCCTTGATTTTGTCAAGTCCAAAATGGTCGCGGTCAAGCACTTCCTTTGCTTTTTTCAAATCAGCGCTATCTTCAGTATATTTTTCATATGGAAGTTCTAAAACGAAGTCAATATAGTTTGAAATCAAAGTAAACTCAGCGGATGATGACGACATTTTTGAACATCTATCCAAATCCTTGAGTATTTTCTGTTTATAGACATCCTCGATTGGTAGCTTCTCAATTTTTTCGCGCTGTCCTTCTTGTTCCTCTCCAATTCCAAGTTCCTTTTGAATAACTCCAAGTTTTTCACGCAGATAAGTTTCTCTTTGTCCACGCTCAAAGTTTGCTCTTACTTTGTTAGAAATTTCACGGTCTACACGAGAAGTTTCAATCTCTTTTTTCATCTCCATATAGATTCTTTCAAGTCGAGTTTCGGTGTTATAATCTGACAACAAAGCCAAGCCAACTGAATACGGATAGTACGATGCCAACTCGTTCACGAGCTCGTTCTTACCTATTGTATTAGGATTTATGTCAAGCGTAACATCACGGAGTATGGTATCTGAAAGCGCAACTTTGTCCAAAAGTATTTCTAAAATACGGTCAAAATATGCACTTGATTCAGAGCTTGAATTATCCATTTCAATTACGTCATCATATTCTGCTTCATCAAATTCTGGATTTGAAAGTACTTGATTTACTTGAACGCGTTTTTGACCAGTGACATAAAGTTCAACAACGCCGCCATCACGAACAACGTCAAAAACCGTTGCCAAAACACCCACGCTGTGATAAACCGCGGGTTTCGACATTTTTGCATCAGGATTTAGTTGTGGAACAAGTAAAATTTTTCCACCGTTTGCAACTGCAAAATCGGCGGTAGCAATAGACTTTTTTCTCGCTAAAGTAAGTTTAGTAACTTGTCCTGGAAAAATAACTATCCTGCGCAATGGCAGGATAGGAGCAATCTCTCTTTGTTTCATCTACCCTCTTTACACGCATTATGTTATGCGCTTTTTTTTCTTATGATATTTGGCTTTGATTTTTTTATAATACAATCGCCGTCAACGACAATCTTTTCGATAGTATGGTCAGAAGGAATCTCATACATAAGGTCAAGCAAAACACCTTCCATAATTGAACGGAGTCCTCTTGCGCCGGTGTTAAGTTCCATCGCTCGATGCGCCACAGCCTGAAGAGCGGATTTGTCGAATTGCAATTCAACATCATCCATAAGGAATTGTGCTTTATATTGTTTTGTGAGAGCATTTTTTGGCTCAGACAAAATTTGTATCAGCGCAGTCTCATCAAGCGCATTTAGACCAACAACGATTGGAATTCTGCCCACGAACTCAGGAATAAGACCATATTTTATTAGGTCAACAGGCTGCAAATTTTCAATCAGCTTGCCATAGTCATAGTCCTTTGTTCCTTTTACAGCCGAACCAAAACCGAGTTTTGAACTATCTCTTCTGCTATCGACAATCTTGTCGAGGTCAACAAACGCTCCGCCTAAAAGGAAAAGAATGTTTGTGGTGTCAATTTGGTAGCATTCCTGTTGAGGATGCTTGCGACCACCCTGTGGAGGAACATTCGCTATTGTCCCCTCAATGATTTTGAGCAACGCCTGTTGAACACCCTCTCCGGACACGTCTCTTGTTATCGAAACATTCTCGCTTTTTCTTGCGATTTTGTCTATTTCATCAATATATATGATACCCTTTTCTGCCTTTCTTATGTCACCGTTTGCATTTTGAATAAGTTTTAAAAGAATATTTTCAACGTCCTCGCCAACATATCCTGCTTCAGTGAGCGTTGTCGCATCCGCAACAGCAAATGGAACATTCAAAATCTGCGCTAAAGTTTTTGCAAGCAAAGTTTTGCCTGACCCCGTTGGACCAAGCAACAAAACATTGCTTTTTTCAAGAGCAACAGATTCTCCGTCGACCTCGCCAAATCCTGTACGAATTCTTTTATAGTGATTGTAGACAGCAACTGACAAGACTTTTTTTGCATTTACTTGTCCAATGATATATTCATCCAATTTATCGTTTATTTCTTTTGGAGTCGGCAACTTTGAGTTCCCTTTTGCTGACTCGGAAAATGACGGCGCGGTTTTGAAGATATCAAGACACATCTCCACACATTCATTGCAAATGTAGAGATTATTTGGCCCCGCCACTATTTTTTCTACTTCATTTTCATTCTTTCCGCAGAAAGAACAATGTAATACTTTTATATTATCCAATTATTACCTCATTTTCTTTTGCCGAAGCTTCGGCAAACCTTGTTCTAGTTGGGTTATTATTATTTTATGTCAGTTCTGGAATAAAAGATTTTATCAATCAATCCGTATTCCAAGGCTTGTTCTGCAGTCATAAAATTATCACGTTCAGTGTCTTTTGAAATAACCTCAATAGGCTTACTTGTGCAGTTTGCCAAAATACTATTCAAACGCTTTCTAGTACGAATAAGATTTTCCGCCCATATTGCGACGTCTGAAGCTTGTCCTGTTCGACCGCCTAGTGGCTGATGAATCATAATTTCGCTGTTTGGGAGCGAAAAGCGTTTGCCTTTTGTTCCTGATGTCAATAAAAGTGAACCCATTGACGCGGCAAGACCAACGCATATTGTTGAAACATCACATTTGATATAGTTCATAGTATCAAGAATTGCAAATCCTGCGGTAACGCTTCCACCAGGGCTGTTAATATACAGGCTGATATCTTTATTTGGGTCTTTACCCTCAAGATAAATCAACTGCGCAACAACACTGTTTGCCATATAATCTTCAATTTCGCCGTTCAAGAAGATAATTCTGTCCTCAAGCATACGCGAATATAAATCATAAGAGCGTTCGCCTTTGCCAGACTGTTCAACCACAAAAGGTATTGAGTAAAATTTATCCATATTCTTCCTTCCTTTAGTTTCTATTCATAATCACAAAAAAAATATTGCTTAATTTTTGATTAAATAACAAACTTATTCATTCTCTAATTCTATTGCATTTATCTCTATATTATAATTGAGTATATATATTATTATATAAATTGACCAATTTGTCTATAAATTCACCAAATTATGCCAAAATATTTAATGAGCGACTGCATTGCAATCGCTCAAAAAAGTTCTAAATTTGCTAAGTGTAATTACTTCGCAGGATTCAATGCTTTGAGCGTATCAATGAGTTTTTCAGAAAGTATTTGATTTACCAAATAATCAATTTGTTCGCGTTTAAGAGTTTTTCTGAATTCATCTGCTTCTTTGCCAGCGTTCTCGGCAAGCTTTGCAATTTTTACATTCATATCTTCATCAGATATTTTGATGTCTTCAGCTTTGATAATTTGCTCCATAACGAGTCTTGATTTTGCGGACTTTTCTGCTTGCTCTTTGTATTGTTCCTTCAAATTGTCAACAGTCATTTTCATATACTTGAGATAATCTTCAAGCTTTATGCCTTGGCAACTCAAGCGATATTCAAATTCACCAATCATATCTTCAATTTCCATCTCAATCATAGCATCAGGAATTTCGACTTCGCTACCTGTCACAATTTTTTCAATAACATCATTTTCATACTTTTGGTCAGATGATTTCTCCGCATCCTCTTTGAGTTTTCTCTCAATGTCTGCTTTATATTCATCAAGCGTGTCAAATTCTGAAATTTCCTTTACGAACTCATCATCAACAGCTGGAAGCTCTTTTGATTTGATTGCGTGAACTTTGCAAGCAAAAACGCTATCTTTTCCTTTCAAATTCTCAGCGTGGTAATCTTCCGGGAACTTCACAGTGACATCTTTTTCATCACCGACAACTGTTCCAACAAGTTGTTCTTCAAATCCAGGAATAAAGCTGCCTGAACCAAGCACAATATCATAACCTTCGGCTGTTCCGCCGTCAAACTTTTCCCCATCAACTGAACCGGAAAAATCTATTGTGAGCGAATCTCCGTTTTGTGCAGGACGGTTTGCATCTATCATACGGGCTTGCTTATCGCGGGCGAGTTCGATTTCAGCTGCAATTTGTTCTTCGCTGACTTCGGCAACTTCTTTTTCAACTTCCAATCCTTTGTATGCGCCTAGTTTAACTTCTGGCTTTACAGTGACTACAAGCACAAATTTTGCGCCGCCATCTTCTGCGAAATCAAAGTTTTCAAGCTCTGGGCGGGCAACAACTTCAAAGCTTTTCTCATTGTCAAGCGCTTCACCGTATGCATCAGGTATCACAACATCCATTGCATCTTCAAAGAATACTTCTTTGCCGTAGATGCCTTCAATAACTTTGCGTGGAGCGTGACCTTTTCTAAATCCACCGATTGCAAACTTGCCTTTTGTCTTTTGATATGCCTTTTCAATAGCACTTTCAAACGTTGGTGCATCGATTGTGAAAGAAAGCTTTACTTGGCTTTTTTCCAACTTCTCAACTGTGTAACTCATATATACCTCCAGTAATTTTCAAATATGTTTTTGGTAATGTGCTAATTATGTCCAATCTTGCAAAAGCGCAAGCATTACAAACAATTCAACATCCAAAACCAGCATAACAGCAAGTATATCATAAGAGAAATAATTATGCAAATATATCACGCCAAAATTTGTTTGAAAATGCCATCTTTTGGTGTACAATCTTAGTATGTCTTGTGATTTATTTGCACTAAATGCCTTAGCAAACGAACTTAACTCTGCTTTAGAGGGAGGACGAGTCGACAAAATCACTCAACCAGAAGTGGATGAGGTGCGTTTTTTCGTGCGCTCAAAAGGGAAAAATCAATGCTTGGTTGTGTCTTGCAATTCCCAAGCTCCACGACTTCACATCACTCAAAACAAAAAACAAAATCCAGTCAACGCACCATCGCTTTGTATGCTACTGAGAAAACATTTGGTGGGTTCAAAACTTGATAACATCAAAATATTTGGACAAGACCGCACAATTTGCCTATCATTCACAGGGAAAACTGAAATGCAGGATATTGCTCAATACAAAATTTATGTTGAACTTATGAACAGATACTCAAACATCGTTTTCACTGATGGCAAAAATATTATTCTTGATTCCGCAAAACGCCTGCCACTTGATGAAGGTCGCGAACACGCAATATTCCGTGGTTTACTTTACGAGCCAGTGAAACAGCCGAAAACTTGTGTTTTTTTCGCACAAAAAAGCGATTTTGAGAACTTCTCGGGCGGGAGCTTGGAAGACTATATTATGTCAACATTCAGCGGGTTTTCACGAATTACTGCTAAAGAATTTGTTGCAAAAGCAAAGTTATACGAAAATATAGACACACCATTTGATGATCATAAAAAATCGATTTCCGAATCTCTTGATGAACAAATAAAAAAAATATCCAAACCATCTCAAATACAGACAAAAATAAATTTAGAAGAACAAGAAAAAACACTTTCCGAAGAGCAAGTGAAAAAGGTTGTCGAACTTTTATCAATTTTTGAAAACATCACAAAAACAAATGACTATTCTCCATGCATAATTGGAAGCGAAGTTTATCCATTTCCCTACACCACACTGCTTGCCAAAGAAAAACAAAAATCTGAACTCAGGACTTTTGCGACAATGAGTGAAGCATTTGATGTACAATACGGAAATATGGATAACGAAGTAAGAATAAAAGCCAAAATAAAACATTTGGCGACTGCTACAAAACGTATTCGGGAACGCACCCAAAGACATACAAACAGCAACCTTGAAAAACTTGCAGAATGCGAAAATATGGATCTATTGCGACTTTACGGTGAGCTAATAGTTTCAAATATCTACAAAATCAAACGCGGTGACAAATCTGTTACTGTTGAAAACTACTACAACGGTGAGAAACTTGAGATTTTGCTTGATGAAAAGCTTACGCCTGCTCAAAATTCCAACGCATACTACTCAAGATATAATAAGCTCAAACGCACTCAAGAGTTTTTAGAAAAGAAAACCTTTGAAGATAAAATCCTACTTTCTTATATATCAACAATAGAAGACAGCATTGCGCAAATAAAACTAAATGACAATATTGAAGAAATCGAAAATGAACTCAAAGCAATAGGCGCAATAACCACAAAAAAAGAAAAACAATCAACCAAACGCGCAGACAAACACACAAAGGCACAACCGCCAATCCAATACAAATATGAAGGATTCACAATATTAAAAGGTAAAAATAATATTCAGAATGACAACCTTACTTTCAAAATAGCTTCAACTCACGACATTTGGCTACATCTAAAGAATGCGCACGGAACACATTGCGTTATTTTGTGTGAAGGCAAAAAACCGCAACAAGATGTCATAAAATTCGCAGCAGAAATTACCGCCTCTAGTGAAAGCGCATCGATTGAAGTTGACTTCACAGAACGCAAAAATGTCAAGCGGATGCCTCAAGGCCATCCAGGTCAAGTTACTTATACCGATTTCAAAACTATAATTGTCGAACCAAATGAACATTGTGATTTTTTGGTTTAATTTCTTTTTATCAAAATAGTAAAAGATTTTTTGGTTTGATTTGTTATTTTTCTGCAATTGAATTTTACAATTCCCAAGTAAATTGAAAGTAATTCTTTGGCTTGATGCGTTTTTATTAAAATTGATTTCTTACAATTATGGAGTTTAATCAAAAGTGATTTTTTGACTTGATTTATTTTTATACTAAAATTGTTATTACGATTATCAAGCTTATAAAAGTTTTTTTCGCTACTAATATTCTATAAGATTATATATAAAAACAATATACCAAATTAAAAAGCACACCGCAAAGTGTGCTTTTTTTCGGCAATTTATAGAAGAGTATTATAAAATATTGCTTATTTAAGAGTGGTTTTCCGCAATTTATCTAAAGTATTCTGAAATTTTGGAGGTATTGGAGCATCGAATGTCATTTCTTCATTTGTAGCAGGATGGCGTAAAATGAGTCTTGTTGCGTGCAAAAACTGAGCATTTTTTGCGAGAATTTGACTTCCGCCATACACCTCATCTCCAACTATTGGATGATGCAAAAATTTCATATGCACACGAATTTGATGAGTCCTTCCTGTTTTCAATTCGAACTGCGCATAAGTGTAAGCACTAAACCTTTCCAAAACTTTATAGTGCGTGCTTGCATTTCTGCCATCATCAACAACCGCCATTTTTTTGCGGTCACGCTTATTTCTTCCTATCGGTTGGTCAACATCACCTTCATCTTCTTTTATATTTCCGTCAACAATACCGACATAAATTCTTCGAGCAGTTTTCTTTTCAATTTGTGATGCCAAGCTCTTGTGTGCCATATCGTTTTTTGCAACAACAATAAGCCCTGAAGTGTTTTTGTCAAGACGATGAACAATACCCGGTCGAATAACTCCATTGATAGCACTTAGATTGTCTAAATTAAAAAGCAGTGCGTTCACCAATGTGTCACCTTCACGATAGCTTGTTGCAGGATGCACAACCATACCTTGAGGCTTGTTTATTACACAAAAGTATTCATCTTGGAAAACAATGTCAAGCGGAATATTGGCTGGTGCCAAGTCGAGTTCTACTGCGTCTGGGACGGTAAACTCAACTATATCTCCACTCTTCAATTCAAATCCACTTTTGTTTTTCAACACACCATTGACAAGCGCCCCGTCTTTTTCCAAAATATTTTTGACTAAAGAGCGCGAAATATCAAAAACGCCTGACAAAAAACTGTCAAGCCTTATTTTTTCAACTTCAACTGTGGTTGTTTTCTTTTCCATTTTATTAATACAATTTAATCATAGTTTTTTATTGCAATTATGTTCTTGTTTTGTTCTAGCTTTGTTCTTTTTTTAGTTTTGCTATTATTTTAGTTTTGCCCTTTTCTTACTTCATTTTCTTGTGAAAATTTTGTGCTAGCTTTCTTTATATTCTTGATATGCTTTTTTGGTTTTACTTATTTTCTAGCATTGCTAATTTGTTGCTTAATTTTTTGTTTTTTGTTTTTACTTTTTTCTTACTTCATTTGCTTTGTTTTCCACTTGAATTCACAGCTTTTTGCCACTTGCCTTGTCACTTTGATTGACATTTGAACAATCACTTAGACTTTCATCTGAGCTTTCATTTTGATTGTTTGTAGAATTGTCTATTTGCTTGTCACTCGAATCATTGTCAGAGATAGGCATCATATTTCCTTTGCCTTTGCTTTCGTTTATCATTTCGATAATCAAGAACAAAACAAGAAAAGCTGCACCAAATGAAATTGCGCTGTCAGCCAAATTGAATATCGGGAAATCAATAAATGTAAAGTGTAAGAAATCGCGGACATAACCAAGCATAATGCGGTCAACAAGATTGCCGACTCCACCTGCAAATATCATAAGTAGCGGAATCCTAAACATTCTTTTGTCTTTCTTTGCTCGAACGATAAGCACTACGAGCAAAATGCTTAAAGCTATTGCGGTGAAAATAATCAAAGCTAATGTTTTATCTTTGAAAATTCCCCAAGTTGCGCCAGTGTTTTCGGAGTACTTCAAATCAATAAAACCCTCTATAAAGTTGGATTGTTTGAACGGCTTATCCTGTAAAAAATTTACTGCTGCAGCTTTAGTTCCCAAATCCACACTGATTATTGCAGCTACAATCAAAATTTCAATCAAAAAATATATCATTAGCGTTTACCATTGAATTGTGGAGGCACTGTTATTGTCACACCTGCTGGAGCAAAGAGAAAAATATTTTTGGTAATTTGTTGAATACTGCCGTTGAGCGCATATATTGCACCGCTCATAAAATCCATTATGCGATAGACTGCCGTTTGGTCAATGCCCGAGAAATCAACAATAACTTGCTCTCTGCGTTTTAGATAATCAATAAGATTTTGTACATCGTCGAAAGTGCTTGGCGAATAAATGACAACATTGGAAGAATCCTGTCTCCTGCTAGAGTTTGATGATTCGTTGCGAACATTGTTGAAAAGTCCCTTTGCGCTTCTCGGTTTTTGTTGCTGTTCCGAACGAAATCGCTTTGAATTTTGCATGGCAAAAGAATCGTTTGAGTTTTCATAACGGTCGCGAGAGCCTGCAACAAAATTTTCACGCTCACGCTCAAAACTATCGCGAGGTTTTTGCCTGTCATATCTGTTTCTATCGTCGTACATATATCACCTATATATTTATTGTCAGTCGCCGAAAAGCACACGACCAAGTCGCACCATATTGGCACCGTTTTTGATAGCAGGAATAAAATCGTGAGTCATTCCGGCAGAAAGCATTTTGATATCAAAGTTTTGCGCTTTAATTACTTTTGTTTCCAAAAACAATCCATACAGTTTTTTGAAGCAGTCATCAAGCTTTTCTCCACTCAAATATGCTGGAGCAACACTCATAATTCCTTCTATCTTGATATGCGGGAATTCACTTAGTTGCTTAGCAAATTCTATTAATTCATTAGGTTCAATTCCACCTTTTGACAGTTCGCTTCCTATATTGATTTCAATAAGTGCAGAAACAATTTTGTCGCGCTTTTTTGCTTGTGCCTCAATTTCCTGAGCCAAACTAAGTCTATCAAGCGAGTGAATGAGTACGACCTTATCTATGATTTGTTTTACCTTGTTGGATTGAAGCTGCCCGATAAAATGCCAATTATAATTCGGATTAAACTTTTCAACAAGTTCCTGAACGCGGTTTTCTCCCAAAGTTATGGATTTATCTAGCGACATAAGTTGGTCAATAGTTTCTGTAGATTGCGTTTTTGAAGCTGCAATAATTTGAACACCGTTCATTCCGCTGTCTGTTATTGCTTTTTTGACTGATGCAAGATTATTTTTTAGCTTTTCTATATCCATTGTTAACCATTTTTGCATTGTTCAACATCATAATGTTTTTTCAGTTCTCAAATTTGCACATTTAAGAAACAATCACGACATCAAATACTGTTTTTTTGAACAACCGCTTTTATACTTAAATTTGATACAATTATCAAATTTCATTGTTTTTTGTCAATATATTACAACTTGTTTCATTAACTTCAACTTGCTTAAGCTTGCTTCATCTAGCATCAACTATCTTCAATTTGAATGCAACAAGTTTCAATTAGCTTCAACTTGAATGCAAAAGTATGCTATTTCATTTCAACGATTGAATTTACGCCTGTCCAAACATCATAAGCTAGTGAATATGATTTTTCATTTTCCAGCCATACAATTTCGATTGTGTTTTCATCAATATACTGACAGGTTTTCACTTTTCCTTCAAACTTTTTTAAGCTACTTTTCAAAACTTCAATTTTCTTTTCATCGTATGCTCCAACATTGTCCGAGACAAAAAGCACATCACCAAAAATATGATTGATTTTGGCAAGTAAAAGTTTCTGTTCCCAGCTGAATTTGGCAGGTTTTGCACCATCATCTCGTAGGAAAAATACATCCGGGTCATTGATAAATGCTCTTCCGTTCAAATGGCGACGGAAAATGCTGTTGTTCATTGCGCAACGGGCAGATATAACCTCTTGATTTGTGCATTTTGTGTAGAACTTATCTTTGAAAGAAAGCTCAACATCACAACTGATACGGCATGCATCCACTATTCCAAATGAAGGTCCAAGAGGAACGCCACATCCCAAAATCATTTTGTCGCGGCAACACTCACGAAGGAAGTCCATCGCCTCGCACATAATTGTGCCTCGCGTCTTGTTGTTGCGTGGCTGTATGCAGATTGAATAAAGGAAGTCGAGTTTGACCATATCAAAACCGAATTCATCAAAAACTTCATCAAAACAACCTTTGATATATTCACGAACTTCGGGGATGTAGAAATCAAGAACATAAAATCCGCCCCACGCAAAACCGCCGATAATTTTCTTGCCGTTTTCGTAACACATAATCCATTCAGGATGCTCTTTTATGATTTCCGCCTTAAACTGCGCCGAGAACGGGGCTAACCAAAGCCCTGCCTTCAAGCCTTTTTCGTGGATTTTGCCTACAACAGGTTTCAAACCGTTTGGAAATTTTGCGGGATCAATATTGTGCCAATCTCCAACCATAGTTTCAGTTCCGTCATCAATTTGGAAGATATTGATATCTTCTCCACCTTTTTCTGCAATTCCTTCAAGGTCTCGCAAAATAATGTCTTCGTTTATATCTTGAAAGTAGTTGTACCAACTTGTATAACCTGCAAGATGAGGCTCGCGAGGTTTTTGAATTTTCATGGCTTCAAAATAATTGTCAAAAACTTCGTCGTATTCGCCGTCAAATTTTTCGATATCGTAAAGAAGATATTCGCTATCGATTGTCAATCCTTCAACATCTTTTTCAATAGAAATAGTGTTGGCTTTCATATCGGCATAGATAATAGTGTATGCCATTCTTTCGCTGAGCGAACCAATAAGCGAAACACTTTCACCGTTACGCAAGTATGCGTAAGTAAAACTATGGAAAAATCCGTTTCCGCCATATCTTGCAAAATCATAGTCACCGCACGAAGTCGCATAACTGCGCGCCAGTGGAACAATATTACAAGGAAAGTTTAAGCCTTTTTGTTTATCGCAAATTCCATATTCACGGCTTGTTGTCCAAGATTGATAACCGTTGGCAAAAAACTTCTCGTTTTCTTCAAAATCATGTTGATATGACAATGCAACAGAAACAAGTTTAATACCTTTCACTGCAGGAACGATAGAAATTTTAAGTTTATTCTTTGTTTTTGAAGAATTTTCAAGTCTAATGAATTTATCATTTTGTGTTGCGGTGTATTCTTTTCCGCCAACTGTGTAAACAACTTTGAACTGAAATTTATTAAGCTCCATAATTCTCTCCTGAACAATCATATTTTAATAGATTTGCTTTCTACAGATTTTAATTAATATTATTCAATATCAAAAAATATAGCAGAAAATTAAATTTTGATATTTATATATATTATAAGTATTATAGAGTATAACCAATATAATTGCAAGAGGAAATAAACAAGAAAAAATGGCACCTAAGTGCCATTTTAAAAAGTTAATTTATGTTATTGTATTGCAGCTGCGATATACAAATTTGCGTCTTCAGTGTCTAATTCACCGTTTTCTTCAGCAATCTTTCCGACCGACACCTCATACGCTATCCGCTTGATTAGTGTTCCGTCATCTAGCAATTTATTGTATTCACGACTTTGAATACGTCCAGTTATCTTCACTCTCTCGCCGACTGAGAAGCTGCCGGCAAATCTTGCGTTTCTTCCCCAAGCAATACAGGGAATGTAATCTGACTTGTTGTAAGCGCGGTTTACTGCAATCAACAAATCACATATTTCTCGCTTGAATGGAGTTGTGCGATATATCGGCTGTTTGCATATAAATCCTGTTATTTCAATCAAATTAGGATTTTGTTCAGGATCAACATCCAAAATTTCTCGCACAAAGACTCTTAAAATCAGTCTGCTTTTGCCGTCTTCTGCTTTATTGTAGCTTCTGAATTGCCCAATAACTGCAATTTCGCTACCCATAGCAGTTGCGCTTCCCACGAGCAGTCTTTCGCTGATAGTGAGTGGAATTTCATCTTCTTGCTCACTTAGACGCTTGACTGCAAGAGTCAGTTCGTAAAATCCTTCACCCATGACCTCGTGAGAAAACACTGGCTCAGACACAATTTTTCCCGCTAAGTACACTTTGTTGTTCATAAGTTGTTCGTAGTTCATATATTACCCCCGTTTTTATCATCGCTTGACGCGTGTTGTATTCCATTATTATCTATATAGTAGTTCTCGGTTAACACCAAATCTGACAGTGCAACAAAGCTAAAACCCTTGTTTTTCAGCCCCGATATTACAATCGGCAAGGCATTTAACACATTATCGGAGTTGTTGTGGAAAAGAACAATATCACCGCTTTTAGCATTTGGCACAACCCTTTCAACAATTTGTTTCGCAGAAAGACCTTTCCAGTCAAGTGTATCTATTGACCACTGAATTGCCACCATATTCAGTGAACTCACAACCTCCAACAAGCGATTATTGTAGTCGCCAAACGGAGGACGGAAATATACCGGAGTGTTGTTTGTCAATTTTTTTATTCGTTCATTTACGGATGAAATTTCTTTTTCGATTTCGTCAACTGTAAGCTGCGACATTTTCAAGTGGTTATTGCTGTGGTTTCCAATTTCAAGTCCCGCATCGGCAATCATCTTTGTTTCTTCTTCATATCGGTCAATCCAAAAACCTACAAGGAAAAAAGTTGCATCTGCTTCGTTGTCATTCAAAATTTTTATAATACCTTCAGTTTTGTCAGCGCCCCAAGCAGCATCAAATGTTAAAGCAATAACTTTTTCTGTGGTATCAACGCCGTAAACCGGTACTTTTCTAGTGCTTTGCCCAAAGAAAACAGCAGAAGCCCCACCATAACTTACCGATAACGTAAGCACAACAAACGCCAACGTCAATAAAACTGCCAGCACTATACTTTTTCTTTTCACAATGAAAAACATCTTCTACCTCATTTTAGTTCAAAACTGTTCGACATTCTTGCCTATATTTGTCGCAATAAATGCTTTTGTGTCAAAAACTTATTCTTATAACATAAATCTAGAAAAATAAGATAAAAATAACAAGCAATTACTAAGGGTGTTTGAACTATACCAAATTTTATGCAGATTTCACGGGTGATATTCCAAAGCCTTGACTTTGTTCGCGCATTGTGATATAAGTTGCTTAAGGTGACTATGAAAAGAACAACAGTTGCAAAAGAGAAAAAACCACTTTGTCGTGGCGGTTATATTACACTTACAACCTTATTATCAATATTGATTACTTGTTTCATCGCAGGATTTTTGTTGCTAGCAATTTATTCAATCATTTTGACTATAGCAACCTCATCAGCGATGATATTTTTTATAGTTTTTGGAGCAGCAGTCTTTTCACTTGCTCTTGCATTTAATTTGTTTTTCTCAATTCAGGCAGTACGGAAAATTGCAGATAAAGCACCATTGTTTCAAGCTCAAGCCCCAAAAAACGCAATTCAGAATTCGCAAAACATCAAAAATACAAAAAATAAATTTGACGAAATTGTTCAAATTGTTGCATTTATAACCATAATAGTTGCAGTTGTATCAATAGTGATTTCGGCTGCTTTGGGTTCAACTTTAAGTAAAAATTGGACGAACGAACTAGCTTCCTATCGAGAATCCAATGGCTACTATTCCTCAAATCAAAAATTGGAACTCAGTTTTGCAGCATCACAAAATTCTATCAGTATTAACCTTGATACTAAGTTCGCCGTTGTTATTTATGATGAAAACGCAACTGAAATAAAAATTGATTTTTACAATCAATTTTCAGGACAACTTCAAATTTCACAAACAAGCGGTTCATTGTTAATAACTGAAAATCCATCTCCGAAACTCGACAGCGCTATTGAAAAAATGTTATTTTTTGTTTTTACACCAACAAAAAATACGCAGCAAATCAAAATATACATTCCAGCAATTCTTCAAAATTCGATAGTTATAGAGGGAGAATTTATTCAATCTCAAGACTAATTTATGAACAAATCAAAGCGTAATAAAAATATAATACTCCTCCTTTTCGTGCTGGTAACAATTGCCTGGGGCGCGGGTTTTCCAATTGTCAAAATTGCTCTTCAAAGAGGAGTTCCTCAATTCTTTATGATGGGAGCAAGGTTTGCGATAGCTGGAATATGCCTTATTATAATTCGCGGCGCAGTAAAGAAAAATCTACATTTCAAAAAATCCGAAATAGAAAAAGGAAGTTTTTTAGGTATTCTATTGTTTGTTGCTTTTGCACTTCAATGCTTTGGTCTCGAGCAAACAAGCCCTGCAAAAAGCGGGATACTGACAGGTTGTTATGTTATCGTCGTTCCAATTCTTGTCATATTATTCACAAAGAAATTTGCGCTTAAACCACTTGTTGACGGTGCAATATGCTTGTTTGGCATGATGATTTTTTTCAATGT
This sequence comes from Clostridia bacterium, assembly GCA_028710495.1. Lineage (GTDB taxonomy): Bacteria > Bacillota > Clostridia > Christensenellales > CAG-917 > STD2-102. Next base: position 70,655 of record JAQUST010000001.1, read on the forward strand.
ATTCGAAAGTTTTTCAAATATTGGCGGAGGAGACTGGCTTACTATCCTTGGTGCGGTTATTTTCGCATTGCATATGCTGTTTTTAGAAAAACTCTCAAAGAATTGTTACATTTTGGATCTGACAATATTTCAAATGATAGCTTGCGGAATTTTAGCAATTATTGCGTCCCTTATTTTTGAACTCGATCAATATGCAGCTATGGACTTTCAGTTTATGATAATTTCGGTGTTGTTTTTGGGAATCTTCAGCACAGGTTTTGCATATCTCATTCAAACTCTTGCGCAAAAGAATTTCTCTGCCACAACTGTATCAATGGTCGCCTGCCTGGAAGCTGTTTTTGCAACGGTATTTTCAGTTGCAATGGGCATGGAGATTGTCACTCCATCACTCATCATCGGTGCAATATTTATTATTTTCTCTATTCTTCGCTCAGTTTTACTGCCACCTGTTTTTTACGACAAATTTTTATAATTTTACAAAAAATATTTAATGTTGAATTAGAAATCAAAGAATGCTACAATTATATGTAGTGGAGGTTTGATATGTTCAAATCATTGACTGACGGAAAATTATTAGCAAATGGCAAAGTTTTACCTTGTCTTGGCTATGGAACATGGCGGACACCTGACGGAGATGTTTGCATAAACGGAGTGCGTACAGCTCTAACTCTTGGCTATCGCCATATAGACACCGCACAAATATATGACAATGAAAACGGAGTCGGTGTCGGCATAAAAAACAGCGGAGTAAAGCGTGAAGATATCTTTCTCACGACCAAGGTTTGGAACACTCATCAAGGATATGACTCTACAATGCGTGCATTTGAGGATTCACTTAAAAAATTGAAAACCGACTATGTTGACTTGTATCTTGTGCACTGGCCTGTCGCTAAGGATTTTAAGTCAACTTACCCGTCCAAAATGTTGGACACTTACCGTGCATTAGAAGAGCTCTATGAAGGCGGAGTTGCAAAAGCAATCGGAGTTTGCAACTTTTTGCCTCATCACTTAAAATCTTTGCTTGACAACTGCAATATAAAGCCTATGGTTGACCAAATTGAGCTACATGTCGGATATCATCAACAAGAAACTGTCAACTTTTGCCGCGAAAACGGCATAGTTTTGGAGGCTTGGAGCCCTATTTGCAAGGGAACAGGTTTTGATAATGAAATCGTACAAGAAATATCGAAAGACATCGACAAAACACCAGCACAAATTTTTATTCGTTGGTGCTTGCAAAAGGAATTTACTCCACTGCCAAAATCTGTGACGCCTTCACGCATTTCAGAAAATATGGAAGTTTTCGATTTCAATCTCACTCCCAAGCAAATGTCCGCTCTTGACAGCATAAAAGAAATCGGGCAACTTGGAAGTCATCCAGATGACTGCAATTTTTGATTGAAAAAAATTTGCATAGCGTACGCAAAATCTCTTGCATTTTGCTTTGGCGTGTGATATATTAGCAAAGGTACAAGCCGGTGTGGTGGAATTGGCAGACGCGCTGGACTCAAAATCCTGTGTAGGTGACTACGTAACGGTTCAAGTCCGTTCACCGGCACCAAACAATGATAATACGAACCCTGTAATATCGGAGTTCGTATTATTTTTTACAAAAAAAATACTTCAGAATTGTAATCAAGCTTAATAAACAGTATTCGTTTTTCGAGATTTGCCAAGATTGTTGGCATGATCTTTTTTTTGTTTTGTTAAATATCGACTTTGATTTTTTCAAAAACCTACCTCGAAAATTGACAAAAAAAATTTCGCATGAAATGTAGATTTTTGAAAGCCTTGTTATTTTCCGCAACCAGATATAAATTTCCTTAATACTATGCAATTTTTCGTAATCCAAAGTAATTTTCCGCAAACCCATACAAATTTCCGTAAGACTATGCAAATTTTAGCAAGCCTATGTAAATTTTGCAAAACTATATACGCTATCGCAAGCCTATATAGCTTTTTGCAAGCTTATATAAATTCTCGCACACCAAGAATATGAATATACCTAATGTTTTCATAATAGTAGCTTGATAGCGGTCTGTTTAATGCGTTGAAAGTGTGTGCTGCCACTAATATTTCATCATCAACTGACATAACTACAGTTGTATGGTAATATTGACCCGCTTCATTTCCGAGTTGAATAATATCTCCCACTTCAATATCATTTTTGTCTACCAAAATTCCATATGGCCCAACAGATTTATTGTTTACAAGGAAATTGTATAAGAAACGTACATCTGTCCATGACGGTGAACGATTTGCGAGATTATGATAATACCAACCCATCACAGGTGTATAATTCATTACTTTGCTTCCTGCATATATGCACTGAGAAGCAAAATTTGAGCAATCTCCACCAATATTATCAAAATTATAATAAGCCGGATTGCGCGAAAGTGACCATTTGGTCGCATATTGTTTTACAGCAAGTCGATTATATGGAAATTCTGAAAGCATAATTACCTCAATTTTTCAAATATATGTAACCCAATATAAAAAAGTTTCAGCTTTTTAAAAAATCATTTGTAAATATGCAGTTTCTCAACTTGCGGTTTATAAATGCATAGTATGAAAATTTTTTGATTAGTAACTTGAATATTTAGAATTAAATTATAAAAACACAATTTTTTTAATCTTCTTTTGTAATATAAAATTGAAATTTTTAGTTGCAATCCTATTGCGGGTTCTGTTGCGGGTTCTGTTGCGGGTTCTGTTGCGAGTTCTGTTGCGAGTTCTGTTGCGGGTTCTGTTGCGAGTTCTGTTGCGAGTTCTGTTGCGGGTTCTGTTGCGGGTTCTGTTGCGGTAATTAAAACATTAAATCTTATATTAAAAAAAACAAGTTTTCACTTGTTCTTTTTTTCATTCAATAATTTATATTAAAATATTTTTACTATTGGATTCTTTATTTGAATTTTTTCTATAAGTCATTATTTTTTATTTCTTTTGCAAAAATTCAATTTTAGATTTTTTCCAGTTGAAAGGGTGTGACCTGATAGACATAATAGTTCAACCAGTTGTAAAAAAGTAAATTTGCAGTAGATTTCCAGCTCATATTCACACGCTTTGTTGAACCCTCAAAAAAGTAATTTTGCGGAACATCAATTTGAAGTCCTTTTTCAACATCACGCATATATTCCTTTTTTAAAGTGTCACGGTCGTATTCGCTATGCCCCGTGAAAAAGAACTTTTTGTTGTCGGGAGTTTTCATTATTGCAATTCCGTTGTCCTCACCTTCTGCAAGTATTCTAAGTTCTTTTGAATTGCGCGCTTTTTCTTCATCAATTCTTGTGTGGCGTGAGTTCGGAATATAAAACACATCATCCATTCCTTTCAAAAGCATATCGTTTTGTACATTTGCAGATGTTGGGAATACACCAAACAGCTTTTTGTCAAGCGGCATTTTGCCTATGCCAAAATGATGATATAATGCAGCCTGTGCTCCCCAACAAATATATATTGTGCTAGTGACTTTTTTATCCGCATAATTCATAATTTCTACAAGCTCATTCCAGTATGCCACTTCTTCAAATTTTAGAGTTTCAACAGGCGCACCTGTGATTATCATTCCATCAAACTTCATCTGTTTGACTTCATCCAGGCTACGATAAAATCTTTGCATATGGTCTGTAGAAGTATGCGTTGCAGTGTATGTTGCAGTGTTTATGAAAGTAATTTTGATTTGTAAAGGAGAATTTGACAAAAGCCTGACAAGCTGTGTCTCAGTTTCTTCTTTTGTTGGCATCAAATTGAGAATAGCTATTTGAATAGGACGAATATCCTGCTTTCCTGCACGATTTTCATCCATAACAAATATCTTTTCTTTTTTCAAACTGTCATACGCCGGCAAGTCTTTTGGTATAATAATTGGCATTTGTTTGTTCCTTTATCTTTCTTTTCTTCTATAGCTTTCGCATAAATTTTGATACACAATTTTATCTAATAAAAAGAAAATTACTTTTACGCACACAATTTGCATAGCTATTTTTATTGAATAAAATATTTTTATCACAAAACATATTTTCGAACTTCGAAACAAAATAAACAACACTTTTTTTAGAATTCTAAAGCACATTCTTTTTGCAATTTATATCACATACATTGAAAAATGAGTTTAGAGCAATTTATTACTTATAGTTTGTCAAAATTATTTCTTACTGTGTTTATCACTATTTATTTGCTGTTAATAACTATTTTTGCTATAAAGTAGCAAGTGAATTCTCAATATCGGCAATGATATCATCAACATCTTCAATACCGATTGATAAGCGCACCAGACTGCTCGAAATGCCACAATCAATAAGATCTTGATCACTTAGTTGGCGATGCGTTGTTGTCGCAGGATGAAGCACACAGCTCCTTGTATCTGCAATATGTGTGACAATTTTTAGAAGCTTAAGGTTTTCCATAAACTTCGCAGCATTTTCTTTTCCACCTTTTATTCCAACAGCTATCATTCCACTGAAACCGCCTTTGAAATACTTTTGTCCCATCTCGTGATACTTGTCGTTCTCAAGACCTGGATAACGCACCCATTCAACTTTAGGATGTTTCTCTAGCATTTTTGCAACGGCAAGCGCATTTTTACTGTGTCTTTCCATGCGGAGTTCCAGAGTTTCAGAACCAAGGTTTGTCAGGTATGCATTAAACGGACTCATGTTTGCGCCGATATCTCTCATAAACTGCATTCTTGCCTTCAAAATATATGCCGCCGCTCCACCCTCTTCGATATAAATAGTTCCGTGATAGCTTGGGTCAGGTGTGCAAAAGTCAGTGAAGCGAGGATTGCCTTCCCATTTGAAGTTGCCTCCATCAATCACCACACCGCCTACACAGCTTGCGTGACCATCGATATATTTTGTTGTGGAATGAATTATAATATTTGCGCCATGTTCAAAAGGACGCACCAAAATCGGAGTTGCAAGTGTATTGTCGACAGCGAATGGAATTCCGTATTTTTTGCTTATTTTTGAAAAGCGTTCAAAATCTAGCACTTGTATTGAAGGATTTGCAATAGTTTCGCCAAATAGCATTTTCGTCCTGTCATCAACAAGCACGTCAATTTGCTCATCAGTCATATCTGGTGTAACAAAACGAACATTTATTCCCAGTTTTGGAAGTGTCGTTGAAAATAAATTATATGTGCCGCCATAAATTGTTGAAAGACTCAAAATATTATCGCCTGCTGTTGCAACGGTCAATACTGCAAACATAGTAGCACTCATTCCGCTAGCACATGCCATTGCTCCAATTCCGCCCTCAAGCATAGCTATTTTTTCTTCAAAAGCAGCGACAGTTGGATTCGAAATTCTTGAATAAATATGTCCGCTTTTTAGTGAATCAAACAAAAATGCAAGCTGTTCTGCAGTGTCATAAACAAAAGTTGTGCTTTGATAAAGTGGCAAAACTCTCGCGTCCCCATTCTTTGGATTGTAAGAGCCTTGCACACATTCAGTACCCTTTTTCATAAAAACTTCCTCCGCCTCCTTAACCGATTAGTTAATAACGATTAGATTTTCAATATCTAGAGCTTTCAATATAATTTTGCTTATGAACTGCAAATTAGCAAAATATTGATACTCAAAATCTTATTAAATCCCTACGCTCTCAACGAATTGTCTGGAGTCTATTTATCTATTTTGTGTTGTATTCTTTACGCACACGGTCAACCGTGCGTTTTTCTTCGCGTTGTTTTATTGCTGCGCGCTTATCGTGAAGCTCTTTACCTTTGCAAAGTCCCAATTCTATCTTGACAAGTGATTGTTTAAAATACAATTTTAGAGGTACAAGAGTGTACCCTTTCTGGTCAATTTTGCCTTTGATTTTGTTGATTTCGACTCTATTGAGCAACAGTTTGCGTGTTCTTCTAGCATCAACATTGAAAATGCTTCCTTTTTCGTATGGAGAAATGTGGGCGCCAAACAAGAAAACTTCACCGTTTTTTACAACAGCGTAACTGTCGCGAAGATTGACCTGCCCTAATCGGATAGATTTAACTTCAGAACCGACGAGCGCTATGCCCGCCTCATAAGTATCTTCGACAAAATACTCGTGATACGCTTTTTTGTTTGTTGCAATAATTTTTTCCATTGATTAGTTATTATACAATATCTCAAAGAGATATACTACTATTTTTTAGTAGATTTTTGTCCTGTTTTGTTGAGTGTACGTGAACTCAAGTTTTAGTGTTTTATAACAAACGAGCCAACTACATTCAATATTTCTATAAATTTTTATTATAAAATAAAAAAAGAGGCGATTTTGTCGCCTCTGAATTCACTGTTAAATTTTTTGCCTTTCTTTTATGCAGCTACCACACCGACATTGACAAGAGAAATGACGAAGTAAACAACTGATGTGACCAAAATAAGAACAAAAATGGCATATGTGATTTTCTTGAGACGACCTTCATTGGATTTTGCTTTGTTTTTTCCGTAGAAAGTATCGGTAGCACCTGTTATAACGCCAACATTATCAGTAGTTCCGCGTTGCATCATAACAATAACTATCATTGCAATTGCAAAAACCAACATAACTATCATAAGCGCAAGTTTTATTGCACTTTGTGTTTCATAAGTCATATTTATCGTGTTTGGTATCACCGACAAAATGTAATTAAGGCTGTTTATCATTTTTAGATTTGTCTCCAATTTGTTTACTAGCATAAGAATTTTAACATAGCACTATTGAAATGACAAGCATTTTAGCAATATTTTGTTAAAATAAAATCAACATAGTATTGAATTCTTTATTTATATGTAGTATAATTCATCAATGAGGAAAATATGGCAAGCTTTTTGGGTGAATACAGTTCCCAAATGACAGTAAAAGAATTTTTCAATGTTTTTTTCAAGCGTTTAGGTTTGATGATGAAAAAAAATATTATTGTCGTCTTTTCGGTGATTGCTGCAGTGATCACTTGTTTTTTTGTGCCCCCGGATGCGGGTTACCTCGATTATATCCAATATAAAACTCTTTTTTGCCTGCTAGCTCTTATGATGCTTGTTGAAGCATTCAAAAATACAAAAGTTTTCAAAATTTTGTCTGCTGCTATCTTAAAGCGTGTCAGCAATATGCGCTCTCTTGTGACCTTGCTGGTGTTCCTTCCAACAATACTTGCTATGGTAATGACAAATGACGTAACAATCGTTACTTTTGTTCCTTTTACTATTGTATTGCTGCAAATGGCACATCAAGAAAAATATTTGCCTAAAGTGCTCATATTGATGACTTTAGGTTGCAATCTGTCTCCTGTTTTGTCACCAATAGGGACTGCGCAAAACTTATACTTTTTTGACTACTACAACTTATCGCCGTTTTGGTTCGCTGCAAATTTATGGCCTCTAGCTTTGGCAGGTTATGGCGGCATACTTGTCTGTTGTCTGCTTACTAAAAAAGAAGAAATAAGCCCTATTGATACTGGTCGCCGTTCACTTCCAAAAGGTAAACTTGCATTTTATTTTACACTGTTTGTGCTTGTTGTTCTCGCGATTTTCGATTTTGTCGACACAATCCATCTTTACTACATTGTCGTGCCAATTGTCATTGTTTCACTGCTTCTTTCTGATCGGCTAGTGTTCAAAAAAACAAAATACTCTATCATTGTGATGTTTGTTGCATTTTTCATATTGGCAGGAAATCTATCACGTATAGAAGCAATTGACGTTTTTTTGACAAGCATACTAACAGGCAACGAATTTTTCCTTACAGTCGGGCTGGCACAGCTTGCTTCGAACACAACCTCTGCCCTGTTGCTGTCAAAATTCACCACAAACCACTATGCATTTATAACCGGTGCTTGCGTAAGCAAATTTGGCAGTCCTGTATCTACAATGTCGAACTTTATGGTCACAAAATTCTATTCAAAATACGACACGGAAAAAAACTTTTCGAAAAAGTTTTATTTTGCGCAATTTGCTTTCCTCGCACTCTTGATTGCAACCGGCGTAGTCATGATTTACTTTTTGCAACCTTATCAAATTTACATTTAATTATTTTCTAAAATAATCTTGAAAATATCGCACTAACATCTGCGGTGTTTTTTGCATATAATAAAACAATAACGCTCGGAGGCATTTATGGATATAACAAAATTTGCAAGTGAATTGCCTTACCCAGAGATAATCCCTGTTGAAAATTTACACGATGCAAAACTCTTGATGCCAAACTATGGAGGAGCGGCTGGAGAACTCACAGCAATACTTACATATTCATATCAAGCATACATAAGCTGGCAAGATGAATCGCTAAACTATATTTTGGAACATATTGGCATTGCCGAAATGCATCATCACGAAATGTTGGGAGAAGCTATCTATAAGTTGGGCGGCTATCCTATTATGGCTGGTCGGAATTATTGGAATGGAAGCTATGTTGACTACACAGTAGACCCAATTAGATTTATTGAAAAGAACATTGCAGGTGAAGAATTGGCCATTTTGAATTACGAAAGAACAATCTTGAATTTGCAAGAAGAGCAAGTAAAGCTTTTGATTGAGCGAATAATCTTGGATGAGGAATTACATATCAAAATATTCAAAGAATTATTGTGCGAACTAAAAAATCCTAAATAACAAATTCAAAAAAAACGCACCTAAATAGGTGCGTTTTGTATATATTATTATATTAGTTTTATATTCAGTCCCCTTCTAATTTGCGACTTCTAAAATACAGTCTTTAAGGCGTGGAATAGCAACTTCTAACAACCCTGCAACCATTTCATAGAAAGGCAATTCCAAATGATAAGGATCAAATATTTCATCCCCTCCACTAACCTCTTTTATCGTGAAGACATTTTTCTTTATACCAAATTGCTCAAATAATTCTTTCTTATGGTTTTCTGTCATAGCAAAAATGATATCAGCATTTTGATATATTTCATTTGTGATTAGTTTTGAGATGAAATCCTTTCCCGACAAACCCTTTGATTTCAAAACTATTCTCGAATTTTCTGCCATAGGTTTCCCACCGCCTATCAAACCGGCAGATGAAACTTCAATATTTTTTATGCCTTGCTTTTTCAAATAATCGCGGAACATTACTTCAGCCATTGGTGAGCGGCATGTATTGCCTGTGCAAACAAACAAAACTTTCATAATTCCTCCTCTATCGCGAGATATTAGCAACTAATAATAGCCAAATGCAAACACCACGAGTGATACTTTTATATAGTCAAAAATATAACAAAAAAAATAAAGCCCAAAACTCTTTTCAAAGAATTGGTTTTACTTTTATTTAGTCAAAACAAAACTACAAACAAATAACAAAACAAAATCCAAATCAATTTTTCAATTCTTTTCTCTGACAAAATTAACTTTCAATCTTAATTA
>JAQUST010000001.1:80080-93832 GCA_028710495.1 Clostridia bacterium
CTTTCAATCTTAATTAACTTTCAATCAAATTAGCTTTCGATCTAAATTAACTTTCAATCTTAATTGAATAAATTCTAAACAAACTTTCCACCTGCGGATTTAGTCGCTCTATTCATAACCGAATTTCCAAGTCCTGACTCATCGAGGGCTTCGATAATTATATAGTCATATATAGTTTCAGCATAACGAAGCGCTCCGTAAAAATTCCGCGCATAGTCTTTTATAGTTTTTCCGAGTACAACAGTATCACGATGTCCAAATTTAATTTTCGCATTGTGCAAACAAACATAGACAGGTTTTTTACCTTCACTTTGCGCTTTGTCATAAGCATCACGGCTTGAGTTTATTGTCATTCCCATAACTGTTTCGCAGATTGGAGAATAATGTTCATATTTCATACCTGGCGACTTTGCCACTTTAATTTTCGTCGAGTGCTTTTCACTCACCGATGAAAGCACTGTCAAAAGCATATCAGCAGTTACAGCACCTGGTCGAAGTATTGTCGGATTTTTTGAAGTCAAATCAAGCACCGTGCTCTCAATGCCCACCTTGCATTCGCCCCCGTCCAAAATCAAACTTACACTTCCATCCAAATCTAGAGCAACATGCTCTGCCGTAGTTGGAGAAATATGCTTTGAGCGGTTCGCGCTTGGAGCTGCCAAAGGATGAGATAAAGCAATCAAATTTCTTACGGTTTTGTTTTTTGGCACTCTGACAGCAACCGTGCTTCCGCCGGCGGTGACAACATCAGGAACATTACTGCGCTTTTTTAGCACAATAGTCAAAGGCCCTGGCATAAACTTTTTTGCAAGCGCATAATACTCCAACGGAATATCAATAGCTACAAGTTCTGCATCTTCAGCCTTTGCAAGATGAACTATAAGCGGATTATCCTGCGGTCTGCCTTTTGCTTCGAATATTTTAGCCACAGCTTTTGAATTCGAAAAGTCTGCGCCCAACCCGTAAACCGTTTCAGTTGAAAAGGCAACAAGTTCTCCTGAGTTTATAAGTTCAACGGCTTTTGCAAATCCCTTTTTTTGTGGCACTATTTCAGTTTTCATGATTAGTATTAAGTCCTTCAATGGTCATACATTTTTAGTTAGCTTAGTTTGTAGACTTCCATATAGTCTTTTCCATTCTCTTTTACGACGGCATAAACCTGTCCAAAACCTTTTAATGGACTATATAGAATTATTTGTGTAAATTTCGGTTCACAAATCACATTGCTGTTTACGCTGATGTTTGTATTCTTTATTCCATAAAGAAGGTCGTCACCTTCTCCCGAGAAGTAGGCATAGCAACCTGTTTTATATATAGCACTACCAGCAGAATTAAATCTCAAACTATAATCCGTGTTGGCTACTGAATTATATCCAAGTTGAGTCTCATATCCGTTTTTACCAACAAGCACGACTGCTGTTTTATTATCAATTTTGCGTTCACCAATTGCATAGAAGCCAGTAAAGATTGTCAGTTTGTTATAGATAAACGGAACGGTGATTTCACCTTTTTCATCGATTGCGCCATATAAATATGCTTTTGTGCTTGAAGTTGAATTTACGGTGTCAAGTATTGAACAAACTGTCATACCATCGTTGTAGGTTGCACTGGTATATTCGTTTTCCGAATTTTCACAAACGGCAGCTCCGTTGCGGTCATACAAACGCATAATACCTGTGCCAATCTGCACAACACCCTTATCCCCCGCATAAGTCAAAACGAGTTCATAAAAGCTTGTGGAAGTAACTTCAGTCTGAGTTTCAAAGTTCATTCCGAAGTTGTGCGACAGTGAAAGAACAATATTGAAATCACGGTCAACAATGAACTGGTCATAATCCACAGTTTTGTCTGCATTGCGATAAAGCGCATATCCGACATATGAATATCCTGAATTTAGAAATGTAGCGGCATCAAAGTCTTTATTGCTTGAATATTGATAATATTCATTTACTATTGATAGCATCAAAACATTAGATTCGTATATTGTTCGAGTGTCCGTGTCCGCTTGATAAATCCAACGATAAACCTGCCAATACTTGTAGGAATTTTCTACTTCAGTCTCCTCTTTATAAAAATAAGCAGACTCAGTCCCTGCTGTTTCCTGATGTATCAAAAATTTTCCGTTACCGAAATAAGTAGCCTCAATACCATCCGTGTCGTTTGTTGAAAAAGCGGTAAAAATACCTTTGGCTGTAGGTTCAAAAATTGCAAGTGAAGGAGTTTCAACTGCATCAGAATTCAGTTTTACTATTTTTACCTGTTTATAATTGATTGAGCTTACATCACCTGTTACTACTACATAGTTGTCAAAGCCCTCAAGATAAGTCAAGGCTTTCATAGAAGTTTCAACACGCCCAACCATAGCTTTTTTCTCTACGCTGTATATTGACATTTTTGTGTTGTAAGATGTATTTCCGTTGGATATAGTTTTTATATACACATCCGCTGTTGGTGAAACTGCAATATAATCTTTTGACATAATTTTGCAATAAAGTTCGATTGAAGCTGTAAGCGATGCAGACACAACTTTTGCATCAACAAGTGGCAAAACCCATTCTTCTTTTGCCGGGTCGTACACACCTATTGAAAGTCCAGTTGTCATAACCGCTATCAAACCGTAACGGACTTGCATTTGAATAATTTCAAATGTGCCAAGCAACGGAGTAGTGTCACCTGATTTTATGAAATTCAACAATGCATAAGACCCTGATGTTCCATTAGTGATAATAAAACCGTCTAAACTTTGCTGATAGCCGTAGTCAGAACTGGAATGATAATAATCACTGTTTGAAAGATAGAGCGAATATCCCACAGGAAAAGCTACAACACTTTCCATTTTCGAAAATTCATTGACAGTATCATAATTTACATATACATCAAGGTAGTTCGTTTCATTTTTATTGCACGCCGAAAGAAGAAGCGCTGAGCTTGCCACCACGAGTATTACGACCAATATCAATGCTAAACCTTTTTTCATTTCAACTTCCTTTGTGCCCAGTATGTTACTACGCTATTTGAATTTTATTTCAATGCCTATAAATCTTATTCCAAGTTTTGCATTGTCCTAATTTGATTTCTTCAACTTTTTATCGCTGACTATTGTATTCAATATTTCCGATTATCTAATAATCTTTTTTCGAAAAATAAAGTACCTGTGCCTATAACGCCGTATTAAGGCAATTTATTTTTACATTCAACATAAGATAAACAATATCACGGAGCAGAATATTTGCCATTTTTGATAAACTTTCATCTTCACATTCAATCGGATGATGCAAACACTTTACAATGTTTCGTGAAAGTTTAATTCCATCGTAGCTTCCACAGTGTTCACATATTATGCCATCTGCAACACTGAAAACAGCATCTCCATCAATGACACAACCACATGAAGAACACGTTGAAAAATCCAAATTGTAACCAAGTGATTCAAGTATCACCAGCAAGCAATTATTAAAAGCTGAATATGGTTCAATATCATCAAAACAAATTGATTTCAACCCGCGCACAACAGCAAGAACTGCTTCGCTGTTTGGTTGACCTGCAATCAAGGTTTTTGAAAGTGCTTCCAACATCGCAAAGCCAACATAATAGCTGTTCAAATCTTCTGTTATTGCGCTGAAACTCTCGATTTCAACACAGTCACAAACAATATATTTGCCATTTGTACCTATCAACATATAATCCCCAAAACAAAAAGGACTTGTGGCAAATTTGAGTTTGGCGCTAGCCTTTTTTGCGCCCCGTGCTACGGCAGTTATTTTGCCGTGTTCGAGTGAGCACAACTCAAGCAGTCTATCATTTTCACGATAGTCAACCACCCGAGTGCATATTGCTGTTGCCTTGAAAGTTTCACTCATTTTTTTTCACAATTTTTATTCACTTCAAAATGAATAACGATTTATCTATATTGTTGCTAGCATTGCAAAACGCTTAGTAGCTAACTTGCAAAACTTCTTATCGGTTGCTTGTTCTTGTAAAATGACAATTTTTCAAGTCAATACTTACTGATTTTGCTTGATAATTATTTGAGGTCTTTTTTGTTGTAACCGAGCTCTTTCATAATATATTCGCTTTGTCTCCAATCTGTTTTCACCTTAACAAACAGTGTTAAAAACACTTTTGAATCAACCATTTCTTCAATATCGATTCTTGCCTGCGTAGCGATTTCTTTCAACATAGAACCGCCTTTCCCGATGATAATTGCTTTGTGAGACTCTTTTTCGCAAACAATGTCCGCACAAATATCATAGATAGGTTTGTCGTCACGCAACTCAAACTTTATCACTTCGACACCAATTCCGTATGGGATTTCTTTGTCTAGCAAATATAATGCCTTCTCTCTTATGATTTCCTGAGTCATAAAACGCATTGACTTGTCGGTGTACATATCTTCAGGGAAAAGTTCAACACCCTCAGGCAGAATTTTTACTACTTCATTTTTCAGCGCGTCAACATTTTTACCTTTCTTTGCAGAAATTGGCACAATAGCACAAATTGCAGGAAAGCTACCAAGCTTTTCAAGACACGCAAACAAGGTTTCGCGAATGACCGCGTCTTCTTTGTTGAGCGCGACAACCACATTAATTTTTGTTGTGTACTCATTCAAAAATTTTTCATCCTCAGATGAAACACCGCGTCCGGCATCAATAACATAAATCACACCGTCACTGTCTTTCAAACTGACTTCGACGGATTTCATCATATATTCTCCAAGCTGATTACGGGCTTTGTGCATTCCGGGGGTATCAACAAAAGCGATTTGATAGCCATCGCCGTTGAGAATTCCTAAGATTCTATCACGAGTCGTTTGTGGACGCCACGAAACTATGGCAACTTTTTCACCGACCAATGAGTTTATAAGAGTTGATTTGCCTGCATTTGCGAGGCCAGCTATCGAAATAAATCCAGATTTCATTTTTATCCTTTCTTACTTATGTTTGTTTTTCAAATATTTTCTTTTGATAGTTTAGCGGAACATTTTACAATTTTTCAATATGCTTTCCTGAATTTCGAACATCTCACTTTCTTGAGCCTTGCCTTCCTCGTGGTCAAATCCCAAAAGGTGAAGCAATCCGTGTGCTGTCAAAAAAGATATTTCACGCTCAACGCTATGTCCGTAATCTTTGGATTGCTCAATCGCGCGTTCTCTGCAAATAGCTAGCGAACCTAGCAACACCCGTCCGCACTTATCACAATCGGATGCAAAGAAGTCCGCACGACTTACCGGCAGCTTTTCTATTTGCAAAAACGGAAAACTCAGAACGTCTGTCACTTTATCAATTCCACGCTTTTCAAGATTTAGTTCTTGAACTTCGGTTTCAGAAACAAAACATATTTCCGCCTTGAAAATATCTTTTTGCTTGAAATGTGAAAGAGTCGCCTTGTATACTTTCTTTATTAGCTTTGACTCTTGTTTTGACGCACCGCATAACTCTATCATTTGTTTTTTACCTTCTTCTTTGCAACAGGCTTCTTTTCGGTTTCGTAATTGACACGGCTGTGATGAATTGATGGCAATACATTGATAATTGTCTGCTTTATGACAGCAAGGTCATGCATTGTTATCGGACATTCATCAAATTGCCCCAAATTCATTTTTTCATTTACGAGCATATCAATCCTAGCCAAAAATTCTTCTTTTGTTGGTGGCATATATGCACGGAAAGCGGCCTCTGTGGTATCAGCAATCATAATGATAGCAGAGATTTTTGTAGATGGTTTTGGCCCCGGGTAAACAAAATTGGCTACGGATAGAGTGCCCTCTGTAAGTTTCAGTGCCTTTTGATAAAAATACCCAACAGGAGCTGTGCCGTGATGCTCTTTTGAAATTTTGACTATTTCTTCAGGCAATCTATACTGCCTGTTCAAAATTTCGCCGAACATTGTGTGTGAAGTTATCATGCTTACACTGACTTCAGGTATAAGCTCGTCGTGTGGATTATAATCAGATTGATTTTCAACAAAATATGTCGGAGCTTTCAGCTTTCCAACATCGTGATAATATGCGCCTGCTTTTGCAAGCCGTGGATTATCTCCGATTGCCATTGCGCAACTTTCAGCCAAAGTTCCAACAACCAGTGAATGATTGAATGTGCCTGGAGCTTCACTTGCAAGCCTTTTCAATAGCGGTTGATTTAGATTGCTTATCTCATCAAGTCTAAAGTCATCGGCAATATTGAAAGCGCTTTCAAACACCGCAAGCAACGGCATAAACAATAAAACTGCTATAAAGTTTGCAGCGATTGCCCACAAAACATTGTACAGCAACTGAATGTCTAAAATCCCTGTTGCTAAAGTTGAAGCGATAACAAACGGCAACGAAATCAGTCCTGCAATCAATGCGTATAGCAAAAATTTAATTCTTGTGTAGTGTTTGGAAACGAAATAAATAATATTGAGCGATGCAAGAGTATTGCAAATGATTGCAGTTGTCACGCTAAGCGATGTGAATTGTGAAAAACTACCCTTGAACATACACGCAACAAACAATAGCATAGAAAGCAAAATCACGCTGCAAATACCTGACTTTGCACTAATCAAAATCGCTATGAGCAATCCACAAAGTGCAATCGGAATAGCATATACATTCAAAAAATCAACAGCCGCCACGCATGCAATATATGTTATTGCAATCGCAATAACTATCAGTAAAAAATCTTTTGCGCGCGTAAATTTTTCTTTGTCGAAAACAAGCAAAGCAAAAAATAAGCAGAATAAAATAAAGTAATTTGAAACAAACAATCCTACAGTCATAGGAATGCGTTGCCCAATAAACTCGGCAACAAAATTATCAGAGAAAATAAACAAAGCAAACAAGCTTATCACGCAAGTTGCGATAATCATTGGAATTTGGCTGAGAACAATAAATTTTATCCTTTCTCTCTTTTCATCCAAATTTGTATTGGTTTCCTCCATAGTATCCCCTTTGCCAAAATGGCAATTCTTCTATTTGCGCGGTTTTCCCGCAGATTTTCTTTAGTGCGTTTGTACGTTAGTTTCTTGTATCTGGTGTTTGACTCATACGCCCACAGAGGCAATACACTTCGATAATCTTACATTTTGTATATTATTCGTATGCAAATATATCTTGATTTTAAGAGTTACAAGCTTGTTTTATAGCTTCGTCAAGTGAAGTATTTGTCGCGAACATATCTTGATTTTAAGCCTATTTCTTTAACTATTTTAATTCGATAATATCTTTTGCTCGTCTAGTATGTCACTTATTCTATATATTGAACTATAATTGTTATCCGCTAATTTTAACTTCACATTCTAAAATTACCGTGACTATGTATCCTTCTTCAGTTGTCTTGTGTGCAAACCATTTGTCGGTCACAATTTCGCCATTTGTGAATGTTGACTCCACCATAAGCTGAGCAGTGCGTTCTTGCTGTTCGACTCTTCCAACATCGTCTTGCCATTCTTCTTTGGCAAAAAACACTTTGCGTTCTATATATATCTTGCCGTAAACTTCTCCGCTTGCGTAGCTATTCACCTTTTCTTCGCCTACTAGAATGTATCCGTCAATCAGCACTTCGCCCACTTCCACAATTTGTCCATATTTCACAACTGCCGTGCCTGCATAAACTATTGTGCGAGTAACAGTTGCCCGCTTCTTTGATTTGACTGCTTTTCCTGATTCCAACAGCAATTCAGGTTTTGGCAATTCTCTCTCCAACTGAACTACTATAGAAGTGCCCTGCCGTGTAACCTTTGCATATGATATCCCGTCAAGAGCAAGAAGCTTTGCTTCTAACTTTCCACAATCAAGTGACCACAAAAAGCCAAATTGCTTGACCCCTTCTTCACTCATTATTTCCTTAGTTTGTGACTCAAAGTCACTGTCATTCACATCAAGTGATAACACCATTCGAGGATATAAAACAAGCAAAGCAACAGAAATCACTATCCCGACAACAACGCCCACGCGGGCAAACACGCGCGCGAGTGCAGGCGCGATTCCTTTTCTTTTCAATATTTTATAATTGTAGCACATGTGCTTCAAAATAGCAATAATCTTGATTTCATCTTTTTCATAGCACCAAAAAGAAAGGGAGCGCGCTTTGCTTTCAACTCCCTTGACAACAGAAGATGCACGCAAATTTTCTATTAGTTTTGCGTGGTTTAGTCCTTCAACTTCAATATTAACTTTGCCGTAAAACATATGTTTTTTCTTCATTTTTCGCTATTATTCAACATTGTCAAGACTTATTTCTTGACGACAGTTCTTATACAAACATTATATTTCAATCAATAATTTCAACAGCAGAAATTTTTCCTTTTATTGCAATTTCAAATCCTCCTATTTCAGCGAGTGTCAAATTGCTCCCCCTAACAGCTATGGTTTTCTTGTTTGCACGCAATCTAATTTCTTCACTTGACAAATAAGACACCGATTTGACACCCGTTCCAACTAGAAGCCCTTCACCAAAAACAGTGAAGGAAAAATCCGCAATCAATTCATCTGGAAATTTAGCTTTCAATTCATCAATAAACATACCAAATAATATGAATTATTTCATTCACTTATACCCTTGAACAGCAACCGCACATAAAAATTTTCTATATTTATCTATTGTTTATTTTTTTATCTTACTCAAAACTCCTGTTTGATTGAAAAAGTTCTTGAAATTTAGTAAATCAAAAAATGTATTTTTTCTGCTTTTCGAAATGTATTTTTGACTGATTTTCGAAATGTATTTTTGACTGATTTTCAATATATTTTATATATGTGCGCAAATTAAAATGCCTCTTGCGGTTTATTCAGCAAGAGGCATCGAAATACTTAAATATAAATCCAAATCAATCTGAAAGAAAACATTGAAAGAAAAATATAAATTTACATCAACGATAATTTTCTTCTAATACAAATTTCTTCTAATAACAAATATAAATTCACTTCTCTATAACATCGAATACTAAGAAAAAATTCTTAAAATTATTTTTTGTATGATTATTTCAGAGCGTATTAAATTTTGAATTTATATTCCTAAAAGTAAATATTCTTAAGAGTAAGTATTTCAAGAGTAAATATACCAAGAGTAAATATTCTTAAGAGTAATTATTCCAAGAGTAATTATTCCAAGAGTAAATATTTTAAGAGTTAATATTCCTAGTGTATATTTTCAAGAAATACTATTCCAAGAATTTATATTCCTAGTGTAATATTTTTAGAGTTATTATAAGTATTAAATTCTAGAAAAATTCAGATAGTTTTGGAAGATTTAGAAAGGCAAATCACCGTCATCTTCATCTTCCGGGGGTATGTCATTGTCTGTCGGTCTATTGTCATAGTCATCAACAAAAGGCATCGAGGCTTTGCTCAAAAGTCCTTTCTTTGCTGATTTTTTCTCTGCTTCAACTTCTTTTGCTACCAAAACAGCAGGAGATGGAGTCAATCCGTCAAACTGTGTGTTTGTTGGCATTGGTGGGATATCAAATGCTCCAACTTCATCAATTACTACACTGCCGCTGTCTGCAGTTGTTTTTTTCTCACTCTTTTTTTCTTGCTTTGGCGAAGTGGTTGTCGATGCAGTTGTTCCGCCACCTTGCACAGAACACTCACGGAATGTGCTTGTTTCACCTTCCCAATCCAAATCAATAGTGCCTTTTGCACCATTACGGTGTTTTTCCAAGATAAGCTGAATTCTATTTTCGGGCAATCCAGTTGTATATTTTGAGGGGTCGTGCAAAAACATAACGATATCGGCATCTTGTTCGATTGCTCCAGATTCACGAAGGTCAGAAAGCTTTGGTTCGTGAGTCGGCCGTTGTTCAACTTGACGCGACATTTGTGACAAAACCAAAATCGGAACATTCAAATCTTTTGCGTAAACTTTCAATCTACGGGACATTTGACTGACTTCCTGTTGACGGCTTTCTATCGAGCCTTTCCCGCCTGCTTCCATAAGTTGTAAATAGTCAATTATTATCAAATCCAAACCGTGTTCACGCTTCATTCTGCGACACTTTGACAGTATGTCAGATGGGCTGTTGAGCGAATAGTCGTCAACAAAAAAATTGGAATTGAGTAGCTGTGTGTATGCGCCATACAGTTTTGCAAATTCTGGATTTGATAAAGCTCGTGCAGTGTTCGCTTTTTGTGAGCTGACATTGCCGATATAAGTCAACATACGCTTGACAAGCTGAACTGTTGGCATTTCAAGTGAAAACATTGCGACATTCTTTTTTTCATTGATGACAACATTTGCCGCGATATTCAGTGCAAATGCAGTTTTACCAACGGAAGGACGAGCAGCAAGCAAAATAAGTTCGCCTGGCTTCAATCCGTGTGTCATTTTATCAAATGTCGGAAATCCTGACATAATATAACTATCATTGACCGCCCCAATCTGCGCATCTTGAATTTCTTTCAACGCAATAGCGCAAGCTTCTGCAACTTGTGTCAATGTGGATTGAGAAAGCTCTTGCGAAATATTGTAAACCAAACCTTCTGCATATTCTAATGCTTCATCTCCATCCGTTGCACCATAACCGTTTTTGGTTATGCTTACACCCGCATCAATAACACGGCGGAGCAAACTGTCACGCTTTAGAATATCGACATAATGCTGTACATTGGCAGAGCTTGGAACAATTGTGGATAAATTGGCTATGTAACTTATGCTCCCAACTTCATCAAGTTTGCCCATCATTGTCAATTTGTCGGCAAGTGATACGGTGTCAATCGGCACTGACTCATCGTTTATTCGCTTCATTGCATCAAAAATAATGCGGTTTGCGGAAAGATAAAAATCGTCTATGGCTATCACTGGCACAACAGAATCTGCTGCACTATTGTCAATAAGGATTGAACAAAGCACTGCCTGTTCGGCTTCGATATTGTTTGGCATACCTCGCGAAAGAACTGCTTCTTTTTTCTTTTTATATTGGGTTTCAGCCATTTTATCTTTTTCTCCCGCATTATTATTCGGTATTTTCTTTGGCAAAATTATCTGCAAATTTGTAAAAATAGATTTTGTTTTAATCTTCTTCTTTATTTATTGTTTCGCTTGTTGAATTCGTATCTTTGTTTTCAACACTTTCTGTCTTTGCACTATCTTCTTTTTGAGCAAGATTTGCAGTGTCGTTTTCTATGGCTTTATCACCTGCTATCTTATTTGCTTTTATCTTCTTCGACCTGACAACCGTGAGCGGCACAAATACCATAAGGAAAACGACCGCAGTTGCCATAATTATAAGATACCAACTTGCACGAATTTCGTTTCGAAGTTCAATATCAATCAAAATATTCTCGTCCAATTCATATTCCCACATATGAACATATGTGTTCGCCTGTTTTTCAACGCTTCCGTTTGTGATGGTTGATTTGTAGATTGTAGCATATTGATACAAAACTTTCAAGTCTTCAATATCAACATTTTTCAATTCATCAGTACCTGTAGCATTGATATAATCCATAACTGCTGAGCGCAATATAACACCGTCTGCCGAATAGATATATTTAACATAAGAAAACCAAAATGTTTGCTTGTTTAATTTCTCACAAACAACATCAACACCAGTCAGTATATTTTCTGTTTCAATATCATTCGTGAAACCTATTCGCACATAAGCGCTTGCGCTGTCATCTTCTGTAAAACTTTCAATGACATATGCATAAAAGTTTTTTGTTTCAAGCGGTGCAAATTCCTCATTGCAGGCGGTCAAAATAAATATGGACGAAACTATGAGAACAAGAACAACTATTCTCGTAACAATCTTAGTCATTTTATTGTCGATGCTTTCTCTCATTTCGTTTCCTATTTCGTAAATATATTATTCTAGATTTTTGCAATCAAAAATCTTCATCAGCTCATTTTAAATTTTTGTTATAAAATCTTCTTAAGCTTGTTTCGATTTTATGCTGGAAATATTCTTTTGCATAATCCAAGGGAAATTATACTTTGCTATTCTTTCCCATTTTTATGATTTAAATTGTATTCCTTTTCGATTTTTTACTTAAAGCTTTCTTCAAGCTGATCGACTGTGTCCGCAAACTCTTTCATCGCAACTTCAAATGGATTATCAGTTTCCATATCAACTCCAGCCAAACGCAAAATGTCAAGTGGTGGAAGACTTCCGCCTGCAGACAAAAATTTCTTGTAGTCCGCAACTGCGATATCACCTTCTTTTAATATTCGGTTTGCGATTGAAACTGCGGCGGTTATGCCTGTTGCATATTTGTAGACATAAAAGCTGTTGTAAAAATGAGGAATCCTCGCCCATTCGTATGCAATCAAATCATTGTGTTTTACCGCTTTGCCATAATACTTTTTGTTGAGCTCAAGATATTTGGAACTTAAAGCTTCAGCTGTCAACGGCTCATTTTTTTCAACCATTGTGTGAGCGACAGCTTCAAATTCAGCAAACATTGTTTGTCTGAAAAGTGTTGTGCGGAACATATCTAGATAGTATGACAAAAGGAATTTTTTCATTTCGCCTTTAGCTGATTGCAAAAGATATTTTAGCAATAGAACTTCATTGACTGTGCTTGCAATCTCCGCCACAAAAATTTCATATTCGGCCTTCTCAAAAGGTTGGGCAAGATTTGAATAATGTGAGTGTATTGCGTGCCCTAGTTCGTGAGCTATTGTGAAGACATCGTGAGTGGTCTTTTGATAATTCAAAAGTACATATGGATGCACTCCGTAAGTACCCCATGAGTAAGCTCCGCTGCGTTTTCCGCGCGTTTCAAAAACATCAATCCATCCGTCATTAAATGCACTATCTAGCAAACCGATATACTCCGAACCAAGGGGTTTAAGTGCGCTTTTGACCAACTCAAATGCCTTTTCGTATGACATCGCGAGATTTTGTTTTTCGACAATCGGCAAATAAAGGTCGTACATATTGAGAGTTTCAAGCCCGAGAATTTTCTTTCTCAATGCAATATATTTGTGCAAAGGCTTTGTCCCATAATCAACAGCAGAAAGCAATTTTTGGTATGCTGTGGATTTGATGTTTTCGCCATACATCACATAATCAAGTGAACTTGAAAAACCACGTAGTTTGGCATAAAACCAATCTTTTTTCACGTTCCCTGCATAGACTGCAGCAAGTGTATTTATGTGAGATTTGTATGCATTGAACATTGAGTTGAATGCTTCTTCACGAACCTTTTGGCTTCCACTTTGAAGCAATAATGAATATACTCCGTGTGAGAGCTCAACCATTTTTCCGTTTTCATCTTTGACAGATGAGAAGCGGATATCTGCATTGTCAAACATTGAAAACACAAGTTTTGAGTTGTCAGAGAATGAGCCTACTTCTGCAAGTATCTTTTCCTCTTTTTCAGAAAGAATAAGCTTTTTTGAACGAAGTACTTCTTCGAAGAAAACTGAATAGTCTACAAAACGGGAATTTGAAATCAAACCACGGAGTTTCTCATCAGAAAACTTCGAAAGCTCTGGCATAACAAAAGCAAACATAGAAGAAACACTGACAACTTCCATTTCAATTCTGTCACTCATCGCTTGAAATTTTGAATTTCTAGTGTCAACATCTTTCATCATTTTTGCCCAAATATAAAGCTTTGTCAGCAAAGCTGTATTTTCGCTTTTGCGGGTCAAAAACTCATATAGCTTGTCTTCATTATCAAGACTCCCCTTGAACTGTGCAAGCTCTTTTGCATCAGGCAAAAGTGAGGCGAAACCTTTCTCCCATTCTTGCTCATTGGCAATCATATCTTGCAGATGCCATTTATATTGTTCTTTTATGTCTTTGCGTTCTTTCATTTTTACCTCGCTT
>JAQUST010000001.1:93932-154341 GCA_028710495.1 Clostridia bacterium
TTATCAGTCATTGAATAAGTAGTTTGACAAAAATTTCGCGTCACAAGTCGCATTTATTCCAAGTTTTCTAATAGTATCTTCATCAACATCTTTCAACATTACTGTTGAATGTGCTTCACACCCCTCAAGGTTTTTGATTTGATCAATTGCTTTTTTTGCTGCTTCATCCGTGCTTGCACATATTGACAAAGCAAGCAATGCATCCTCCAAGCTCAATGCACTGTCACGGTCATGAAGAACATTCATTTTAAGTTCGCTTATCGGCGAAATAATTTCAGGCAAAATGAGATTTTCATGATGCTTGATATTTGCAAGCTTTTTGACAGCATTAAATATGCAACTTGCTGGCGCACTCATTTTTTCACTTCGCTTTCCTGTCACTATTGAGCCATCCGGCAACTGAATTGCCATTGCATTGGCGTTACTTTTGTTAGCTTTGACATGAGATGGTAAATAGACTTCTCTGTCTTCAGGCTTGAGTGAGAGTTTGCTCATCAAAAATTCAAGTCGTTCTGTTGCCTTTTCATCCACAAGACCGTTTTTCAAATCGCAATATCCTCTCAAATATCTGCGAATAATTTCTTGTTTTGCCGCATTGCAACATACCTCATCATTTGTAATGCAATACCCCGCCATATTGACACCCATATCAGTTGGCGATTGATATATGATATTACCCAAAATTTTTGTCAAAATTGATTTCACTACAGGGAAAACCTCAATGTCACGATTGTAGTTTACCGCCATTTTCCCATATGCGTCAAAGTGGAAAGTGTCAACTTGGTTGACATCCTGAAGATCAGCCGTTGCTGCTTCGTATGCAAGATTGACTGGATGCAAAAGCGGAATATTCCAGATCGGAAAAGTTTCAAATTTTGCATAACTTGCTTTCACTCCACGCTTATTCTCGTGATAAATCTGCGACAGACAGGTTGCAAGCTTTCCACTTCCAGGGCCCGGGGCTGATACGACAACAAGCGGTCTTGTGGTTTCAATATAAGGATTTGCGCCATAACCTTCATCAGAGACTATCGTGTTTACATCATATGGATAACCCTTTGTTTTGCGATGTACATAGACTTTCAGCCCGCGATTTTCGAGTTTTGCTTTATAGCTTATCGCTGCCTGCTGGTCTTCAAATAGTGTGATGACCACGCTATTTATTTTTATACCCAAAGCCGAGATATTGTCGATAAGTCTAGCGACCTCACTTCCATAGGTTATACCGAAATCTGCGCGAATTTTATTTCTTTCTATATCAGCTGCGCTGATACACATAATCAGTTCTGCTTTATCTTTGAGAGCTGTCAAAAGTTTTATTTTTGCCGACTTATCGAAACCCGGTAAAACTCTTGCTGCGTGCATATCATCAAATAATTTCCCGCCAAATTCAAGATACAATTTTCCGAATTGTGAAATCCTATTGAGGATTTGCTCAGTTTGCATTTGAATATACTTATCACTATCAAAGCCTATTTCCATTTTCCCTCCGCCTCTCATTTCTATTTTAGTGTTTACAAATCAAAAAAATCTGAGAGTCATTTATCCTTTGTTTATATTGATTTATTATTTATATTTTGATTTAGCATATTGTTTTTATATTTTGTTTGGCATAAAATCATATTTTTTTATTGATATAACATTTATTATTACAAAAGTTTGTCTCCGCAATATTCTATCAATTCAATATTTTGTCACCGCAATATTCTTTCAGCACAATATTTTATTTTTATGTTTTATGCTTCTTAGTCTTTTTCTCAAACCTTTAAAAAATTAGTTGCTTGTTTTCAAGGCAATTACATCAGTTATGCCACCTTTGATTATAGATTTACCTTTTGTTGTCCTTGTGTCTATGCGAATATCTTCAGTATTGACAATTTTGACTGTGTCTCCCGACACTATCGCCAAATCATACGGCATTTTCACAATCGAAACAAAGAATACGTTGCTTCCGCCAAGTTCAACGATTTTCACTCCCTTGAGATAGCGGTTGCTGACATCAAGCGACGGAATAATGACTCTCTTGGCTAGCCCTTTGTCGGTGATTATGACAACTTCGCCCTCATCATCGCTTAATCCTGCAAAAGCCACAAAATCATCATCATTAAGTTTTATTCCCTTCACACCGCCCGCATTTCTTCCTTGAATCGGAACATCTGACACGCCGTAAATAAGCGACAAGCCGTTTTTGGTTATTGTCATAATATTCTCTTTTTCAGATGCCGAAACAACATTGATGAGTTCATCGTCAGTCAATTTGATTGCAGTTGCAAATGAGCGTAGTTCCACATATTCGCTCCAATCTGTGCGTTTGACCATACCTTTTTTTGTTAGCAAAACAACTTCACCAATCGGCATTTGGTCAAAGAAAAACAGCTTGACAACCTTTTCTCCAACTTTAACTTCCGGATTCATTTGCCCAATGCTTATCGCTTTGTCACGCCACTTCTTTTCAGGCAATGCATCGACTGGCACTCTTACAATGTTGCCAAAATTTGTGAATGCAAACAAAAAACCTGAATTGTTGACGGTTAATGCCACGGCAGCAAGATTGTCCGCATTTTCAGTATCTTTTGAGCCTTGAGTAAAGCTCTTTGGCGACATAAATTTCAACTGCCCTTGTGAGTTGAGTGTCAAAATACCTTCACGGTATGGAACACTTTCATCATTCGTTGGCAATGATATATTTTCTTCCTGCACTCCCATAATGACAGATATTCTGCCAGACTTGTGTGCTTTTTTTATTTCCAAAATCTCGCTTCGGACAATTGAAAGTTGCTTGCGTTTTGAATTTAAGATTTCGGTGAGTTCAGCAATTTGCTTTTCGAGTGCGGCAAGTTCATCAGCAAGTTTGTCTATTTCAAGATGTGTTAATGCTTTCAAACGCATGTCAAGAATTGCTTGAGCCTGAACATCTGATAAACTAAACTTTTCTCGTAGCGATTGTTTTGCAATCGCAATTGTAGCTGATGTCTTTATAATTTTGATTACCGCATCAATATTTTTGATTGCAATCATCAAACCTTTCACTATTTCGCAACGGTCTTTTGCAATCTTCAAATCGTGAGCAGTTCTTTTTCTTATAATTTCTCGTTGATACTCAACATAATATTTTAAAATTGCGACAAGCCCCAATTGTTCAGGCTTTCCGTTTGCAATCGCAACAATATTTATCGAGTAATTGACTTCTAGATTTGTTTTTTTGAATAAGAAACTGACAACTTTGTCCACATTGGTGTCTCGTTTAGTTTTTATGACCGCACGAATACCGTTCTTGTCACTCTCATCAATAATTTCGCATATGCCTGACAAAATCTCCTTGTTTGCTTCTCGAAGGTCGGCAATCCTTGTCAAAAGTTCGGATTTTGAAACCTGATAAGGCAACTCCGTTATGACGATATTCTTTTTATTGATGCCCTCTTCTTCGATATGCATACGGGAACGAATTTTTATTTTTCCTTTGCCCGTCGCATATATGCTCTCAATAGTGTCAACAGGAATAATAACTGCACCCGTTGGAAAATCTGGACCTTTCACCAACTTCAAGAGTTCCTCGAGTTTGATATTTGGATTGTCAATCATCGCCACTACACCATCTATCACCTCACCAAGGTTGTGTGGCGGAATCTTTGTTGCAAGACCAACTGCAATACCATCTGCGCCGTTTACAAGCAAATTCGGGAATCTCCCGGGCAACATCAACGGTTCTTGCAAACAGTCATCAAAATTTGGAACCCAATTTACGGTGTCCTTGTCTAGGTCGCGAAGCAATTCAAGCGCAAGCGTACTCATTCTGCATTCTGTATAACGCATAGCCGCCGCCGAATCTCCATCAATAGAACCGAAGTTTCCGTGACCGTCAATAAGCTTCATTCTCATAGAAAAGGTTTGAGCCATATGCACCATAGCACCATAAACAGAACTGTCACCGTGCGGATGATACTTTCCTAAACAATCTCCAACAATTCTTGCCGATTTCTTGTATGGCTTGTCGGGAGTAATACCCATTTCGTGCATTGCATAAAGAATACGGCGCTGAACTGGTTTTAAGCCGTCTTCTACTCGCGGTATAGCTCTATCCAAAATGACGCTCTCCGAATACGGCATCATAGAGCTGTGCATAACATCTTCAAGCACTGCCTCAAGCATTATCGACTTATCATCTACTATCTTTGCTACTTTCTTTGCCATTATTTCACCTCAAAGTCATCGACTTTGTTGAAGTCTGCATATTTGTATATATATTCCTTTCTAACTGAACTGTCATCGCCCATAAGCACTGATATTCTCTTGCCAGCCTCTGCCATATCCTCAATCGAAATCCTCGTGAGTGCACGGGTGTACGGGTTCATTGTTGTGTCCCAAAGCTGTTCGGGGTTCATTTCGCCCAAACCTTTGAAGCGCTGAAGAAGTGCAGTCTTACCCATTTCTTTTCTTCCGTCTTCCAATGCTTTCTCATCATAGCAATATTTGATTTCATCTTTCTTCTGCAAACGATAGAGAGGTGGCATACCCATATAAACATGCCCTTCAACAACAAGTTGTCGCATATGACGGAAAAAGAAAGTCAAAAGCAACGCACGAATATGCGCTCCATCTTGATCAGCATCAGCAAGAATGATAACTTTGTCATACCGCAGACTGCTCATATCAAAATCGTTGTCGATACCTGTTCCAAGAGCAGAGATAAGAGTGGACAATTCCTCATTTGAAAGTATTCTTTCTAGAGTACTTTTCTCAACATTAAGCGGTTTCCCTTTAAGTGGTAAAATAGCTTGAAAAGTTCGGTCACGCGCCTGTTTTGCGCTGCCTCCTGCAGAATCTCCTTCGACAATAAACAATTCATTGAACTCAGCTTTTCTTCCTGTGCAACTTGCAAGCTTTCCAATAAGGTTCGCGTTGTTGAGACTATTCTTTTGTCTTGCTATATCTTTTGCGCGCTTTGCTGCTTCACGGGTCTTTGCAGCTCCTAACGCTTTTTGAATAATTTTGTCTGCTATAGCTTTTTGTCCGCGCAATGAAAGCAGTTCGTCAAGCTTTTCAACAACCAAATTTTCGACTTTTTGTCTCGCTTCAGGATTGCCCAATTTAGCCTTTGTCTGCCCTTCAAACTGCACATTTTGCATTTTGATTGCGATAATTGCTACCATTCCCTCTTGAAAGTCTTCTTTGGTGAGTGTCGGGCATTTTGCTATATTGCTTTGCGCCCATTTATTGAACACCTTTGTGAAACCTGTTCGGAATCCAACTTCGTGTGTGCCACCTTCGCTTGTTGGTATGTTGTTGACATAAGAATACAATTCTTCTGTGTAGGAGTCTATATATTGAATAGCAGCGGCAACTTCAAAGTTTTCATCTTTTGCTTCAATATACAACGGTTTATCAAACAACACATTCTTTCCTTCGTTGAGATACGAAACATAGTCCGCCAGCCCTCCGTCAAATTTGAATGTGTTTGACTGTCCACTACCGCCGGCAAGAGGTAGCCGCTTGTCATCAATCTGTATGCAAATACCCTTGTTGAGATATGCAACCTCTCGCATGCGCTTTTCTATGATTCCATAGCGGAAAGCTTCCGTCTCGAATACTCGCGAATCGGGTTTGAATGTGACCATTGAACCTTGAGATTTGGTTTTTCCAACAACAGTCAGCGGCGTTTTTGCAATTCCGCTTTTAATTTTTCCATTGATTTCAGGGCTGTAAAATTCTTGACGGTATTTTATCCCTTCGCGCGCGACTTCAACTGTCAACCATTCGGAAAGGGCATTTGTGACTGAAGCACCGACTCCGTGCAATCCGCCTGAGTAGTTGTAGCTTTCGCTATCGAACTTTGCTCCTGCGTGAAGTTGCGTGAAAACGACTTCAACACCGCTAACCTTAAGCTTCGGGTGTTTGTCTACAGGTATACCTCTGCCATTGTCAGTGACTCTTGCAACGCCGTCATCAAGAAGTTCAATAGTGACAGTGTCGCCAAAGCCGTTTGCGACTTCATCAACAGAGTTGTCAATAATTTCCCATAGAATATGATGCAGTCCCTTGTTTCCTGTAGTGCCAATGTACATTCCGGGGCGTTTGCGAACAGCATCCAACCCTTCGAGCACCTGAATATCCTGCGCTAAATAACCTTTTTTCGCCATATGCTCCTCAAATTAAAACTAATAGTTATTATAACATATATAGAGATAAATTAAAAGAGGAAAAAGGGAAAATTTTACTTTTTTCACAATATGTAGTGCAAAAATGATAAGAAACAAAACTACATACAGTTTTTCAATATTCCAAATTTTTGAATTATATTTGCTGTGATTTGAATAACATTGAATTTATATTTTTGTTTTGTGAAAATAAAAAGTGTCCGCAAATGCGAACACTTTTTAGAATAAAACTTATTAAGTTGTGAATAAAACTTGTTGAAATAACTAGTAAAATTTTAATGTTATTATTTGATAAATCTTTCAATAGCATCAAAGAAATCCTTGTATACTTCTTTGTTGTTTGTTTCATTCAATATTTCGTGGCGTGCGCCTTCGAAAAGCTTGATTGATACATCTTCAATACCAATCCCCTTGTACATTTCAAACAATTTTTTTACAAGTTTACCCTTTCCGCCAACTGGATCTTGTTCACCGCTGAAAATTGCAATCGGCAACTTCTTCTCAATGGCTTCAAGATTTTGCGGAAGGTATGCTTTCTTTAATCCACTTAAGAAATATTTTGAAAAGGCTATCGACATAATATAACCGCATTGTGGATCTAACACATACTTTTTAACTTGCTCTTTATCTCTTGACAACCAACCAAATTGTGGAGACTCCTTTTGGAATGGCTTATTGTATGCACCAAAGCTGAGTTTATCGATAAACTTACCTTTTTTCGCTCCGCCGCAAAGTTTGTATTGCATTTTCGCAATTGATGCGCCAGTGTTCAAAAGCATACCTTTCATATATGCTGAACCCGAAAGCACTACGCCTGCAATATTTTGACTGTTGAGTTGTATGTATCTTTGTGAGAGAAAACTTCCGTAGCTATGTCCTATAATAACCACTGGCAAATCGTAAGTCTTCTTCAAATGTTCCGTTATGGCTATTTCATCTTGCACTGTATCAAAATATATATCGCCCGCGTGATAACCGATGTTTTCTTCTTTTTCGGTGTTTCCATGAGCACGGTGATCATCTGCAAAAACTATATATCCTTTTTTGTTTAGAAACTGCGCGAAATCATCATAGCGGCGGGCGTGTTCTGCCATACCGTGAAGAATTTGCACAACGCCTTTTGGGGTGCGAACTTCGTCCCAAAGGTAGCACTGAATGATTGATTTGTCAAAGCTTTCAAACTTCACATATTTCATAATTTATCTCCTTACTTTAATTTTATTACAGACAAAATCTGAATTTACAATGAAAATATTATAACTCAATCACAAGAGTATTGCAAACATTATTTTTTTTGAATCATACTATGAATATGTCGTTATGTTTTGTATTAATATTCTGCATTGAATATTCATTATACAAATTCTGAATAGCAAAACATAATGATTAAGCGCTATGCAATCTGCGACTAGATGCTTTTGCACATGTCACATATTTGCTTAGAATATGCAGACACAAAGGATTATATTCAAAACATATTATAAGGATTTGCGATGAAAACTATTGTATTGACAGGAGGAGGAACAGGTGGACATATTTATCCGTCGCTTGCTCTTCTCCCAAAACTTAAACAGCATTTTGAGAACATTTTTTTTATTGGCGGAACTGGAATTGAGCGTGATATTGTTGAGCGCGCAGGACTGCCTTTCTATGAAGTTCCAACAGTAAAATTTGACCGCTCACTTTCGCTTTCAAATTTCAAAATACCTTGCAAACTTCACAGAGCTGTCGAACTTGCAAAAGTCATACTCAAAGAAATTAAGCCTGATATCGTGTTTTCAAAAGGTGGATATGCTTCTCTTCCCACAGTGATTGCAGCAAGAAAACTTAATATTGAAGTGGTATGCCACGAAAGTGACGCGACTTTGGGACTTGCAAACAAAGTGGCAAAATTGTACGGGGCTACTGTTTCAACTGCTCTGTTTCAAACTGCAACGCAAAACAAAAATTTTGTGTACACGGGAATGCCATTGCGAGAGGAACTGTTTTCAATATCGCCTTCAGTTGCAAAATCAAAAATCAATAGCGCAGATAAGCCCGTTTTGCTTGTTCTTGGCGGTTCGAGTGGCGCAGTTTTTTTGAATAAAGTAGTTTATTCTGCTTTAGACGAACTCACAAAAAAATATTTTGTGGTGCATATCTCGGGTAAAAACGGAGATTTTTCAGTATCCTCTGAAAACTACCTGCAAATTGAATACTCAAATCAAATCAAAATTTATTACGCTGCTGCCGACTATGTTTTGTCACGAGCTGGAGCAACCGCAGTGGCTGAGCTTTCCGCCCTTAATAAACGCACTATTTTAGTACCTCTCCCCAAAGGGAATTCGCGCGGAGACCAACTCGCAAATGCGGAGTTTGCTCGTGGACTTGGAGCAAAAGTTATTTTTCAACACGATTTTAGCGCTGATGTTTTAGTTGATGCCCTAAACTCCTTGAACGATGCTCCGCCAATGCGCTCAATCGGGAAAGATGCAAACACAGCTATTGTCAATCTGCTTATTGAAAAATCCAATCATGCTTGATAGCTATATTTTTTTATAAATCTTTACTATGTATTGACTTTCAAAATAATTTTTCAATTATTGCTATTCGGGCACTTTAACTATTTTTTCTATACCTATTTTTATACAAATTATTCGTGAGAAATATTCATATCGTGTTAAAAAGAAAATCCTGCCCAAGAATTTACATATATTATATTATTTGAAAGTGAATTAGGGCGAAAAACAATGCTTAATTGTCTTTTTATTCATTTTTACACTACTTTTGCGGGTACTCCAAAAAATGCTATTTCAGATGTTATGATAATTCCCTAGCGT
The DNA here is from genome assembly GCA_028710495.1 of Clostridia bacterium. Classification (GTDB taxonomy): domain Bacteria; phylum Bacillota; class Clostridia; order Christensenellales; family CAG-917; genus STD2-102. Next base: position 102,907 of record JAQUST010000001.1, read on the forward strand.
AATGCTAAGGGGGAATATGAACGGACAAAAATCGGCGGCAAAATGGCTTGCTATTATTTTACTTGTTTCAATCAGCATCTTTTCTTACGCAATGTATGACAGTTTCTTTGTTAGCGATGGAGGTCAAGTTCAAGGCGAAGTGCCAAATCCTGATGATGAACTGACTCCTATAGAAACTCCGACAGACCCAACTCCAATTGATGACACTACACTGCCCGAAATTGAATATTCAATTTTACCTCGCGATGCAACAACAATTGACACCACAACTGTTCAGCATACAGGTGGAAGCAGTGAAGAGATTTTGCTTGCCTCGCATTTTCTTGGCAATCAAACTTTTGTTATTGTGAAAACCGCTTCAAATTCATTTGATTTTAAGGCGGAAAACCACCTTGCTCTTGCATTCTTTGACGAAAATTCATTAAGAAGTACGCTTGTTTTTTCAGAGATAAACGAGCAATATCTTGACAGTAAACTGACAAGTGGCGGGTTGGTTATACTGACAAGCACACAAGAAGGTGTGTGCAAGCTTAGACAATTTTCAAGCACTCTTTTGCCAAAGGGTGAAACAATTCTCAACACCAACGGAAAGACTTTGCTTGATGCTAGTCTTTATTTAGACAATTCCGGACTACTACTTTTTGCAGTGACAGACACTCAGTTATTGTGCAAATCAGTTTCGACTGTTTTAGTGGCAACTGACCATTGCCCTGCCTACAACATATCAAATGCCGATATAGTTTCAGTTCAAAAAGTTAATAGCTCTTTTGTTCTTGCGCTAAATTCATCAACAGAAAGTTCATACGATATTGCAATTGTTTCAATGAGCGATGGAAACGGATTTGAGCTTGAAAAAACCATCGACGAGCAGACCGCAATTTCTCTCAATATGGCTGTTGAAAATCAAACTCCGTATTTTCTGCTAACTTCAAAATCAGGCTCATCAATTTGTTTACAAAAACTTAGTGTTACTTTTCAAATTTTGTATTCTCTTCTTATCGAAAATACCGATTCAGCATTAGTTTCCCAAGCCGACAACGGCTATATTGCAGTGACAGAAAACTCGGTTTATTACCTATGCAGACATCTTGACACATTCTACAAACAAAATCTCTATGAAAACGAAATCGGAAGTCAAAATGAGTTTGACAGCGTGAAGACTTTGCTGGATTTTGATGGAAAAAAATACACTATTCTTTATTCATCCACTACTCACCGTGCAAGCCTCGTTAAAATTGAAAACTTCAACATTTCATTGTTATTTTCGTTTGGAGCAGAAGCTTCATCCATTTCAATGTTTGCATCAACTTCTTCAATAAGATTGACTTTCACAACTGCTCTGCGTGACGGAATATTCGCAGAAAACTTTGGAGGAAAAGATGTTTACTATGTTGCAATCGACTTGACTGCCAAATAAAACCTAAAGACTTAATAATAAACCAACATTGACCCATTTTTCAAACATTAACTGAGGTATACAATATTGACGCATTTTTCAAACACCTACTGCATTTGCCAATAATGACCGCATTTTTGTTTTCACAAAAGCATTATTTTTTAGAAGTACTCGAAGAAATAACTAATTGAGTTCAAACTAATTGCTCTCAATGAATCAGATTATGAAATATAATTTTCAGTTATAATTTATTGCAAGAAGATTTTTATCAAACGGAATTAAGTAAATGCGTTACTTAGTTCCGTTTTCATATATGGTTTTAAGTAATAATTGACACTACTATTGAATAATGCTAAAATACAAGTATAAACTTCTAGGAGAAATAAATGGACAATTCATTCAAACCGCAAGGAGAATTTCAACCTGACGGGGAATTCAAGCCTCAAGGCGAATTCAATGCGCCTGAACAACCAAGGCAATTTGTTGATATAGAGCCTGCAAAAGCTATCAAACTTCCCTATGCGAAAAGCTCAAAACTTGCATTGCTTTCAACTGTCAAAGGCATAGCCACATTTATTATTGGAGCGATTTTGCTTTCACCTTCGATTATTAGTTCAGCGCAATCAACCATAGGTTCAGTTGCAATGCTCTACCTTACCTTTGCTTTTTTTGTTTTAAGCGCAATCTGTTGTGTTTTCGCTATTTTTGCAAGCATAAAAGGAGTTCAAGCAAAATATACAATGGCAATATGGTCGATGGCACTCAGCTGCGTGATATTGTTGCCAACAATAATTTTGGCAGTGCTGTGCGGGCAAGGCGGAAGCTTTTTGATTTAGATCAAACTCATTTTGTTAAAATACATATTCGATAAATGCAAAGTATAAAGAGGCAATATTGTACCCTTACTTCGTCGGAACATCAATTTCACTTTATGCCACAATGATGGCACTTGGAGCGGCAATCGGAATTTTGGTTGCCGTTTTACGAATTCCTAAAACAAAAAAAACTATTCCCGGTTTGCAACTTGCGGAGAATTTCAACGGCTTGACAAAGCTTAATGTTTTGCTCTGTTCGCTCTATGCACTCGCATTCGGTTTGCTTGGTGCAAAATTGTTTAATATAATAGGAAATATTAAAAATGTTATTGATGGCTTAATTTCGTTTTATGAACTGTTCTCGTCGGGGTTTATGTTTTACGGCGGATTGTTTGGCGGAGCGATTGGCATTCTTTTCTACTGCAAACTTTTTAAAATAAAAATACGCTATATGTTCGATGCGATTTCAATAGGTCTACCATTGGGACAATGCTTTGGAAGGATAGGTTGCTTTTTAGCCGGTTGCTGCTATGGAGTTCCAACTGACAGCGTTATCGGAGTGGTTTTCAAAAATCCTGCAAACCTTGCAACTCCGATTGGAATTCCACTTGTTCCTGTTCAACTTATTGAAAGCGCACTTTGTTTTGGTATATTTGTATTTCTGATTATTTATGGCGCAAAGAAAAATTCATATGGGAATTTCGCACGAAAAGGTGGCTCGCTTTTTGCACTCTACTGCATTTTGTATGCAACTGGCAGATTTATTATCGAATTCTGGCGCGGAGACAGTGTTCGAGGCTTTGTCGGAGTGCTGTCCTGGTCTCAGTTTATAGGAATAATTATTTTTATTGTTCTTGGTGCTGTATACTTGTGGATTTATATTTATAAAAAGAAAAATATTAAAATTGACTTTGTTGACAAAAATTTTCTAGAAAACTAAACATACAAACTCTATCTTAACAATTAGACAACTTAATTAACAAAATTTTAAAAGTTAACTTAGTATTGAAAAATTAATTATGCAACTCAATAAACAAAATTTGTTTCGCATCATAAAAAAAGCCACTCCGTTTGGAGTGGCTTTTAATTTAGAAATGGTTTTACTACTTTATAACTTTTTCAAGACGCAAATCAACTCTGCCTTTCTCGTCAATCTTGATAACTTTGACAACAACTGCATCGCCGACATTGACAACATCTGTGACTTTCTCAACTCTATCGCGTGAAAGCTTTGAAATGTGAATCATTCCATCTTTGCCTGGTGCGAGATTGACTGAAGCTCCAAATTGTCCTTTGTCATTTTCCATAATCTTTACGATTGTTCCGTTGAATTCGTCACCGACTTCAACATCACGGATTATGTTTTCAATGATAGCACGGGCTTTTGCAATTCTTTCTGAATCATTGGATGCAATAAAAATTGTTCCTTCGTCATTGATGTCAATCTTGACACCGGTATCTTCAATAATCTTGTTGATGGTCTTTCCACCGCTACCGATAACCTCGCGGATTTTGTCTGGATTGATAGCAAACGAAACAATCTTTGGAGCAAATGTGCTTAATTCTGCTCTTGGAGCTGGAAGCACTTCTGCCATTTTGCCAAGGATATGGAGTCTGCCAAGTCTTGCTTGTTCAAGTGCAGTTTTGAGAATTTCCTCATTTATGCCTTTGATTTTGATGTCCATTTGGATTGCGGTGATGCCGTCTTTTGTTCCGGCAACCTTGAAGTCCATATCGCCCAAGAAGTCTTCAAGACCTTGAATGTCTGAAAGAACTGCAACTTTGTCGAGAGTCTCATCTTTGATAAGACCCATAGCAATACCTGCAACAGGTGCTTTGATTGGTACGCCTGCATCCATAAGTGAAAGTGTTGACCCACAAACTGATGCTTGTGATGTTGAACCGTTCGATGACAAAATGTCACTCACTGTGCGAATAGCATATGGGAATTCTGCTTCTGACGGGAGAACTGGCTCAAGTGAACGCTCTGCCAATGCACCGTGTCCGATTTCACGACGACCCGGGGAACGGAGTGGCTTTGCTTCGCCAACTGAATAACCTGGGAAATTGTATTGATGCATATATCTCTTGTAATAGTCATCATCAAGACCTTCCAACTTTTGAACTTCGCTGATTGTGCCAAGTGTGCAAGTTGTGAGAGCCTGTGTTTGACCTCTTGTGAAGATAGCTGAACCGTGAACGCGTGGAAGAATTCCTGCTTCACACCATATTGGGCGGATTTCGGTTGTCTTTCTGCCGTCTGGGCGAACACCACTGTTGATGATGTGTGCACGGACTTTTTCTTTCTTCATATAGTAAAGGCTGTCCATGATAAATTTGTTTTTCTTGTCAATATCGCAAAATTCATCTGCAAAGTGAGCAAGCACATCTGCATTCATTGCATCTTCACGGACTTCACGCTCATTGCGGTCGAATGTTTCCAAAACATAATCCATCTTCTTGTCAGCATATGCACGAACAGCTTCTTTGATTTCAGTTGGGATGACTTCCAAAACTGGAGTTTGCTTTTCTTTGCCAACTTCTGCAGCTATGCTTTCGATAAATGCAACTATTCTCTTGATTTCTTCGTGTCCAAACATGATTGCGCCCAACATTTCTTTTTCTGAAATAATGTTTGCACCTGCTTCAACCATCATTATTGCATCTTTTGTTCCAGCAAGATTCAAGCTGAGGTTGCTCTTTGCACGTTGGTCTGTGTCTGGGTTGATAACATATTCGCCGTCAACCAATCCAACAACAACTGAACCTGTCGGTCCGGCAAATGGTATATCAGAAATTGAAAGTGCGATTGAGCTACCTATCATAGCATAAACTTCCGGTGGTATGTTTTGATCGACTGACAAAGTTGTAGCTACGATTGAAACATCATTATATAATCCCTTTGGGAAAAGTGGGCGAAGCGGACGGTCAATAAGACGAGATGTCAAAATTGCCTTGTCCGATGCTCTACCCTCACGCTTTTTGAAGCCGCCTGGGATTTTGCCTATTGAATACATTTTTTCTTCAAAGTCAACGCCAAGTGGAAAATAATCCATTCCTTCTCTTGCTGTCTTTGACATTGTTGCATTGACCAAAACTACTGTGTCACCACAACGCACGATGCATGAGCCATTAGCTTGACCGCAATATGCACCTGTTTCGACGGTAACTTCTTTACCACCAATGATTGATTTGAAAATTTTTCTTTCCATTCTTACTCCTTGTTTCTGGTTATTCCATCATAACCTGTTATTTTTTTATCGCACCGACTTAAGTCGATACAAAATTTTTTTTATAGTTTAGACTAACTAATAAAAGAGGAGCATATGCTCCTCTTCTAAGAAAACCAATTTAGCGTCTCAATCCGAGTTCAGCAACAAGAACACGATAGCGTTCAATGTCTGTGTCTTTGAGATAACCAAGCAAATTCTTGCGTTGACCAACCATCATAAGAAGTCCGCGTCTTGAATGGTGATCTTTCTTGTGTATCTTAAGATGCTCTGTGAGCTCCTCGATGCGTTTTGTGAGTAGTGCGATTTGCACTTCTGGTGAACCTGTGTCGCCCTCTGAACGAGCGAACTTTGTGATGATTTCAGTCTTTAATGTTTTATCCATTTTTTTTGCCTCCTCTTTGGATAATTAATTCGCTTCAAACAAAGTAAAAACTTGGAGTTTTGTCAAAACCTTGTAAGAAGTACTTGTATATATTATCACACATAAATTTAGTTGTAAACCAAAACAGAACAATATAGTATCAATTATGCGTTATTTTTGTCTTTTTATACGACTGTTTATGCGATAGTAAAATTATTATTTTTCAATACAAAACGTAAATATCAACTATTAGTTATAGAAAACAACAGATTGAAAATACACCAAACAAAATACAGCAAACTTAATTTATTTATAAAAGGTAAAGGAAGCAATATGTAGTATTAAGCCTGAATTGTCAAATAATTGAAATAAGTAAATTTTTTTTATTCTAAATTTTATTTTTCTTTTTTCCAAAAATTCAAATTCTTTTCCTTCATTTCTTCGAACCTACTCACATAATCAGCTGGTTCTTTGCAATGGGCAAACCGTTCTATTAAGTTGATTTCACGTGTATATTTTTTTGCGATTGCTCCCGCACCCATAGCTAAAATCGACGTATCTTCTTCCATAATATCAATATTGTAAAGACACTCTTTTCCAACTTTTGCAAATCCCACATTTTCAAGGTTGCCTGTTGTATATTTTTGGCGATACATATAGTAAGGCATAAAGCCTTTTTCAATTAGTTTTTCTTGCGCATAGTCAACCATTTCTTTTGCAGTCTCAATATCGGTATCACGATATCCCGCGACTTTGAGTTCAGATCCGCGTTTAAGATATAGAGTATGTACAGTTATGTTTTCGGGATTAAGCTTGATTGCAGTGTCAAGAGAAAACTTGAAATCTTCGAGCGTTTCATTTGGCAACATAGCAATCAAATCCATATTGACATCGAATTTGCGCCTTACAAGTTTGAACGCTTTGAATATGTCTTCAACGGTGTGATGCCTCCCGATAATCTTCAAAGTTTTATCGTGAAATGATTGAGGGTTGACAGAAACCCGTGTTACCTTCGCTTTTTTTAGCACGCTAACCACTCGGCGATTTATTGTATCTGGTCGACCAGCCTCAACAGTGAATTCCCGTTGCCCAAAATCACATTCATTAAGAAGTAGTTTTAGTAAATCAATAGGCAGTGACGTTGGAGTTCCCCCACCAATATAAACTGAGCGAATTTTCATCAACTTGAACTTTATCAGCTCTTTTTGAGACTTAATCTCCCGAATTAGGCATTCTATGTACGGTTTCAGAATTTGCTTTTGTTTATCAATGGATACAGAAACAAAGGAGCAATATGCACATCTTGATGGACAAAACGGAATATTTATAAACACATCATATTCATCATTAGTATTTCTAAGTGGAGACTGCACTAAGATGATTTTTTCAACCAACTGGGCTTTTTTTTCACTGACAGAAAAATCATTTCTGAACATCTCCCCTGCTTTTTCACCAAGTTCTACATACAGTTTTGTTGGTCGTACTCCAGTTAGACAACCATATGGCAAATTGGTTTGCGAAAGATATGAAAGCGTACGGTAAAGTGCAATCTTCATATAGCGTTTCTCAAGTCTTTTTCGCTCGAGCAAATCACAATCCTCAGGAATTTCAAACCACCAGCATTTTTTGAAATTTTCAAATACATCTGAAGTCATTTCAATCCGAATTTCTTTTTCTTTGAGTTGGCTTTCCATTTTCAAAAAATTGCCCTCACCCAAAACAATACAAGGAAAAAAACCTTGCACCAGTTCAGCAAGGTCATTGTCATATTGTGGGGTGTTGTGTGAAAAACTGAGTACCATTTTATCCTTTAGCAATCTTTCACACTCTCACCTTATTCGCAGTTTTTACTCATTGAACTAATTGCAAAACATTGCTTTGTCACTAAAAAAAAGTAGCGACCTAATTAAATATAATTTCATTGTGTTTTTTCTCAAATTCCAAACTTGTTGATTCGCCGTGTCCTGTATACATAATGTAATCACCTGTCAACATAAACAACTTGTTCAAAATTGAATTTTTTATTTCTATTTGACTTCCATCATAAAAATCTGTTCGACCATAAGACATATAAAAGACAGTGTCACCGCAAAATATGTTTTTCTCAACGATATAACATACACTGCCGGATGAGTGTCCAGGAGTCCAAATAACTTCTACATTTAATCCAGCAACATTTATCGTTTCTTCACCTGACAATGCTATGTCCGCTATCACTTTGTTTTGCGTAACATTCATCGTGAAGGCCCCGCCCTTGAAAGTCGTTAGCTTGCTAATGTCGTTATGATGACAAAATACCAACGCTCCTTGCTGTTGAAAAAACAAAGCGGCATTTGTGTGGTCAAAATGACCGTGTGTAAGCAAAACTGCTTCAACATTGACACCGAGTTCGTTCACCTTTTCTTTGATTTTTACGTAATCCCCTCCGGGATCAACAACAAAAGCTCTCGTGCCGTTTGTCACGATATATGTGTTGGTTTGAAGTTGAGTTGTTACAACATTATATACATTCATTTATTCACTATACCATACATCCAAAATACAATCAACCTGTCTTTTGATAGTATTACCAAACAACTAATTTCTTTATTTTTGATAAAATCTGAAGTCCAGTTGTTTATATTTTTATCTTATTTCTTTTTGCTTATCTCTTTATCTTTATCTTTATCTTTATCTTTATCTTTATAATTATTATTATCTTTCATCTTTATCTGCTTTGCTTTGCATTGCTTTATCTTTTTATGCTTATAACACCATGCAGATTGCGGATTCTTTTCACTATATCATCCAACTGGTCGGCGGTTTTAATTTCGATTGAAGCTTCAATAATTGCCGTATTGTCTGCTTTGTCCACTTTCACATTTGCACCGAGAATTTGAATATTGTTGTTTGCGATGACTGTCGTAATTTCTGCAAGCAAACCATTTTTATTTTCACAAAATATTTTGAGAGTTGCAGCGTAGCTTTCCGAAATAAGTCTGTCCCATTTCGCCTCAATAAGCCTTTCAGGCTCCATTCCTTTGACATTGGGACAATCTGCACGGTGAACAGATACACCCCTGCCACGCGACACATATCCCACAATTTCATCGCCTGGCACAGGCGAACAACAATGCGACAAACGAACGGAAAAATCAGAAAATCCCCTGATAAGAATTCCGCCTTTGGCTTTCTTGCTTGACTTTTGTTTTTGTTCCTCGTTTTGTTCAATTTGTTTGAGTTCTGCATAAGCGGCGTCATCACTGAGCACTCTGCTTTTGAATAGGTCGATAAGTTTGAACAAAACCTGATTTGTTGTGAGTCCGCCGTAACCGACAGCAGCATACAAATCTTCAGTTGAGGTGAAAGAATGTCTTGTCATAAAGCTATTGACAGCATTCGGGGTTGAAAACAATTCCGACAAAGTATAGCCGCGCCTTTTTGCTTCATGCTCAAGCATATCCTTGCCACGCTTGATGTTTTCTTCCTTCATTTCTTTTTTGAAATATGAACGGATTTTGGAGCGCGCTGAAGCTGTGTGCGTATAATTCAGCCAGTCCCGCGAAGGACCTTTTGAACCGTTGGAAGTCATTATTTCAACAATGTCTCCCGTCACAAGTTTTGTGCTTAGCGGAACTATTTTCTTATTTATTTTTGCTCCAACGCATTTATTTCCAATTGCAGAGTGGATTTTGTAGGCAAGGTCGATTGTTGTTGACCCGATAGGTAAATCATAAACATCGCCTTTTGGAGTGAAAACAAAGACTTCGTCATCGAATACGCTTATTTTGACAGCAGCCATAAACTCTTTTGCGTTGACAACATCCTTTTCAGCATCCATAACTTCACGCAACCAGCGCACTTTGCTATCGAGCATAGTCTCTTTTACAGTCTTGCCTTCTTTATATTTCCAATGAGCAGCAATACCGTATTCAGCAATTTTGTGCATTTCAATTGTTCGTATTTGGATTTCAAAAGTTTCATTGAACTGCGTCATAACTGTCGTATGAAGCGACTGATAATTGTTGGCTTTCGGCATCGCAATATAGTCTTTCATTCTGCCCGGAATTGGTTTCCACATAGTGTGAACTTCTCCAAGCAAAGTGTAGCAATCTTTGACATCTTTGACAATAATTCGGACAGCAAGCAAGTCATAAATCTGGTCAATCTCGATGCCTAACTGCCTCATTTTTTTGAAAATAGAATAAAAATGCTTAGGTCTTCCGTTTACTTCGCCTTCAATTCCTAATTCTTCTAGTTTTTCACGGATTTCTTCACATATAGTATCCAAAAATAGTTGGCGTTCTGCGCCCTTGCTTGCGACATAATTTGATATATATTTGTATTCTTTGGGATAGATATATTGCATCGCTAAATCTTCAAGCTCACACTTGAAGAAAGAAATTCCAAGTCTGCCGGCAAGAGGCGCGTAAATTTCAAGAGTTTCTTGCGCTGTGTATTGTTGTTTTTCTACAGGTTGAAAACCAAGAGAGCGCATATTGTGCAAACGGTCAGCAAGCTTTATAATTATGACACGCATATCTTTTGCCATAGCAAAAAACATCTTGCGGAAGTTCTCCGCCTGCGCGTCTTCGCGACTTAAAAACTTCAATTTGTCAAGCTTTGTCACACCTTCGACAACTTCCAATATTTCATGACCAAACTCCGCTTCAATCATTTCTGGAGTGACAACTGTATCTTCCAAAACATCGTGTAAGAATGCTGCCGTTGCAGTCACTGCATCAAATCCAAAATCAGTCAAAATTTCGACAACGGCACAAGGATGAGTAAAATAATCCTCACCTGAATTACGCTTTTGACCCTCGTGTGCTTTTTTTGCAAAATCATATGCTTTTAGCACCATCTCGGAGTTTTCAGCGTAAGCTGCTTTAAGTTTTTCAATCAATAATTCGTTTTCCATATTACTTTAATTTTTCATATTTCTGTATGTAACAGATTTAATAAGTTCAGTTTTGTTGTTTGACACTTCAATAATACCCCGTTCATTGGTTGAAATCAAGTGAAGCTCCGAAAAAATCTGAAGTGATAATGCAAGTTCGTATTGCGTTATCTTCATTTTTTGTTTCATTGCTTTTATCATTTTATCAAGATTTTGCGCTCGCATTCTTTTTTCGGACATTTCACGCAATTCAACAAATACCTGCCTGAGGAGTTCATCCTCCACTGGTGTAAAACTTACAACAGGAGAATTTTTCAATACTTCAACATTTCCGTTTAACGCAATAAAATCATTGTAACCTTTGCAAGATGAAGTCTCAATCAACACAACTTTGTTGAAAAATCTAAAATCAAAATTTTGAGAAGGACAAAGAATAATTTTGTTTTCTGGATTTGCATTCGGAAATAATCCAACTGCAACTGGCAACTCTTTAGCTATGGACTTCAAGCGTTCAAGTCCTTCTAAAGTGTAACACACCAACAAAGTTCCAATAGGCTTTTCAAGATAATTTTTTAATTTGAAAATATCTATCTCCGTCATTCTTTCTCTTTGTTCTTTGTTTCCGAATTCATCTATTTTTTCATTACAAAAATTATTACCACATTGTTCAGCATTATTTATCTCAGCATTTTCACATACTCTTGAATTGTCATCATTTGAGGAAACATCACTTTTGTGCTCAATGTTATTACAAACCCTATTTTCAAATTCACCGTTTATATTATCGCTGTATGTATTATTATTGGTTTTATTATTGACTGAATTATTATTGACTGCATTATAGCATGGATTATAACCATCTGTATGATTATTGCTTACTTGATTATTAGTGGCTGAATTATTGCTATTTCCCAAGTCACCATTTCTATTGACTCTTTCGTGCGATAGTTGATGAATTGAACTCAAAATCAAATCCTCATCACTCAAATTTTCAACTTCTTTGACATAAATTCCGCGCATAATAATTTGCGCATATTCGTTGTTTTGAAAAATATTACGGCTTAATAAAACTTCAAATTCAGAATTGCATTTAGCTGACAATATTTGTTCATATTTTCCAAAGCCAATAATCTCCAAACCATGCATTGCGCATTTTATATGATTTGTGACGCCTATCCTTTCAAAGTTTAGAGCATTTGACACTAATTTGAAAGAAGGCTTTGAGTTCCCAAAACCTGTCGGCTCAAGTCGCTCCAGTTCCTTTGCAAACAAAATCAATTCTGATTTCAAATCAATCTCAATGTCATAAGATACTGTTTTTTCAAAAATACTTTTTTCACGGCTCTTGTTCAAAAACTCGTTTATTCCGTTCTTAAACTCTTCGAATTTATATTTTTTAATGCTGAGACCTGCAGCTTGCGCGTGTCCTCCAAATCCAATAAATAACGACGAAAATTTCGACAATGTTTCAAAAATATTGACTTCATTGATACTTCTGGCAGAACCTTTCATCAATCCGTCTTTAAGCGCAAACAAAATTGCTGGACGATTGAAATCTTCCACAAGTCTTGACGCTGCTATTCCAAGAACGCCTGCCTCCCAACTTTCATCATACAAGGTAATAATGCTACATTCGGAAAAATCAACGCTGCTTAGTTTTTCTTTGGCTTTTTTCACAACCTCTTCACATGTCTGCTGTCTTAAAATATTGTCTTTGTTTAAGTCTTGAGTCAAGCCGTCTAGCACAAAATAATCATCAGATAAAAATAAACCCACTGCTTTCATTGCACTGTCCATACGCCCTGCCGCATTGATACGCGGTGCAAGCTTGTACATAATTTCGTATGAATTGCATGTCTTTGCGCCAAGCAGCATCTCTACACCTTTGCGCATTTTTTTGTTGAGCTGTTTTATACCGTGATATGCAATTATTCGATTTTCATCAGTGAGTGGAACTATATCTGCTATCGTAGCAATCGCAGCAATATCAAGATATTTTTTTATTTCATCTCTAGATGACAAAGCCTCGACAAGTTTTAATGCAACTCCCGCACCGCAAAACTCATAGAATCCTTTGCGTGAGACTTTCGGGTTGACTATAACACAGTCAGGCAAAGCCTCCTGAGGCTCGTGGTGGTCGGTCACTATGACATCCACTCCATTCTCTTTCAGAAACGCTACTTCTGCAACAGCGGTCACACCGCAATCGACAGTGATTAGCAAATCAGGCTTGTCAGCTTGGAGTATCGGAATTAGTGTGTCACGGCTCATTCCGTATCCATCACTATTTCTGTTTGGAATAAAATATGTTGCGTTTGCATTTTGTGAACGGAAATATAACATTAAAATTGATATTGCACATATTCCGTCACAATCATAGTCCCCATAAACTAAAATACGTTCGTTTGCGCTTATCGCATTTTTAATTCTTTCAATCGCAATACTCATATTGTCGATGTCAAAAGGCGATGACATATTCGAAATGGACGGTTCAAGAAAGTTCTCTATTTTTTCTTTTGTATTTATTCCGCGCAAATTCAATATTTTGAGGAAATCAAGGCTGAGCCCACATTCATTTACGAGGCTCTCATCAACTACTTTTTCACTTGTTTTTTGCCTAAATATCTCTTTCATATTTTTATAATTCTGCCATATTGTACAAATTAATATCAGCTAAGTATACAAAACATTAGAAAAAACCTCTTGACGGTATCAAGAGGTTTTCTTTGTTTTACTTTTTGTTCTTGAAAGTTGTGTTTCTCTTAGTATACTTATAAGTTGAATTGGCTTTAGGCTTTTTGACTGGCTTTTCTTCAACCATTTCATCTTCCACAATGTTTCCTGTTTCATCCAATGTTTCGTATGTTACGGCATTCTTACCTGCAAGTCGTTTTGCACGCATACCTTCTGCGACATAACTGAGTTGGCTCCAGATTGGCGTAGCAATAAATATTGATGAATAGAAACCGACGAACAAACCGATTATGATTGGGACTGTAAATTCTCTGATTGATGCGCCACCAAAAATTGCAAGCAATGCAACAGTAATCAAAGTAGTAAACGTGGTGTAAACCTGACGTGTCAAAGTGTCTTTGATTGCCTTGTCGCCAATGGATTCATATGATATTACTTTGTTACCTTTGAAGGGCTTGATTAGTTCACGGCTGCGGTCAAACACGATAATAGTGTTGTTGATAGCATAAGCAATAATCGTTATGGTTGCAGCGACAAAGCTTGAATTGATTTGAACTCTGCAAATAACTGTTAATGCAAACATTATGATTACATCGTGGAACATTGTCAAAATTGCAGCGACACCGCTAACGGCTTCAAATCTGAAAATAATATAAATCAAAATCAAAATTGTTGAAATAAGAAGTGCCAAAACTGCTTTTTTAATAAGCTCGGTGCTTGCTGTTTGTCCAATTGATTCTGCCATAATAAAGTCTGCAGCTTCTGCACGGGTAGGATAAAGTGCTTTTAGTGCCGCTTGAATATCACTGTTTAACGTTGCAATTTCTGTATCGTCCTTGCTGATATTTTTGTAACGGAATGTGATTGTGGAATTCTCTCTCACGCTTGCCTCGGAAGACTGAACATAAGAGACCTTCACTCCAAAACTTTCGATTTCGTCAGTTACTGTTTTGACATTTAATGAGTAGTTTTCATTTGAAGTGAATGACTCATCACCAAATTTAACAGAAATCAGTGTTCCGCCTTCAAAGTCGATACCGATGTTTAGCCCTTCAGTAATGCTTCCTGAAGTTCCGCCTACGATAGATACGACTATGACTGCAACTAGTATAATTATGATTGGAACCATAATCCAAAGTTTCATTTTGTTGCATATTTTGAAATTCGAAATTTTGCTGTTGATACCGCTAAGGAAGTTATTATTTTTCATATTACTTTACCTCCCCGCGCTTCAAATTGTAAAGCTTTGGATTGCTTGAGTTGAATGACAAGAAACAATTCATCAATATTCTTGTTACAACCAAAGCTGTGAACATAGAAATCAAAATGCTTATAAACAGAACAATCGCAAATCCTGAAATTGCGGCTGAACCGACCACCCACAAAATGACTGCGCCGATGATAGTTGTTATGTTGCCATCGATGACAGCAGCAAGACCACGCTTATATCCAGCCATTACTGAAGATTTGATTGGTTTGTTTGTGGTTTTGAATTCATCTTTAATACGTTCGAAAATGACGACATTAGCGTCAACTGCCATACCTATGCCGAGCAAAATACCCGCTATGCCTGGCAATGTCAATTGCACCCATGGCAACACTGCGCAGAACCAAAGCAAAAGCACAATATAGATTGCAAGCGCGATATCTGCGGCAACGCCGAGCATTCTGTATGCAAACACCATAAAAATAAATATGATGCAGATGCCGATAATGCCTGCGATAAGCGCCATATTGATTGCATTTTCACCGAGTGTTGCAGAAACCGTTCTGCTTTCAATCAAATCCAACTCAACTGCGAAAGTACCACTTTGGATACTTGTTGCTAGTGCGTATGCATCATCATAAGTATAGTTTCCGCTTATAAGTGCTGAACCGCCGGTTATTGCTTCGTTGATAGTAATTCCACTTGATTGCGCTTCCTGAAGTTCACCGCCTACGAAAATATACAATTTTTCGTTGACATGATTTGCAGTGTAAGTTGCAAATATTTCAGAACCAACGCTATTGAATGACAAACCAACAGCATAGTATGAACTATTGCTTTGGTCGACCGTGACATATGCATTGGAAATATGATCCTTGCCAACAATAATTGTTGTTGCGTCATCACCTGAACCGTCTTTGATTTCAAGACTTTGTGGTCGTCCGATAAGCTCAAATATACGCTCTGGGTCATCCACGTCAGGGACTTCAACTCTTATTTTCTGGTCAGAGTAGGATACGATTGCTTCTGTGTAGCCTTTTGAGACAAGTAAGGCTTGCAAAGTGTTTACAGTACCGTTTGCTCTGCCTTCCAAATTTTCCAATCCGTCATCTTCGACATTAAAAACTGCCGAAATACCGCCGGAAAGGTCAAGTCCCAATTTAATTGTCTTTGCATAACCTGTGTAATCATAAAGACCGATAGGGAATTCAACAAGCGCGAAAACCGACATCAAAATGATTATCACCGAAACCAAAGACAAAATCACAATAGATTTTTTCTTGTTCACGAAGGACCTCCTAAGTTCAAAACATAATTATTATACATAGTAGGAGTAATTTAGTCAATGAAAAACTAAAAAATACTGCTCAAATAAAGCTGATATATTAATAAAAAATAACAATATAGTACAATTAACACAAAAAAGGTAAATAAATCTTTTATTATTAAGCTAAAAAATTCAAGTTTTTATAACATAGACATATAGTGTTTATTATTTAGTGAATTCGCTTTTTGCATATTTATACGAAATATAATATTTCAGTTTTTTCCCAAAAAATTTAATTAGACTTTGGGAAATAAGACACTCGACACGATATGCATTTTTGTTTTATAAGATAACTCAAAAAAAATACAATAGCCTTGCATAAATGCAAGGCTAAAATTTTCTTATAAAAACGCTCAGTTCTTTTTGATATAAGATTTATCCAAACTCAATGCTTTTGATTAAGATTGAACGAAATTTAATGCTTTTAGTTTAGATTTATCTATCTTATAGTTTTGACTAAGATTGCAACTTTTGAGTAAAATATGCAATTCCTACAGCTCCTGGTCCAACGTGGACACCAATGACAGGTCCTATTGGCACGATTGAAATCAATTTTCCTGTTATTTGTTTTAGTACATCCGCTATTTTTTTTGCTTGCTCTTCACAGTTGATATGATGTACTACTGCTCCTCCGAAACCATATTTTTCTATATCTTTAGTAAAAATATCAATGATAGTTGTTATTGCTTTTTTTAATGAAATAACTTTGTTTGCTATTATAACTTGTCCGTTTTCCACAGTCAAAATTGGTATTATTTTGAAAATATTACCAAGCAAAGCGCTAGCTTTGCCAATACGACCGCCCTTTTCTAAATATTTCAATGAAGCAGGAGCAAAAATAAATTTCCCTTTACTTATAGTATCCTTTGCACATACGACAACTTCATCAAGATTTTTTCCATCGAAAGCCGCTCTTGCAGCCTCTAATACTGCAAATCCAAGTTCCATACTATTCGAATTAGACTCGAGAATCTCAATTTCTGCATCTGGGTATTCTTCCAAAACCATGTTTTTTACGAGTTGTGAAGTTTGAAAAGTGCCACTCATTTTTGATGATAAAAAAATTGCAACAACTTTGTTGCCTTCTTTTATCGCACCAATAAATAAATCAAGAAGCTCTTGGACAGATGGTTGTGATGAAGTCGGAATTATGTTCTCTCTCTCAATTCTCTCATAAAATTCTTCGTTCATTATATCCAATTCTCTTAAACTTTCTTTGCCGAAAATTACATTTAGCGATGCTACCTTAATATCATATTTGGCTATTAAGCTTTTTGGAAGACCAGCCGTGCTATCTGTTATAATTTTTATTCCCACAATTTTCCCTCAAAAAATATATTTTTATCAACAACACAAATTATATCTTATTCTGCAAGCTATCAATCAAAAACTAATTATCTTTTTATAGATTATATCCTCTAATTTTTCTTGGCTAACAGCAAATTAACGCATTTTATTATATTTTATGTCTTTTTTAAGCTTAAAATTTGTACTACAAAAATAATAAAACATTAAATTATTTATCAAACATTATTATTTTCTTCCTCTGCATAAATTTCTAAAGAACATAAAAAGCGTTTTCTCATCATTTCACAAGAAAGCTTGTAAGATTTATTCATATCCCCTGCAAAATGCAAAGAATTTGCCTTGCAGCCGCCTGAGCAATAATATTTTGCAATGCAGTCTTTGCAATCCTCTTTTGAATAAATATTGTTTGAGAAAAATTTCTTTTGAATTTCCGAGTTGAATTCCCCTGTCAAAACATTGCCCATATAATAATCTTTGTCAGATACAAATTGATGACAAGGATAAATATCTCCGACTGGTGTCACAGCAACATATTCGCTTCCCGCGCCACAGCCTCTCAATCTTTTTGTAATACATGGACCGTGCTTCAAATCAAGCATAAAGTGAAAATAATTGAACCATTTATCACCCTTTCTGCGCTCAACATACTCTTTTGAAAGTTTGTCATATTCGGCAAAAACCTGCTCGAGGTCACTAGTTTTTATAGCAAGCGCGTCGCTTTCTTCCAAAACTACAGGTTCTATTGAAATTTGGTCAAAACCGGCATCGTTTAAGTAAAGTGCATCAGTGCAAAAATCAAGATTTTTCGCAGTGAACGTACCACGGATATAATACCGCTTGTCACCACGGATTTTGCGAAATTCCTGTGCATTTTTCAGGGCAATAGCTTGTGAACCCTTGCCATTTGCAGAAACTCGGAGAGCATCATGGACTTCTTGCCTGCCATCAACACTTATGACCACATTGTCCATATTTTCATTTAGCCATTTGCGGTTTTTTTCGTTCAACAATACACCGTTTGTTGTCATTGTAAATCCAATGTGTTTGCCTGCTTTTTCAACTTCACCAAAGCCATACTCAACTATTTGTTTGACAACTGCCATATTCATAAGCGGTTCGCCACCAAAGAAATCAACTTCAAGATTTTTTCGGACTCCGCTCATTTTTATGAGCATATCAATGGCACTTTTCCCAACTTCAAAGGTCATATAATCTTTTGCTGTGTTGTAAGTACCTGCGTGCGCAAAACAGTATGGACAGCGCAAATTGCAATCGTGGCAGATGTGTAAGCACATTGCTTTGATTTCACCTGTGTACGGGATTTCATAAATAATTGCTTCAGAATTGAGCAATCCTTCATTTTCCATTTCCACAATTTCCGACTCAATTTCGGCTATCAAATCACTATTTAGTTTTTCATACAATTGATTTTCGTTGTCCGACAGGCTTTCGTAGCGTTTTTTTGCAACCAAAAAAGTGGCGGAATCCACACTATGCAGACTGCCACTTTCAACGTCATACAAAAAATATCTTTCGCTTCCCGAAAGGTTTGATATAAATGCTTTAACCATATTTAATTCCTCGATTTGAGGAAAATTTCAACTACTTATTGCTTTCTTTTTCGTTATTGAAAATTTTCTCGTCGCGTGACGCACAAGTTTGATTGCCCACAGTACAACTTGTTTTGCAGGCTGATTGACAGCTGGATTGGCACTCACCGCATCCGATTTTTCCGTCTTTTCTTATTGAGCATTTTGAAATTGTTTGAATGTGTTTCATATAGATCTCCAATTTTCTTCAAAACTTTTTCTTTATTATATCGCATATTTTGCCTATTCGCAAGTCATTAAGATGCGATTATGCAAAAATTTCCCTATTTCTAGAGAAATTTATTTTGCAAAGTCTACTGCTTTGATTTGATTATTATTTTGAATTATTTATACATTATGATTTGTTAATATAGTTTCAACTTTATGATTAAGCAGTTTTGTTATTCAGTTTTTGCTACATAAATTTATTAATCAAGTTTTGTTACACAGTTTTTAGTTTGCAAGTTTTGGTTTTCTGACATTCACTGCAATGATACCTGCAATAATTCCTGCAACCGTCAAACACACAAGGTCTATCCAGGAAAATGATGCATTTTGAAATCCGCCGTCTAATCCTGCAAACATTAAAAACGATAACACTGAATAAAGCGCACCACCTATTCCGCCATTTACTGCACCCATTGGCTTTCTGCCGACCCCAAAAATTGCACCTACCAAAACTGATAGTATCTTGATAACATAATTTAATGGGACAATCACCGATGAACCCAAAGAAGCCCACCTTGCAACAAGCGCAAGCAACAAAATAAGCACCAAGGACAACAATAGAGCAAAGAGCACCATTTTTATAACCGCAAAAGCGCACGTTTTGAATTTTTCGTTTCTCATACACACCTCTCGCAGAATGATATGCTTAATGATTACGAAAAATTCATTTTTTGTAAAATAAACACTAATTTTGTAATGTAAAAGCAAATTGTTGACAACTGAAATTTTGATTATACTTTATATGATAAGGCTTATATCAGTTGTCAACATATTATCCACCGTTTATCCACAGAGTTATACACACATATCTATTTAATAATTTCACTAGGCTCTTAATTTTCCATAATTTCTTAGTTGTTTTTGATTTCTAGTTCATGCGCATATTTTATTGATTATAGTGTTTATTCATCGATTGTTTTTGAAGACATTATTAAGAATTGTTTTGGAGAGATTATTAAGCTAAAATAGGATTTTATGTCAATAAAAAAAGCACATATAAATGTGCTTTTCTAATTTTATATTATCAATTAAATTTATGACAACTTGTCGTCTTTCTTTGTTGTCGCTTTCTTTTTTGCAGAAGTTGTCTCTTCAAAAACTGAATCATTTTCTTTCTTATTTTCTTTTTCTTCTTCAATTTCAATAGGTTGAACTTCATTTGAAACTGGTTCAATTGGCTTGATAGCATCAAGAATTACACCAACACCGTTCTTTTCTATTGTCATCAATGTCGGATTTTCTTCGGTTCCAACATTCAAAATAATTGTGTTTTCTGCTGAATTGATTGCGACAATTTTTCCAACTAATCTGCCAATTGTCATAAGTTTTGTACCAACCTGAAGATTGGTCATCATTTCTTGTTGTTGCTTTTGGCGTTTTTTTTGTGGAATAATTGTCATAACTATCATTGCTACCAAAAAGACACCGAGTATTACGATAACCCAAATATTACTACCTGTCATGTTATTCTCCTTAACTGAAGATTTAGATTAAACTTGATTGTTCTTCTTCAATGAAACAATTTTATACTAAATATACTTATTAAGCAAGCAATTTTTTCCAAATTCTTCTATATAAAACTAAATTTCATCTAGTTTTCACATTCACTATTATGTTCAAATAATATGTTTTTAACATTTTGTTTCAGAAAAACATAAGAAAATGAATGATTTACTTTTTGACACAAAAGAATATTACTTAGCACTATAGTTTTCTAAAAACTCTTTTTTGAAATCTAGAAATCTATCCTGCCAAATTGCTTCTCTTATTTTTTCGGTCAGTCTTGCCAAAAAGTGCAGATTGTGGATAGAAAGCAAGCGACCTCCGAATATTTCATCAGTTTTGATTAGATGGCGTATATAGGCACGACTGTAATTCTTGCAGCAGTAGCAGTCACATCCTTCTTCAACGGGACGGAAATCTTCTTTGAAAGGAGCATTGCGGATAGTGAGAAAACCGTTCATTGTCATCGCACTTCCGTTTCGTGCAATTCTGGTCGGCAACACGCAGTCACACATATCAATTCCACGCGCTACTGATTCAACAATATAGTCCGCAGTGCCAACTCCCATAAGGTAGTGAGGCATATCCTTGGGGAGGTCGGGTTGCAAAACATCGAGCATATCATACATCACACTCGGTTCTTCTCCAACTGACAAACCACCTATCGCAATTCCGCACTTTGCATATGGAACAGTACGCGCCAAACTTTCTCTTCTGAGATCGGCGTACATATTGCCTTGTATGATTGGAAACATCATTTGATGAGGTTTAAGCTCAACCTTTGAGCAACGGTCAAGCCATTTTATTGTGCGTTCCATTGCGTCACGGGCTTTATCGTGGGAGATATCAGGCGCGGTGCATTCATCAAAAGCCATAACAATATCCGCTCCTAGTGCGCGTTGAATTTCCATAACTTTTTCAGGCGAGAAAAAATGCTTTGAACCGTCCAAAAACGAATTGAACTGCATTCCTTCATCCGTTATTTTACGCAACGAAGAAAGCGAAAAAACCTGAAAACCGCCACTATCTGTCAAAACTGCGCCATCCCAATTCATAAACTTATGCAAGCCCCCTGCCCTCTCAATCAATTCGTGTCCCGGGCGTAGATAAAGGTGATAAGTGTTGGACAATATCAGCTTTGCGCCTGTTTCTCTGACTTCCTCTGGTGAAAGTGCTTTGACTGATGCAAGCGTTCCAACAGGCATAAAAACCGGAGTGTCAATGACTCCGTGGTCAGTGTATAGTTTTCCAACGCGAGCTCCGCTCTGTTTGCAGGTGTGTAGTACTTCAAATCTCATTTTTTATCCTCTAATCCACATTTTTCGTGGAATAATAATTTTCTTATTTATCTATCTAAAAACATCTTGCGTAAAATAATAATTATTATCTGTCTATCTGTCTATCTGTCTATCTAAAAACTATGTCATTTCTTATCTTTCACAAAGTTATAATATACTTATTTATCAACCTAAAACTTGTGTGCAATATAATATGTTCGCTTATTAAGTCGCATTTTGCGTGTAGCTATAATTGGTTATATATCTATCAAAAGCCACATTTCAAATTGATTCAACTAAATTTCAAAAACTCAAAAGCAAAATAACAGAATTAACAAGCTAATCGATTGAAATTGCAGTCAAAAATTGATACATTTACTAATAAAAGAAACAGCTGTCACCAAAAGAGAAAAAGCGATATTTTTCTTCAACTGCGGTTTTATAGATTTCAAGAGTTTTCTCTTGTCCGACAAGCGCTGACACAAGCATAATCAAAGTGGATTCAGGCAAGTGAAAGTTTGTTATGAGTGCGTCCACAGCTTTGAATTTGTATCCTGGGTAAATAAAAATACTGGTTTCGCCTCGAGTTGCCTTGACATATCCACTTTCATCAGCAACACTTTCAAGTGTGCGAACTGAGGTTGTGCCAACTGCCACTATTCTTCTGCCCTCATCTATTGCCCGATTGATTTTTTCCGCATTTTCGCTGTCTATTTCATATTCTTCCGTGTGCATTTCGTGTTTCAAAATATCATCACATTTCACCGGACGGAAAGTACCAAGACCAATATGCAAAAGAACATTTGCAAATTCTATGCCTCTAGCCTTCAAACTTTCAATCAATTCATTTGTAAAATGTAACCCGGCTGTTGGTGCGGCTGCAGAGCCTTCAACTTTTGAATATACTGTCTGATATCTTTCTTTGTCTTCAAGCTTTTCAGTTATATATGGCGGAAGCGGAACATTTCCCACTCGTGAAAGTATGTCCTCAAACACCCCTTCAAATTCAAAATTCACGAAACGAATTCCATTTTCTCCAATTCCTGCAACCACGGCAGATAGCTCGTCTGATATTATAATTCTTGTGCCAACTTTCGCACGCCGACCCGGACGCATAATAGTTTCCCACTTTGTGTAATCAAGGCGTTTTAGAAGTAAGATTTCAAAAACTGTTTCACCTTCTTCTTTTCTGCCAAACAATCGTGCAGGGATAACCCGTGTATTATTGATAACAAGCAAATCATTGTCTTTCAAAAAATCACCGATATTGTGAAAATGAGTGTGAGTTATTTTGTCTGTTTCACGGTCATATGCAAGCAAGCGTGAAGAATCCCGTGGTTCTACGGGATGCTGTGCAATAAGTTCTTTTGGTAGGTCGTAGTAAAAATCAGATGTTTTCAATTTTGTATATCGGCATAAAGCCGTCCTAAGTAGTTTTTTTATGTGCGACGTATACTATTCAGCAAATTGTTGGTTGATTTTTCCTATGCAACCTCATTTTCTGCCGTTCACTTGATGTCAATTTGTTGATAGACTTCGTATATTCATCTTTGTATGTTTTACAAAAGTCTGTCGTATATTTGTTTTTTTGTTTTTGTTTTCAGTTGCTTGTTTTACTGTAGTCAGTTGTTCGCCTTTATTTGCAGGAGTCAAATAATTGTCTATTATCTTTTGTCGCTCAGCTTTCTTCACCTGTCAGTGATTTCAGTTCTTCGCTTTTGTCTGCGGAAAATTTGATTCCCAGATGTTCATACGCGCCCTTTAGACACACGCGCCCACGCGGAGTGCGAGCAATAAAACCAAGTTGCATAAGGTATGGCTCAACAATATCTTCTATCGTGCTTTGCTCTTCATTGGTTGCTGCCGCAAGAGTATCTAAGCCCACAGGTCCACCGTTGAATTTATTGATTATTGTTTCAACTATTGTGCGAT
This sequence comes from Clostridia bacterium, assembly GCA_028710495.1. GTDB lineage: Bacteria > Bacillota > Clostridia > Christensenellales > CAG-917 > STD2-102. Next base: position 126,656 of record JAQUST010000001.1, read on the forward strand.
CAACCAAATCAAGTCCAAGCTTGTCAACTTCCATAAGTTTGAGAGCTTTTTTTGTTATCTTGCTGTCTATAGTTTGCAAATTCTCGTAATCTGCAAAATCACGAACTCTGCGGAGCAAACGGTTTGCAATTCTTGGCGTGCCACGACTGCGTTTTGAAAGTTCATCAGCCGCTTCACTGTCAATGCTTATATTGAGAAGACCTGCTGAACGCGTTATGATTTGTTTCAGCTCTGATGGCGTATAGGTTTCAAGCCTCAAAATCACGCCAAATCTGTCTCGCAACGGACTTGACAACATTCCTGCTCTTGTTGTTGCTCCAATCAAAGTGAATTGAGGAAGCGACAGACGCACACTTCTTGCAGACGGTCCTTTCCCAAACATAAAGTCTATTGCATAGTCTTCCATTGCGGGATAAAGAACTTCTTCAATATTGCGGTTTAAGCGGTGAATTTCATCAATAAACAATATATCGCCTTTTTCTAAGTTGCTGAGAATTGAAGCAAGGTCAGCAGCTTTTTCTATTGCAGGACCAGAAGTGACATGAATTTGAGCGCCTAATTCACTTGATATGATATGAGCAAGTGTTGTCTTGCCAAGTCCCGGAGGACCGTAAAGCAAAACATGGTCAAGAGCGTCACCACGCTTTTTTGCCGCATTGATATAGACCAAAAGATTGGACTTGATTTTGTCTTGTCCTATATATTCATCCATAGTCTTTGGCCGAAGGGTGTTTTCTGCTTCATCCTCGCGATTTGCAAGACTACTTACTATTCTAGCTTCATCGATATTGTCCATATTATTTCCTTTGTCGGGTTTCTACAATAATTCTACATTCCTTCAAATACGAGAGAAAGTCATCAATATTGTTTCCTTTGTCGGATTACACAATATTTACTAAATCCTTCATACACGAGAGAAGTAGTCCATATTATTTCCATTGTCGGATTACTACATAGTAAAACTATTCCTTATTACTACATTTCACTCAATATATATCTAAATCCTTCTTTATTATAACATAAAGCATTTGTATCAATATCTTACATCATTTCGCGTTCAAAAAAAATAATTCATCTGATTCAATATTTTTCTTCATTTGGAGCTCAAAAAAAATAAAATACTCGTATTTCGTTTATAATTTCACATATTGCGAAGAGCGTAGGAAATAAGCTGTTCGACACCACTCACTTTTTCGCTTGCGGATTTTATTGCTTTCACCGCTTCTGCTTTTGTTACTCCAAGTGATACAAGTGCAAAAACTGCATCTGATATTTCATTTGCCACCGCCGAATCAACTCCGCTTGCTAGCAAAGCGTCTCCGCCACATTCGTTTTTGTAGAGTTCACGAAGTTCCAAAATTATGCGTTCCGCCGTTTTCTTGCCAAGTCCCTTTATTTTGCACAAAGTGGCAACATCCCCAGTTGCAATCGCAACTGCCAATGTGTTTATATCATACCCCGAAAGCACCTGCATCGCTAGTTTTGGACCTACTCCGCTTATTGAAATAAGATTTTCAAAGAACTGCTTTTCTTCAAGAGTCGCAAATCCAAACAACGCAAGAATGTCCTCTTTGACATGCAAATAAGTATGAAGTTGAATTGTAGCTCCAATTGTTCCTACTTTTGCAATAGTCATATCACTGACAGTCAAAAGATAGCCAATTCCGTTGTTTTCCAAAATAATTTGTCCAGCTCGTGCGCTTGCGACTTTCCCAGATATAAATGCGTACATAACTCTCCTTTGAGCAGTTCTAGTGTCATTTTTCTTGCTTCACTCATTTAATCAGCTCAATTTCTCTATTGTTTATTATTTGATTTAAGCAGTTCAATTAACTTTTCCTTGCTTCTCTGAATTAAGCTTTCAATTTCACTATATCTTGCATCTTTGTTTTAAGAAGTTCAATTTCACTATATCTTGCTTCTCTGATTTAAGCAGTTCTAGTGTCGTTTTTCAATTAGTAAAAAGATAATAAAATAGTATTTGAAATTCTACGACTTATCTTTTATTACTTCACTCTGAATTCAGTGCTGAGCCTGCCCGTTTGTCCGTGACACAATGCAACTGCAAGAGCATCGGCGGCATCATCGGGTTTTGGCTTTTCCTTAAGCTTCAACAAAATTTGCACCATTGTTTGCATTTGCCTTTTGTCAGCTGCACCGCTTCCTGTTATTGCCTGTTTGATTTGATTTGGTGTATATTCAAAAACTTCAGAACCTACTTTTTTTACGGCAGTCAAAAGTATAACACCTCTAGCCTCAGCAACTGCAATACCTGTTGTGATATTTTTGCTAAAAAACAATTCCTCGATAGCAACCTGGTCAGGCTTGAACATATCAATGAGTTTTTCAACTCCTTCTTCAATCATAAATAATCGTGCGGGCAAGGATTTATCTTTTGGAGTTGTGACCACACCACAATCAATGGCGACAGGTTTGCCTCTCTCCATTTCGATTATACCGTAGCCCATCGTTGCAAGACCGGGGTCAATTCCTAAAATCCGCACTTTTTCACCTTCTCAGTTGTATTCAAATATATTTTGTAACTCTATATTTATTTTCAAATTCACATTTCCTGTAAATTATCAATTTTAAGCAAATACACAAATGACATGCCGCACAGTCGACAATTGTTTTTCAATTTGACAATTTCAGATTCGATTTTTTATTTCAATATCGAGCCTTCACTTGTTTTATCAAACAAAAACAACTTGTCTGATTTTGGCGCAATTTTGACAGTTCCATCTAGTTTTTTATTGCTTATCATTTTCCATCCGTTTGAAAAATGTAAAATATAGTCACCATTAGAAAGTCCCAAACAAAGCTCGACTTCACATTCAACACCGTTCTCACAAAGTTCAAAATCCTCCCCGTGTACGCCAAATAAAACAGGTCTACCGACATATTGCTTTGATATCAATCTATTTTCAAGTTTTGGAATAGCAATTTGCAGTTCGCCAATTTGTAAACACAAAATATCATCTTCTTTGACTAAAATACCATCATCAAAACTAAAATTTTCATCTAGCTGCTCCAAAGCCCAAATACTTTCAGGGTGGTTGTAAATCTCACTTGAAGTTGCTACCTGCTTAAACTCACCTTTGTACAAAGCAACAATTCGGTCTGAGATACTGCTTGCTTCATCAGCTAAAGTTGTCGAAAAAATAACGGTTTTGTTTGAATTTTTAAGGAATGATGAAAGTTCAATCCAAAGGGCTTTGCGCTCATTATAGTCAAGTCCATCACCGATGTCATCAATCAATATAACTTTGGATTCTCTCAATAACAGTCTTGCAAGAGAAACTCTTTTTTTGTCCGCAAGCGTGAGCTGAGATGGTCGAAATGAAAGAAGTGAAGTTATGTCCAAATCATCGGCTACACGCAATATTTTTTCTGCAATTTCTTGCTTTTCCACATTGCGGATTTTAAGTGAATAAGCTAGATTGTCAAAAACATTCCACCGCTTAAAAAGCGCGCCATCATCAAAAAGCATAATCACATCATCAGATTTTAGCAGTTTTTTTTCTCCGTCAAAGAGGACTTCACCTTCCGATATACTTTCAACACCTGCTATTATTTTAAGAAGTGTGGTTTTGCCTGCTCCCTCGCATCCTAGCAATGCAATAATCTCTCCGCTGGCAACTGACAAATCCACGGAGGTCAAGACCTTCGCTCCATATAGATACTGTTTTGTAACGCCTCGAAGTTCTATCTTCATTTGCAATCAGTTCAAAAAATCAAGAGGCTTTCCAAATCCGACAAGGAAATTGTTCAAAAAATAGTTCAGTTCCTCGCAATTTAGCGCTTCAAGTTTTTCTTTTGTTGTGTCGGTTGCCACATCAAATTCGTGATTTCCGCTGGATTTTTCTTCAACACATTTCAGGTATGCAGCAAGTTTGTCAGCGATTTTGACAAGTTTATATTCATAACTGTTGCGGTCAGGATTCAAAAACCCGTCATAAATTTGTTCCATATCTTCGGGTAGCATTGTGAGCAGTTTTTTTGATATCTCATCCTCAATTTCGTGATATGCAGAAGTGATTTTTGGATTGAAATATTTAATCGGCGTTGGCAAATCTCCGCTTATTACCTCGCTTGTGTCGTGATACAACGCAATCGTTGCAACGCGGTCTATATTGACACTTCCACCGAATTTGTTGTTTTTTATGACAGCAAGCGCCTGTGCTAAAATAGCAACATCCGCAGAATGCTCCATAAGTGTTTCTTTGTGGGTTGAACGCATAAGACTCCAGCGTTCAATAAGTTTCATACGCGATAATAGTGCAAAAAAATTGTGCATATTTCACCTCAGTTTTTTATTATATCTCATTCGGTCTTATTTTACAAGTATAAATGCTTCTGAGTGTACAAAAAAAGCGCCCCTTCGGGACGCTTTTTTCATAACTATAAATTAAATATAATCATGCTCATCTCGTTTTTCATACGAAGACCAGTAAGTATTTTCTCCTACAATAATTTTCGTATAATCAGAAGCTATAACTCCGATTTCTTCACTTGAACCACAGTTTCCGAATTTTGAAGCTGTAGAAGGTAAATGCAATTCTTTAAGTTTTTCGCAACCTGAGAATGCATACAATTGTATTTCTGTCAATCCTTCCGGCAATATGATTTCCGTCAATGACTTACATAATCCAAAAGCTCCTTCTTCAATTATTCGCATATACGAGCCAAAACTGATGTTCTTGAGATTTTCACATAATAAAAATGCATTATTACGAATTCGATAAATTTTATTCCCTTCGAAAACGACCGTTTCCAAAGAGGAGCACTTGTAAAACATAAAAGGTTCAATCTCCGTATAGTCTTCCGCAAAAGTAATTTTTTCCAAAACCGCATTTTCTCTGAATGGTCTCGAATTTCTTCGACTATACATGATATCCATGAATTTTTGTTGGTCGCTCCTGTCCGCATATTCTTCTTCGCTCATGCTAAATGGATTATAACCCGAGCTTTTTGAATTCGCAAGAATTTCTTGCGCCGACGGCAAATAAACTTCTGCTATTTTATTAAACGCACCATCTCCCACAGTATAACACTTTGCGAAATCAAAATTTTGCAACTTCTCACAATCTCTGAATGCTCCAGCCCCTACGGAACCGAAAAACACGAAATCGACTTCCTCAAGATTTTTGCAACCGCCAAACATTCCGGAGGCTACATTCGCCATGGCGGGGAAAACGACTTTTTTCAAATTTTCGCATTTCTTAAAAGCTTCTAGACAGTCCTTCAGATTGTCCATCAATCGCGGATTCGAATTGAAAGTTAGGCTTACTATTTCGCTATTATAAAACGCTCTCATTTCAATGTCAACAACGCTTTCAGGTATGACCAAATCCACCGCACCAGTCGAGTTGACGAAATCTTCGAATTTGAGTACTTGTATATTTTCTGGGAAAGTGTATGTTGTCAAATCTACACCAATGTTATCGATGTCTAAATATTCTTCACAAATAATATCATCGATAATTGTTGTTTCTTCCTTCTTATCGCACGCACAAAAAATAACCAAGAATGTCAGAAGCGTCAATAAACATAATAAAAATATTGTTGTGTTATTCTTTTTCATATATATCTCCCCCTTATTCAATTATTTCATTACAAACATAATTACACTTATTACATTTCATTTTATCTCCATATGGTAATAATTTATGCTTTTGCATAATTGAATAACCACAACCACAATATAATAAATGATATGTATTATTATTTGGAATTATATTATACAGAAGGTTGTGGTCTAAGGTTACTACATATCCACACGAATAAGTAAAAGTATGATTATATGAATTATATGATACATCATTTTTTACGCATCCACATTCACCAAAATAAAAACATTCCGAACATTCTAAATAATGAATGCCTGAAATTACTATATTTTGATTATTATGTGATTCTGTTTTCATGTCATAACAATTCCAGCAAGCTTCATAATGAATTGTATTATCATAAAAACCAAGCGAGCGATAATCATGTACGCAGTTACTTGGATCCCCTTTTTCAACCAGTCCAGATATATCAGATGTGATAACTGTGTTGTTTTTAGAAAAATTAATTTTATTAAATGTATCATAATATGAAGGATGCGGTTCATAAAATCGAATATCTTCTTGATACATTATATCTTTAATTAAAGCCAAACCTTGCAGCTCATAAACTGTAGGAGAATTTAAAAAGTCATACTCTCGATAATAGCCCATTAATGTATTACTGTGATGAGCGTCATTAACTTCATCCAAATCGCCTAAGCCTAAAGCATGGCCTAATTCATGACCGAATGTTGAATTAGAACTATTTAGCAAATGTATTGTTATTCTACTACCTATTGTATGCATTCTTTGTTCTAAAGGTAGTGAATAATCCACAAAAAGTTCACATAAACCAGCATAAGTAAAGCTATTACTAGTAGTAAAATCGACTTTAATATCAGCTGAATTATAATCAGCAATTTCTTCCAAACAACACAGACTATTATATATATACAATTTCATATTATAATTTGTTACGGCGTCTAGAAATATATATTCATATGCTTTTATTATAATAGGATTAAAATCAACAATGCCATCATTATTTTCATCAATTAAATAATTCTGTGGATTAAATGCAAAGGTTAGATTGTTATCAATACTATGATAATATAATAAATCATAATAGTTGCATTGATCACATTGTTGATCATCAGGAATATTCACATGATTATTCATCCATTTGTATTTATAGTCAAATGAATTAGTTTCATGAGCATATGCAACAAAAACATCAGATAAAGCTATGCACCAAATAGCAAAAAAAACAAAAATCAAAATAATTTTTTTCAAAGTTTTTTCCCTTTAAATTTTATTATAATTTTGTATGTATTAACTTTTTTAAAAATTAACTGTAAATTTAATTTAAAATAAATTTTTAAATTTGTCAATAGTGATTTTGTTAGTTTATATATATTATTGTAAATAAATTGAAAAATTGACAACTCCATAATTTCTTAAACTAAAAGTTATTTTCTATAAGCAATTAAAATAGGCGCACATGCGTGCGCCTATTTTAATTATTCAATTAGATTTTCACCAACCGCAATTTTGTAATTTTTTTATCAATTTCCAAAACTAGATTATGTATTTATCGGATTTTGCAGGAGCAGAGTCCAATTCTTCTTTTTTCTTTTCATATCCATTGCGGTTGAAAAGTGCGTAAGTTGCATTTTTGCCTTCTTCAACACCCGGTTGATTGAATGTATCAATATTGAGCATTGCACCGCAATATGCGGTCTGCAACTGAAAGAACATAAGTAGTTGCCCAAAAGTGAAAGCATTGACTTCGGGAAGCATAATTGTGTTGTTCATATGCTTTGAGTGAGTAAGAGCATATTCTGTTGCAACACGCTCTGTATTGATAAGCTCGCTCATTGTGTGTCCACAAAGGAAGTTGACATCTGGAAATTCTTCTGCACCTTCAGGTATTTCAACATCACCACGGAATTTTTCGACTCCGATGATTGTCAAAACTTTATCGAAAGGTCCTTCGGTGTATAGTTGAACTTGTGAGTGCTGATCAGTGACACCAAGTGCTTTGACAGGAGTTTGACCAACGTTGACTGTCTTTTTGTCAAGAGTGACTGCCTTTCCAAGACTTTCGCCCCATAGTTGGCAATACCAGTCCGCAACATACTTCAAACTGTCGGCATAAGGCATCATAACCGAAATATTCTTGCCTCTCTTCATTGCCATAAATTGCAAAAGCGCTGCCATCAATGCCATATTCTCAAAAGGATTTGCACTCTCGCACTTCTTGTCCATATATTCTGCACCTTTGAGCATTGCTTCAATATCAATACCCAAAACTGCCGCAGGGAACAATCCAACAGGGCACATTTCTGAGAAACGACCACCAACACTGTCAGGAATAAAGAAAGTTTTGAAGCCCTCTGCTTTTGCAAGCTTAATAAGATTTCCTTTTTCAGCTGAAGTTGTCGCAACAATGTTTTTAGAATATTTGTCGCCAAGTTTTTCTTTCAATATTTTTGTGATTATAAGATATTGGCTCATAGTTTCCGAAGTAGCGCCGCTCTTTGTTATGACATTAAACATTGTCTTCTTGACATCAACAACATCAAGGAGAGCAAGCATTCTTTCAGGATCAACATTGTCCTCAACAAAAAACTTTACACCGCGTTTTTTTGCAGGCAAGTCATTATAGCGCAAATGACATAGTGCTTGAAATGCTGCTGTTGGACCAAGTGCAGAACCGCCAATGCCCAGCACTACAAAATTATCAAAATTTGAGCGCACGTAATCAGCCGTGTCAATCATATCAGCAACAACATCTGCCTGATTGTAGGGAAGCTCACTCCAACCCATCATACCAGTTCCGCGATTTGCTTTGAAAAAATCAAAGGCAGCTTTTGAAGTGTCACCTAAAGCAAATATTTCATCATCTGTGAAACCTTCACTTCCGATAAATTTTGCCATCATATTGTTGAAGTCAAATTTAATGTTCTGTCCCATTTGAATCCTCCTGAAATTTGCAATACCGATATATTAACACACAACGCACAATTTGGCGAGTAATTTTTTGTACATTTGAGCAAATATATGCTTTTAAGAAATAAGCTAAAAAATGAAAAAATCACCATATATTGATGATTTTTATGCAAAAAACATTGGTTTCGAGAAAATATCAAAGTCTAACTGTGTGAAAATCGGTTTGACATTACCATTTTTTTGTAATTGTAATTCGATTTATTTTATATCGTTGCAATTCGGTTTACTTCGTTTTTGAGTTCAATTTGTTTTACAGCTTTGCATCCAGTTTATTTCACAGTTTGCAATTGAAATTTCTTTATAGCCTTATAACCCAATTTCTTTACAGCTTGTCAGTTCAATTTGTTTTACAGCTTTGCAATTCGAATTTCTCTGTAGCCTTATAACCCAATTTCTTTACATTTTGTCAATGCAATTTGTTTTACAGCTTTACAGTTCAGCTTTCTTTACATCCTTTCAATCCAATTTCCTTAGAGCTTGTGAGTCAAATTTGTTTTACAGCTTTGCCATAATATTTGAAACATAGTCAACACCTTGTCGCAAATGGTTTATGTCGCGATAATCTTTTGAGTATTGTTCAATCAAAACCGCATCGTCAAATCCACTGTCACGCAATGTTTTCAAAAATGTGTCAAAATCAAATATGCCCTCTCCTATTAAACAAGTGTTTCCGCTTTTATCATAATCCGAAATATGAACAGTTTTAAGTCTATTGCCCATAACTTTCAAATACTCACGCCAATCGACGCCCGACTGCATAGCCTGTTTGATATCCAAACATGCTTTTATGTTCGGAGAATAAGGCAAAAGCTCTTCAAAAAATTGAGGCGAGTTAAAGTGCGCCCAATGCACATTCTCAAAACATAAATCCACGCCGAAGCTGTTTGCTATTTGCCATAAGTCTTCCGTGCGTTTGCCCACCCACTCCATATTCATTTTTGATTTTTTTTTCAAACGCGCTTGACCGTGGAAAGTGTAATTTGTAGCGCCCATAATTTTTGCGCATTCAAGAACTTTTTTGAAATACATTTCACCATCTATACGCGTGCGGTTTGCCAAATTGTATAATTGCGGTTCAAAAGCAAGATTGTAGGCATGTACTGAATGAACTTCAATATCTCCTCTTTTGTCATTGAGATACCAGGCAAATTTTTCATCATACTCCGAAAATGTGGTGAGAAAAATCTCACATATATCTATGCCGAGTTCTCTCATCAAATCAAATGTATCCTCCGTGTCTGCGCGAAGGAAAAATGTTGCGCTGCTTATTCCTAATTTCATAATGTTTTTTGAGTTTGCATATGTTGCTTTTTCTGTGTTTTGCGCCTTTTATGCGTTTATGTGGGCGTTGGGTTTGTCGCGTCGCTTCTGTTGGCGGTGCGTTGGTGCACGTTGCTTTTTCTGTGTTTTGCGACTTATATTGCTTTTATGCGGGCGTTGGGTTTATCGCGTCGCTTTTGCCAGACGGTGTTTGCATATGTTGCTTTTTCTGTGTTTTGCGCCTTATATTGCGTTTATGTGGGCGTTGGGTTTGTCGCGTCGCTTCTGTTGGCGATGTTTATGTGTGTTGCTTTTGCCTTACATTTGCGCCGTGCGTCGCGTTTTGCCGTTTTTATAAAGACGCAACCGCTGTTTGCGGTTGCGAGATGATTTCAATATGGTCTAAAACTCAGGTTTTGGCGGTTCAAAATCTTCCACCACTTCTTCTTTATCTTCACGGTCAGCAGCTTCAATCTTTGGATACTCGTTGTGCTTCCCTTTTTTTTTGCCTACCCAAACAGATTTCTTTTTTCCCATTTGCGTTTCAATTCTTGGAATAACAACATCCAAATTTTTGTACGGATTTTCGCTTTCAGCTTCCGCGCGAAGTGTGTTAGACCCAAATGTGACAACAAGTTCTGTTTTGTAGCTATTGCTTGCGAGCGTGACTGTAAATTTTGCTACAGCATCGCCATCAAAGTATTTCTTTAGCTTTCGACACTTTTTGTCTGACATTTTTTTGAGCTGTTCGCTGAATGTATAATCCTTGCCAAAGTATTCAATTTTCATATGCTAGCCTCCTTAACAAGTCCTTTTCTATATTATACTAAAGTTACGTAATCTTTTCAATAGACAATTTGAAAATTCAGAATATTTTATTATATTTTTTTTATTATACAAAACCAAATTTTTGCAGTTTTGTGTTATACAAAAGTATATACTTCGGAAATTAGCATTAAACAAAAGCTAAAAGCTTTTAGTTAGAATTAATTAAAAGCTAAGTACATTGCAGTTATTATAAATAAAGCGAAGTGCTTTTCAGTTAGAATTAAATATATGCTAAGTGTTTTGCATGTTTGTATTTTATGAAAACTTAGTTCTTAAAAATTTTTGATGTTTTGCAAGCTTTTATTGTATCAAGAGCTTTGCCTCAAAAGTATTTTTCATCATGCTTTCACAAAAGTAAATTCCTTGTCCACTACATCCACTTTAACGCTATCACCTATAGCAATCTCACTGGACAAGATTTTTTCTGAAAGTTTGTCCTCAATAAGTCTTTGAATTGTTCTGCGAAGCGGTCTTGCACCATATTCATCACTGAATCCTTCTAAGACCACAAAGTCCTTTGCTGCTTGAGTAAGTTCAAGTTCAATCCCCTGCTCGTGCAAATGCTTTTTGAGTGAGGTGAACATAATTTCGGAGATTTTCGCAATATCTTCTCTGTCGAGTCTCTTGAATGTCACTATATCATCAACACGGTTCAAAAATTCAGGCTTCATAATTTCTTTGAGAGCTGAAGTCTGCACTTCTTTTTGCGCTTCCGTATCGCTCACCGTTTCGGCTGATGCGTTGAACCCGATTTTATGCGCGGTTTTTGCTTCTGCCGCTCCTGCGTTTGAAGTCATAATTATGATAGTGTTTTTGAAGTTTATTGTTCTGCCGTGACTATCAGTCAATCTTCCGTCATCCAAGATTTGAAGCAACATATTGAAAACTTCAGGATGCGCCTTTTCAATTTCGTCGAACAAAACAACCGAATATGGCTTGCGCCTGACTTTTTCGGTAAGTTGACCGCCTTCATCAAATCCCACATAACCCGGAGCTGAGCCTATAAGTTTTGAAACATTTTCCTTTTGCATATATTCGGACATGTCAAGCCTTATCATAAGGTTTTCGTCACCAAACATAGCTTCCGCAAGCGCTTTTGAAAGTTCAGTCTTGCCAACACCTGTAGGCCCTAAGAAAATGAATGAACCGATTGGCTTTGTCGGGTCTTTAAGTCCTGCCCTCGCACGCTTGATTGCGCGTGATACAGCAGAAACTGCCTCATCTTGTCCAATTACGCGTTTATGCAAGGTCTCTTCAAGACTGAGAAGCTTTTCGCTTTCGGTTTCAGTAATTTTTTTGACCGGGACACCGGTCCAGTTTGCAACTATTTCTGCAATCTCTTCTTCACCGACAACAAGTTTTGTATTCTGACATTTTGTTTTCCAATCGGCTTCTTGGTGTTCCTTTTGCTCAACCAACTTATCGCGTTCGCTCTTAAGTTTTTCCGCTATATTGTATTGCTCGTGGCGAACGGCCTCATTCAATTCAAGTTCTGTTTTTTTGATTTTGTCATCAACCTCGCGAATTTCCTGTGGTGTTGTGAATGAGAAAATTTTCTTGCGTGACGCCGCCTCATCAACCAAATCAATTGCCTTGTCCGGCAAAAAACGGTCTGTTATATATCTGTCGGACAAAATAGCCGCCGCCGAAAGAGCTTCTTCCGTTATTTCAACTTTATGGTGTTGCTCATATTGTTTTTTGAGTCCTCTCAAAATATCAATGGTTTCTGACACACTTGGTTGTTCAACAATAATCGGCTGAAAACGGCGTTCAAGTGCGCTGTCCTTTTCTATATGCTTGCGGTATTCATCTATAGTGGTTGCGCCAATAGTCTGCATTTCACCTCGAGCAAGCATTGGCTTCAATATGTTTGCAGCATCCAAAGCTCCTTCTGTGCTTCCTCCTGCGCTTACTATTGTGTGGATTTCATCAATAAACAATATAATGTTTCCGCTGTTCTTTACAATGTTCAAAGCATTTTTGAATCTTTCTTCAAACTCGCCACGATATTTTGTACCCGCAACTATACTTGCCATATCCAGTGAGAATATAATTTTTCCAATCAAAAGCTCTGGCACTTTGCCTGCAACTATAGATTGCGCTAGTCCCTCAACTACTGCTGATTTGCCTACACCCGGTTCGCCGATAAGCACAGGGTTATTCTTTGTTCTGCGACAAAGCACCTGTATTATTCTTTCTATCTCTTTTCCTCTGCCAATAACAGGGTCAAGCTTTCCCTCGCGCGCTCTTGCGGTCATATCGACACCGAACTTTTCAAGCTCACCAAGTTTTGATTTTGTATTGGAAGATTTTTGAACTCCAAACGGATTTTCAACTTCTCTGCCGTCGTCCTTGAAACTGAACGATGCTTTTGAAGCGGGATTTGTTTGGTTGTCTCCTGTCTGTGAGGTATTTGACATAATAGAGGCAATTTGCGAAGCTGCGTTATCATTTGATTCATCTTCATCAAGTATAGAATCAAATGCTTTGCCCAGCATCCCCAAAAGCGAATTAAACTCGGATTGAACTTCATTTGCTTCCCCACTGTTTGCAGATTTGCCAAGATTGGTTTTCACAACTTTAAAACCTTCATACAGTTCTTCACGCAATCTCTCGCAATCAATTCCACATCCTGCAATAATTGTGTACGCCATACTTGAGCGGTCTGACAGTATTGCAAACAGCAAATGCTCTGAGCCGGCAGGAACACGAAGCTTTGAGGCAAGCTCCAGGGCATAATCACGCATACGAGCAGCTCTTTGCGAAATGCTCACACGATTTGTAAATCCTTTCAATTCAAAAACTTGCAATACCATTTCTGCATTTACGCCAAGACTTTCAAGCAACTTTTGAGCTATACACCCTTCAGTAGCAAGCAAACCGTACAACAAATGCTCGGAGAAAATGACTCCCCCGGTTCTTGCGGCAAGAGTTATAGCATTTTTTTGCGCGTTTTCAAAATTTTCAGTTATTTTCATATTGACCTCATCGTGTCACAAACTTGTGACATATCGCATTTTTATTGCGTTTATGTTGTCATAGCGACTAATTTTTTTCTGCCATATTGTTTTTTTGCTGTCAAACGACTAATTTTTCTGTCATATTCCGTTTATGTTGTCAAAGCAACTTTTTTCTTCCAAGTTGCCACAGCTTCTTAGTTTCATTTTGTTAGTAATTCCCTTGCCAGTTTTGCTCTTGCAAAGTCAAGTTGTTCAGTATTGACCGCTCCCGTAAGCGAGCTAAGCACTGCAGAACCTGACAATATCAAAAGTTTGTCTATTGATTTCAATTCAATTTGCGGTAAGATATTCAATATTATACCCAGCTTGACTTCAGCGACAAGTTCCAAAAATTCTTTGCTGTCAAGAAGTATAGCATTTGTTAGTATTCCGAAAGAACGGTGTAATTTATCACTAAATTTGTATCCGCTTGCCAAGAGTTTTTTTCTCTCTGCTTCTTCAAGGAGACATATGTCATTTGTTGCAGTCTTAACAAAACCAATGATTTCCGCTTCGGATTGCCCAAGTGTTGCTGTGTTTGAAAGCTGAAACATACAGCCAAGTGATGCACTGCCTTCACCGTAAACTCCACGGAGTGTTAAACCGTTTCGCTTTACAACTTCTCCGACTTTCCCCTCAAGCAGTCCTGACATTTTGAGTGCAGGCAAAAATAACATAGTTGATGCTCTCATCCCTGTTCCTACATTAGTCGGGCAAGCAGTCAAAAAACCGAACTGCTTGTCAAACGCTATCGGCAATGCGGAACAAATCTTGTCATCTATTTCGTTTATTCTGCGATAAGCTCTGTCTAGTTCAAACCCCTGCACGATACATTGTGCCCTTATATGGTCTTCTTCATTTAGCATTATAGAAATCTCGTTTTTCTTTTCTAGAAGAACAGCACCTGTCGCGGAATTTTTGACAAGCGCAGGACTTATAAGATGCTGAGCAACAAGAGCAAGCTTCTTTTCATTTTGTAGTTTGGACATAAAAATGAAGTCGTAATCAAAAAGACCCCGAACACAATTTTCCACTCTTTGCATAACAGAAAAAAGCGCCTCAGAGCGACCGGTATATGCGTTAGGGAAATTCAGTCCCAAAACATTTCTGGCAAGTCTTATTCTCGATGATATAACGGTGTCGCTTATACTCATAAATCTGTTTGTATTCCCTTTGCCTTGCATATTATTGCCAAAATTTGGTCTGCTTGCTCAGCAGTTTTAACTTTCAGTCGTTTTGGTTTGCCCAACCGTTCTAGCTTTAGCCGTTTTAACCTTCAGGCATTTTGATTGGTCGTCATCTCGACTTCTCGGGGGTTCTAATTGCTCAGAGGTTCTAAAATTCAACCGTTTCAACTTTCAGCTGTTTTCAAGCGAATATTATTTTGCATATGTTTCCGCCTAGTTGTGTGGAATTTTTCCCTTATGCTGAGTCGCGTGTTGCACGCTTGCTATTGCACGGGAAGCTAGTTCACGCATTTGGGTATAGCACTCAGGGCAACCAAACAAAAAAGAACTTTTGAAATCATCCATCGAGCATCCGCAACAATCGCAAATCTTTCCCCTGTTTTCTTCAAGTTCTAGCATTGCTTCAAGCGGGTCTACGCCTGAGGTCGTGAGTTTCTTATAGCACTCAGGGCAGAAAAAGAATTCAGCACTAAAAGTGTTTGAAAACTTTTTATATTCTAAAGTTCCTTCTTTTTGTCCGCAATAATCGCATTTCATAGCTATTATTATAGCATAATAAAAAAAAACCACAATACGAAATTGTGGTTTTCTAAATCAAATTGTAAATTTATTCCATTATTTTATTTCATCAACTTTTATCTTCTTGAGATAATTCGCAAAGCCGTCGTGAAGTGCGGGGTCACGCAGACCAAATTCAACTTGCGCTTCCAAAAAGCCTTGTCTGTCGCCGATATCATATCTGCGTCCTTCAAATTCATAGGCACAAACTCCACCTTTTTTTGCTTGTATTGTCATTGCATCAGTAAGAAAAATTTCATTTCCCTTGCCTTTTGGTGTGTGCTCCAAGATTTTGAAAATATCAGGCGTTAGCAAAAATCTTCCAAGACTTGTGAGTCTTGACGGCAATTCAACTGAAGCATCAGGTTTCTCCAAAATACCTGTGACCTCTGAATATCTTCCTTCTTGTTTCCCGGGAATAACAACACCATATTTGCGAATATCTTCGCCCATAATCTTTTGAACGCCCAAAATTGATTTCCCAGTCTGTTTGTACGCCTCAACAAGCTGTGCTGAAACAGGACGCTGTGAAGGTGTTGTGTACATAACATCATCACCAAACAAAACTAGAAACGGGTCATCGCCTACAAATGTTTTGGCATAATGAACAGCCCAACCACTTCCTCTCATTTCCTTTTGGCGAATATAAGTGATGTTTGCCATTTTGCTGATTTTTTGCACCATTTTGAGATATTCCGCTTTCTTTGCAGAGCGAAGTTCGTTTTCAAGTTCTACTGATTTATCAAAATGATTTTCAATAGAGCTTTTCCCACGACCTAAAATAATGAGAATATCAGTAATTCCGCTATCAACGCATTCCTGCACAATGTGCTGGATTGAAGGAATGTTGACAATTGGAAGCATTTCTTTGGGGAGCGCTTTTGTTGCAGGTAAAAAACGAGTGCCAAATCCCGCAGCAGGAATAACCGCTTTTGTAACTGATTTGGTAATAGGAAAGGAATCTCCATCTTCATCATTGCGTTTTTTTGAGTGTCTATGTTCTCTTTTTAACTTCTTGATATCAGTTTTTGAGCCTTTCAAAAAATCTTTTACTACTTTTGGTTTTTCATTTTTTCCGCTATCATTGCCATCAATATTCTCTTGCTCAAAATCTTCATTTATCTTTTCGATTGATTGGTTTTGGTTTCCCGCATCCAATTTGCTGTCATCGTCCAAAGCTCCGCATATCGGAACCACAGTTTCCATATCAGCCATTTTTGCATAACACCCAACAAAAACAAACGGGTGTCAATACCTCCTAGTTTTTTCAAAAGTCGATTGTTCAACTTTTGCTTGGTAACAAATGTTTGAAAACATCATTACCATTTTTTTGTACTCTTAGCAAAATATCATATATTAATATTTAAGTCAATCAAAATTCAATTTTTGTAAACTGACCCATTGCCTTCAATGATGAATACACTGATAACAAATAGGAATTCACAAATAATATTTTTTTGTTAAAATAAAATAAGCTTTATAAAAAAACACTTTTACTAAACTGAACTTTTTGATAAACTCGCATTTCAGAAAATTCTTATTTAAGATTATTCCAAGTGTTATATTTTATAAAAAACTCAACATACTTAGTGCAAAACTGTCTTCTTTTTTATATAATCAGAAGTCAAAGAAAAGAAAATCTAGTATTATTCTATCTCAACTCTTATAGCCGTTGGGATGACCTTGATGCCATTTCCAAGCTGAAGAAACTATCTTTTCAAGACTGTCGTAGCGCGGCTTCCATCCAAGTTCACTCTTTATTTTTTCACTTGAAGCCACCAAAACCGCAGGGTCACCTGCTCGGCGCGGAGCAATTTCGGACTTGACAGGACGACCTACAACCTTCTCAATTGTGGTCACCACTTGTTTGACTGAAAAGCCGTTTCCATTGCCAAGATTGTACGCTGTTGACGGTGCGCCTGCTCGCAAACTTTCAAGTGCTTTAATGTGTGCATCAGCAAGGTCGGTAATGTGAATATAATCGCGAACGCATGTTCCGTCATCAGTAGGATAATCTTCGCCGAATATACCAAGCTTATCGCGTTTTCCGTTCAAGACCTGCATAATGATAGGCACGAGATGGCTTTCTGGATTGTGGTCCTCTCCGATGTCGCCGACTTCGTGCGCGCCTGCCGCATTGAAATAGCGCAACGCAACATACTTCAATCCGTAAGCTATATCAAAATCTGCCATAAACTGTTCCATCATAAGTTTTGTCATTCCGTAAACGCTGGTCGGATTTTGCGGCGACTTCTCCGAAATCAAATCCGCGCCGGTATTGCCGTAAGTTGCGGCAGAGGATGAGAAAACAAGATACTTGACATTTTCTGCAACCATTGCTTCCAAAAGGCAAAGGGTTCCCGATACATTGTTTTTATAATATTTGAGCGGATTGACCATACTTTCTCCGACAAGAGAAAATGCGGCAAAGTGAATGACAGCATCAACCTCATACTTACGGAAAGTTTCACGGAGCAGTTCGACATCAAACAAATCTCCTTTGACAAAATTCGCATCTCCAATTGCTTCAATATGACCTGTTGACAAATTGTCATAAACGACAACTTCTTGTCCACGGTCTCTTAATTCTCTGACTGTATGCGAGCCGATATATCCCGCGCCCCCAGTAACTAAAATCATATTTTCACCTCAAAATGTAGTATTCATATTTTGATTTAATTAATGTCTAAATCAATAAAGTACAATTTATTACGCTTTCGACCATTATAAACCCTTTAGTATTGATTTGCAAGTCTAAATTATGCTATAATACTATGAAGATATGATGGAGGAAAATGGACAAAGTTATTCTGCATTGCGACCTAAACAACTTTTATGCATCAGTTGAAGAAATTTTGCACCCTGAACTTCGGGGGCATCCTTTTGCCGTGTGTGGCGACCCCAAAAGACGACATGGAATTGTTTTGGCTAAAAATCAGCTTGCAAAAAAAATGAATGTAAAAACAGGTGACACTCTTTGGGAAGCAAAAGCGAAATGTCCAGGTATGTTGTTTGTTGCGCCCACATTCGAAACCTATGTGAAGTATTCAAACATAGTGTTTTCAATATATACCGAATTCACTGACCGTGTGGAAAGTTTTGGAATGGATGAGTGTTGGCTGGATGTCACAAGTTCAAATCAGCTTTTTGGTTCGGGAAAGGAAATTGCGGACAAAATAAGGCAAACAGTAAAAGACCGCACAGGACTCACCATTTCTGTTGGCGTATCGTTCACAAAAGTCTTGGCGAAGCTCGGTAGCGATATGAAAAAACCTGACGCTACTACGGTTCTGTCTCGCAACTGCTTTAGAGAAAAATGTTATCATCTTCCCGTTTCAGACATTATTATGGTTGGAAGAAGAACGGCGGCACGCCTGGATATGCTCCGTATCAACACTATTGGCGACCTCGCAAATGCAAATGTAAAAATGCTGGAGAACAACTTCGGTATTGTTGGCAAACATTTATGGAATTCCGCAAACGGTATTGAAACTGAAGAAGTTCAGCAGTATCAATATAAGCGCGTACCAAAATCCATAAGCAATGGTACAACACCACCGCGAGATATGAAAAATGAAAGCGATGCAAGAGTCGTTATTTATGCATTATCTGAAATGGTTGCTATGCGCCTTCGAAAACATAATATGGTGGCAAACGGTGTTTCGCTTGGAATAAGATACACGACTTTGAACAGCATATCTCGACAAACGACAATTTTGGCGACATCAAACGCAGAAGACATCGCAAAAGTCGCTATAACTCTGCTAAATTCAATGCATAGCTTTGATGAGCCTCTACGCTCACTCACGGTTGGAACATTCAAACTCGAAGACAACTCTCTAAGACAAGGAAGCTTTTTTGACAATGTTGATGAACGAAAAGAAAATCTCGATAAAAGCATTGATAAAATTAGACAAAAATATGGCTATCATTCAATTAAGCGCGGGATTACTATGCAAACTGATTTATTGAAAACCGATTTGCATGAAGAAGATGAGTTTCAGCCTTTCAAGCGTTGATAATGTCATTCCACTATAAAATCAAGCAACGACTATTCTTTTTTATCAACTATTTGCAAATTACTTTCGCCCAATTTATTGATTATTACACACTTAGTATAAGCTTTATTCAAATCCAGTTTGCGGATTAATTCCGATTAATTCATTAATTAGTAAATTATACTATAAGCAACTATCTATCTAATTTGTAGTTTCATATTTTTTTGTTTGTAGCTTAAAATTATTATAGGTAAATTTTTTGATAAATTCTGTTTCTCATATAATTTATAGATATTGTTTATAGAAACTAATTGGTTTTTTAATTTTGTTTTTTTGAAAATCTTATAATGAATTATACAGCTTTTGGCGACTAGTGTTTTGTTTTACTAGACATCTAAACATTTTTTAGTGTATACTTAAAGACAATATACATACTATAAGAGGAATAAAATGACACTTATGCAACAAGAAATACTGCAAACAACGGCAGTGCTTTCTTTATCACAAAACAAGAACTATAATGAACTTAAAGCAATCAGCGAAAAAGTTCAAAAGTGCGGTATAACAAACATCATTGTTGCCGCACGCGGCAGTTCATTGAATGCCGGTTTTATTTTGAAAAACCTGATTGAAACAAGTATGCCAAATTTGAGTGTAGGATTTGAACTCCCCTCACTTGCAACCTTATATAAAGTCAAACGTGATTTTTCGAAAACTTTGTACGTTATTGTTTCTCAAAGCGGAGCATCAACAGATACAATAAATATGCTGAATGAGTCCATACAAAACGGCGCAACAACAGTTGCCGTCACAAATGACTGCCAAAGCGTATGCGCCAAAACTGCCGATTTTCACATTGACCTTTGCGCAGGAGAAGAAAAAGCAGTTGCCGCAACAAAAACCTTTACAAGCGAAGTTTTTGCGATGATACTTTTAGCCCGTTCAATAAACGGAACGCTTGAAAACTTAAAAATGGACAAACTTATTTTAGGTGTAGAAGAAATACTGTCCGACTCTTTACCCAAAATACCAAATGACCTTTTGAAAGCATATGGTGTTATGGCACTCTCACGTGGAAACACAGAATGCGTGGCAAAAGAATGCGGACTGAAACTTATGGAATGCTGCTACAAATTTGTGTATGCAGGCACAACAAATGAGTTTCATCACGGTCCAAAGGCTTTGCTCAATGCAGGTCAACCGGTCATTCTTATTGCACCAAGCGGAAGCAAAGGCAAAGTTTCTAATAAGGAAAATTATATAAAAACTGCACAATTTTTACGCGAGCTTGACACCTTTATCATTGCAATAACCGATATTGATGAAATATCAAAGCTTGCGAATCTTACGCTTTCACTGCCTGCTCAAGAAGATGATGCAGAAGCTATATTTGCAACTTTGCGTGTTCAACAACTTGTTCTTTCTCTGTCACTCGCTTTGGGTCTAAACCCGGATGCACCAAGAAATTTGAAGAAAGTTACAATAACAAAATAAACTTGTAGAAAGCACAATTCTATGCACTAGCATCAATGCTTTTCTAAAACGAATTGAATTTGTTTTCGAAACGAAATAAGGAACATTTATGGCACAAGCAATATTAATCGCAGTACTAGAACTTTTAGCAGGACTTGGCGTTTTTTTGACTGCAATGAAACTTTTGACAAATAATGTTGAATCACTGGCAGGCGACAAAATAAAAGGTATGTTTGCTAAGATTTCGAAAAGCAAGTTTGTAGGAGTCGGTATCGGAACTGCGACCACGGCTATAGTTCAAAGTTCAAGTGCAGTCACTGTTATGGTTATTGGTTTTGTAAATGCCGGCATAATGTCACTCACGCAAGCAACAACGATAATTTACGGAGCAAATATTGGTACTACAATAACCGCTCAACTTGTAGCACTCGGAATGCTCGGAACCGGTTCTATATCTATGAACGCAATTTTCGGCGCATTTGCCGGACTTGGCGCGTTTATTCTCATCTTCGCTCAAAATGACAAGCTAAAAAGAATAGGCGGATTGACTGCGGGCTTTGGTATGCTTTTTGTTGGACTTTCTCTTATGTCTAGTTCAATGAGCGCACTAGCACAATCGCCACAGCTTTCAATGTTTCTTTCAACTTTAAGCAATCCGCTACTTTTGCTTTTCGCCGGTGTTTTGGTGACAGCAGTATTGCAAAGCTCGTCAGCGATGACTGGTCTTGTTCTGACAATGGTGTTCGGCGGTTTGCTAACACTCAATCAAGGTATTTATCTGACTTTTGGTAGCAACATAGGAACTTGCGTGACTGCGCTGATAGCTTGTATCGGCAGCAATACAAACGCAAAGCGCACGGCACTAATCCATATGCTATTCAATGTTATTGGAGTCGTGTTGTTTATGTTGATTGGCTTATTCCTAAAACTTGGCGGTTTATCATTTGCATCCTTGTTGGAAACTATGTTCCCGAATGTTGTGACAACGCAACTTGCTATGATGCACACAATTTTCAATGTTGTTTCCGTTCTAATTATGCTTCCATTTACTAATTTACTTGTCAAAATAACTAAAAAAATAATGCCAGAAAAACAAATCTCTGATGCCGAAGAAAAACCTCGCTTGAACTATATAAACGATATTTATCTTGTCACTCCGCCTAT
Organism: Clostridia bacterium; assembly: GCA_028710495.1. Taxonomy (GTDB): domain Bacteria; phylum Bacillota; class Clostridia; order Christensenellales; family CAG-917; genus STD2-102. The sequence goes on from JAQUST010000001.1 coordinate 148,684, forward strand.
AGCTATAGCTCAAATAAAAAATGAAGTTTTGTATATGTCAGATGTTGCAATGAAAAACTTCAACCGCTCAATAGATGCCATTGTCAAGCTAGACTTCACCGAAAAAAAGAAGTTTGAAAAGGATGAGGAATTGCTCAACTTTATGAACCGCGAAATTATCAAATTTTTGGTAAAGTTGTCAAAACGCGAAAACAGCACACTTGATGCTGAATTTATAGGGACAATTTATCACGCTATCTCTGATCTTGAACGAATTGGTGATTATGCAGAAAATATTTTTGAATACGCAGAAAAACTTTTTAAGGAACAAAGTTTCTTTTCAGAAGATGCCCTTCAAGAAATTTACGAACTTCGAACTCTCATTAATAATTTATATAACGCAACTATGGCGATTTTCAAAGAAACCGACCTCAAATATTTGGAAGAAGCGCGCGAATATGAAAATAAAATTGATATACTGGCCGAGAAGATGGGTGAGAACCATGTACGTCGGCTTGAAGAAGACTTATGCACTCCCGACACCGGGGCGCTATATCTTTCACTTGCTTCAAACTCAGAGCGTGTTGCCGACCATATCTTGAATATTGCCGAAGGCGTAAAATCCTATGCTAAAAAGCCGAAAACATCAGCCAACCCACAAATATCAAAGTAGGGCTGATTTGAAAGTACTTCAAAATTGTTTTGATTCTGAAATGATAAAAAAAGTTTAGTTTAATGATGAAGATAATATATTTTTTGATTTATTGCTAATAGCTAAACGAAAAACATTTCAAAAATAGTACTAAACAACTTAAAAAATAACGCCAAACAGACCATTTATAGTAAAATAGATTATAAATTATAATAAATTAAATGCAACAAAACCATGTTTTTCGTGGCTAAAAGGATAAATTATGAAACTTGTACTAGCGACCACCAACAAAAATAAACTTAGAGAAATTAAATCAGTTTTAGGTAATAAATTCGATGATGTAATGACATTTAAGGATTTGAATTTGGACATCGAAATCGAAGAAACGGGCACTACTTTTATTGAAAATGCAATGTTAAAAGCAAGTGAAATATGTAAAATCACAGGGCTTCCCGCTTTAGCTGATGACAGTGGTTTATCAGTCGATGTTTTGAACGGAGCTCCTGGAGTTTATTCTGCCAGATATGCAGGACTCGAACATAATGATGAAAACAACAACGAGAAACTTCTCGAGGTTTTGAAAAATGAGAGCAATAGAGCTGCACATTTTACTTCCGCAGTTGTCCTGTGTTTTCCCGATGGTTCTTCACTTTCTGCCGAGGCTTATGCCGAAGGCGAAATATTGAGAGAAACGCGTGGAGCAAACGGTTTCGGCTATGACCCCCTTTTCTTCTCTCACGAACTTGGCAAAACATTTGCCGAAGCAACTGCTGAAGAAAAAAATGCTATATCTCACCGCGCAAGAGCAATACAAAAACTTGTTGCTCAATTAAACTAATGAAATCTATTATAGCATTTTCAGACAGCCACAATAATCCTCTGCCCTCCTACTTTGAGCAAATACTTGATGAAGCTGATTATATTTTCTTTTTAGGCGATGGATTGCAAGGACTATCAAAATATTTTGTTAAAGACAATTTTTATGCAGTAAAAGGAAATTGTGACTATATGCCTTTTGATGACGAAATTGAAATAACGGTTGAGGGCGTAAATATTTTACTTACGCACGGCAATCGTTATTCAGTTAGAAATAGCAACTTAGATTTGCTTTATCGTGCAAAAGAAATAGGTGCGGATTGCGTTTTATACGGACACACGCATATCGCTTTGATTGAAAAAGAAGAAGGCGTGCTACTTATCAATCCAGGTTCAATTTCATCACCGAGAATCGACCTGCCCTCATACGCATATATCACCGTAATCAATAAAAAGGTGCTTTGCAAAATTGTTCATATTGGCTAATACTTTATTAGTTATTTTTGAATTGCTCTCAATTTACTTTCTTACTTTTTGAATTTATCTGTTGCTTTCCGAATTAGTCTGTTACCTTCCGTATTTATTTGTTTCTATTTAATTTTTCAACGTAAATTACTAAACTTTTGTTTTAATTCCAGAATTTTCTTTGTTGTATACTGAATTTTTCTTTGTGTAAGATATAATTTTTAGCTTTGCGTGTTAATCTTTTATTAATTAGCTCTCATCTTCTTCAGATCTTTCTATCTCTACACCTCTTTCATTTTCCTCGATTTCGATAATCTCATTTTTTTCCTCTTCATGCGGGGCAATAGGACTATCTTCATCATTTATATCATCATTTATACCATCGTTTTTTTCGTTTTCTTCTCTTTCTTTATCTTCATCTGCTCGTACTATATCTTCTTCTTTTTCTTTACCTTCTACTACTTCAATTATACCTTGCTGAGAATTTTCTGTCAAAAAATCTTTTTCAATATTTTTCTCATCTGAATTATAATAATTCATGTTCGAATCATCTGAATTTTCGATTGTTTCTTTCTCTGAATGGTCGTTCAAAGTCAAATTCTCTTCTCTTGTATCACTTATATTTTCTTTCAAATTTTCATTTTCAGTGGCAATATCAACACTTTTTGCTTCAATTGGTCTAACAACTGATTTGGCTCTCTGTACTATTTTTGCTTCTCCTATCTCTGTTTGTGGCAAAACAAACTGCGTGATTTCTTCTTCAATCACGCTAGCCTCCAAAATTTCAGGTTGCTGTTGGTTGACGGCGGGATAGGCGAAATTATTGTTATTACACAAATTTTTTACATTTTGCTTAGTATTATATCTATTTTTATCTTCAGCTGTGATAGCCCTGAGAATTCTGCACGGGTTGCCCGCGGCAATAACTCCTGAAGGTATGCTTTTTGTGACCACACTTCCTGCACCTATAACAGTATTATCGCCTATGACCACATTCGGCAAAACAACAACATTTCCTCCAATCCAAACATTGTTTCCAACAATAATAGGATAAGCATATTCTAGTCCTGCATTTCTTTGAGCAACATCAAGAGGATGCCCTGCAGTGTAGAATGCACAATTTGGCGCAATGAAAACATTGTCTCCAAATCTAACTTTCGCAGCATCAAGTATGACTAAATTATGATTAGCGTAAAAATTTTCGCCAATTTCAATATTATAGCCATAATCGCACCAAAAATTTGATTCAATGATGAAATTACGCTTCGTTTTCGCAAACAATTTTCGTATTATTTTTTCTCTGCTTTTTTTATCGCTGGGTGCTGTGAAATTATATTTGAAACAAATATCCTTGCACGCACGCAGTTCAGCTTGCATTCGCTTATCGCTATTAGCAAAATACAATAATCCTCTGGCACATTTTTCTTTTTCTTTCATAATTCCTTTTCCCAAGCTTAATAAAAATATTATATACTTAATATATATATTAGTCAAAACAAACTTTTTTTGCTAGTTTGCAAGACAAGTATATCTTCAATATTTTACTCAAAAAATATATTATGATAAAAAATAGTTTTGTAAAAATACTGGTGCTTTGGAATGAATAACTTAATTCATTTCGCTATATTTTTTTTGGTTTTATATTGGGAAACTTGCAAGTTTATCTAAATCTAGCTATATTTTAGCAATTTAACATACAAAAAAAGACTGCAAATGCAGTCTTTTTATAGTTCGTTTTCTTAAATTATGCTTTCCACAAACTATGAATATTGCAATATTCATATGCCGCAACAACTTCATCAAGGTCACTCATCATAAACTCTGCGACAGGAGCTTGTCCCGGAAAAAGTTCTTTTCTTTGGCATCCTTCTTTTGTTTGAAGAGCAATCCACTGAATGTAATGGGCATCAATCATAGGATGTTCTATTGAACCGACTTTGACCATAACCTTTTTGCCATCAATCGTCACAACCGGGACATGCTTTTCGAGTGACGCATCAGTTGTACCTGGAATAATTTCTTCCATTTTTTTGCCACAGCAAACAATTGGGACTCCTGAGTTCTTTACATATTCAACAATATTCCCACAAATTGAACAACGATAATATTTCTGTTCCATGAAACTCCCTCCATATATTTTTATTTTTAATATAAATTGCTACGATTGAATATACAATTATTTACTATCATAGCTTTCAACGATTGCTTTTGCAAGGTCTTTTAATTCACCAAGTTGATTTTCTTTCAAAGACGATTTTATTGTAACTGCATTTTCAATCACGGTCATATTTTTCATTTCAGAAATGATATCTTTGATTAGCTTGCCTGACATAGGCGCCCACGAGCCATTTTGAATTATAGCAACAGTCCTATTTTGCAAATTGTGAGCTTTTAGGTCAAGTAGAAAAGTTTCCATATTGCTGAATATACCTGCATTGTAAGTGGTTGAAGCAATAACTATATGACTACAACGGAAGGCTTCAGAAACCAAATTTGAAACATGAGTCGACGACACATCGTACATCGCAATTTTTTTCACTCCCGCTTCAGCAAGAAGTGTAGCAAAAATATTTGCAGTATTTTCTGTATTGCCATAAACCGAACCGTAAACAATCAAAACCGCATCATCTTCAGGCGTGTAACTTCCCCATTTTTGATGTTTCTCAATTATATAATCAAGATTTGTGCGCCATATTGGACCGTGCAACGGGCATATCATATTGATATCAAGTGCAGCAGCCTTTTTCAAAAGTGAGACAACCTGCGCGCCATATTTGCCAACAATGTTTGTGTAGTATCTTCTTGCATCATCGAGCCAGTCGCGGTCAAAGTCTATTTCATCTGCAAACATATTGCCATTTAATGCGCCAAATGTGCCAAAAGCATCAGCTGAAAACAATATTTTTGAGGTGGCATCATATGTGACCATAACTTCCGGCCAATGAACCATAGGCGCCATAACAAATGACAAGTTATGCTTGCCAGTGCAAAGCGTATCGCCCTCTTTCACAAGTATCATTCTGCTGTCAATGTCGAATTCAAAAAATTGTTTCAACATCGCTGAAGTCTTGCTGTTGCCAACGATTTTTACATTTGGATAACGCGAAATCAAATCTCCGATACTGGCACAATGATCCGGTTCCATATGGTTTATTATCAAATAATCAAGTGGCTCGCCATTCAAAATATGCTCAATATTTTCGAAAAACTGCCTGCTGACAGCATAATCAACCGTATCAAGCAAAACCGTTTTCTCATCCATAAGTAAAAATGAGTTGTATGAAATTCCACTTGGAATTGGGTAAAGGTTTTCAAACAATGCAAGACGACGGTCATTGCCTCCGACCCAATATAATTCATTTGTTATTTGTCTTGTGCAATACATCTTAAACTCCGATAATTTTTATGTTTAATTTACATAATTGCTCAGCTAAATTTTCTTAGCCATAATTTCAAATAATGCTAACAAAACAAATTAAATCGACAAATTTGTGCCAACATTCTCAAAATCAAATATATTTTTATTAAAATTTTTTGACAGTTTTATTCTTCCGAAAAGTTCTCTTTTCCAACACCGCAAATTGGGCAAACCCAATCCTCTGGAAGGTCTTCAAATGCTGTGCCTGCTGCTACTCCGTTGTCAGGGTCACCAACAGCTGGGTCATATTCATATCCACATATATCACATATATATTTTTTCATTGTTTATCCTCCGTTAATTTGTTTTTATTATTCAAGTTTATTTG
>JAQUST010000001.1:154441-169752 GCA_028710495.1 Clostridia bacterium
TTTTATTATTCAAGTTTATTTGTTCAAACTAAATTTACAATATTTGTCAATTTCGTTTGTTTGGTTGTTATAAATATACTATCAAAATCCCAGTTTGTCAATGCAATAAAAACTTCAACGCCTACTAAATATTAAAAAAAATAATAAAGTTGCGTAAATGAATTATGCTAAATAAAGCAATCAATTTTCATTTAAAATCTGAAAACCATTTTTTACATATTGACAAAATAAACAAATGTTTGTATAATAAACTTATGCTTATTAAGGAGAACAATAATTGACAAACAGAGAACAGGAAATTCTTAATATAATAAAAGAAAATCCGATGATTTCGCAACAAAATTTAGCTGATAAGGTTGGCATAAGCCGCTCATCTGTCGCTGTTCATATTTCAAATCTTATAAGCAAAGGCGCGATACTTGGAAAAGGTTATGTTGTCAGCGAGGATAGCTACATTGTTGTAATAGGTGGAGCAAACATTGATATTTGTGGAAAGCCAACAAATTCGATTGTCAAGCAAGATTCAAACCCAGGCGTAGTTTCCATTAGCGCTGGAGGTGTTGGCAGGAATATTGCACAAAATTTAAGCTTGTTAAACCAAAATGTAAAGTTTTTCACTGCTTTTGGCGGAGACACAAATGCAGAGATGATCAAATCCTCTTTTAATAAAGCAAAAATTGATTTTCATGATTCGTTGACAATAAAAAATGAATCGACCTCCAGCTACCTTTTCATTACTGATGAAAAGGGAGAGATGCAACTTGCTATTTCTGATATGGAAATTTATAAATATATGACTAAAGAGTTTATAGCAAGCAAACTTGATATAATAAACAATGCAGTCCTGTGTATTTTTGATACAAATTTGCCTCAGGAAACAATAGAGTTTATCGCTGAAAAAGTCTCCGTACCGATTTTTGTTGACCCCGTCTCTACTGCAAAGATGAAAAAATTGTTGAATATTTTCGATAAAATCCATACTATGAAGCCTAATAAATTGGAAACCGAACTACTGACCGATGTAAAAATCTCCGATGAAAAGACACTTGACTATGCCGCTTCAAAACTAATAGAAAAAGGTATCAAAAATGTTTATGTATCCCTTGGCAAAAACGGCGTATATTTCAAATCCAAAAACGAAGCATTCCATCTACCGTGCTTAAAAACCGATATAGTCAACACCACTGGCGCTGGTGATACATTTATCGCTTCTATAGCTTACGCATTCAGCAGCGGGATGAACAGCCTTGACAGCGCGAAATTGGGTCTTGCGGGCAGCGCAATCTGTATTGAAAGCAAGGATACAATTAATACTGAGTTATCTGAAGAAAATATATTAAAAAGAGCCGGTTTAATAAAAAAACAGGCTTGAAGGAGAATTTATATGAAATTCAACGAATTTTTGGACGTTAGAACTGAAGTTAAAGAAGCAATAGCAAACAATAAGCCAGTTGTCGCGCTTGAATCTACAATTATATCTCATGGTATGCCCTACCCTCAAAATGTCGAAACCGCGCTTGCAGTTGAAAAAATTATAAGAGAAAAAGGTTGCGTTCCCGCCACTATTGCAATAATCAACGGCAGATTGAAAGTCGGCATTTCTCCTGAAGAAATTGACTATCTCGGAAAAAAAGGCACTGATGTTATCAAGACAAGCAGAAGAGATATTCCAATGCTTGTTGCAAAAAAAGCTGACGGAGCATCAACTGTTGCGACAACAATGATACTTGCAGAAATGGCTGGAATTAAAGTTTTTGCAACTGGTGGAATTGGCGGTGTTCATCGTGGCGCTGAAACGACAATGGACATTTCCGCAGATTTGGAAGAATTGGCGAACACTCAGGTTATGGTCGTTTGTGCTGGCGCAAAATCGATATTGGACCTCGGTTTAACTCTTGAATATCTCGAAACAAAGGGCGTGGCGGTTATCGGCTATCAAACTGATGAGCTACCCGCATTTTATACAAGAAAAAGTGGCTTCAAGGTCGATTACGAAATGGATACACCACTCAAAATTGCTCAGTCTATGAGTGCAAAAATAAAAATGAACTTAAAGGGCGGAATGCTAGTTACAAATCCAATTCCTGAAGAATATTCAATGAATTTTGACTATATCAGTAAATCAATCAATGAAGCAATTTCGAATATGAAAAAATTAGGTATAAAGGGAAAAGAAACAACACCATATCTGCTTGGCGCAATAAAAGATATCACAGGTGGAAAAAGTCTGGCTGCAAATATTCAATTAGTATTCAACAATGCAAAGTTAGCATCAGATATCGCGATTGAATTGTGCAAATTGTAAAAAAAATTATAATTAACGGCTTAAACAAAAGAAGTTAACAAAATTCAATAATAAAATAATAAGATTTTTATAAACAAAAGTGTCTTGAAAATCAAGACACTTTTTCCTTGTTTGTGGTGCGTCATCATGGATTTGAACGAATAACCCACTGATTTAGATAAGGTCATTCAATCATAAAAAGCGCCATTACTGCGTTGACATCTTTATAATTATTTATAAGATTTTTAACTTCAATTATGTTTTTTATATTCAAAAAATTAGCGCATTATTTACATTCTGAATAAAAATATCTCTATAAGGAATATACAGCTTTTATTTACAGCTTTTATTTACAGCTTTTATTTACAGCTTTTATTTACAGCTTTTATTTATAATATTTTATTATTTGATTTATGAATTATCAAATAGGCTAATATTTAGATTCTTTATCTCTCTATTCGGATATAAACACTGGCAAGTTTGGATAAATAAAACTTAAAACAGCGCAAAGCACAGCAAAACCCACTGCGATAAAACAAAATACGATTGCGCAACGGCGTTTAATACTGCCTTTGTTTAGTATATGGTATCCAACAAGTTGTCCAAGTGAAAGAGCAAGAATTTCCAATAGTATATCATAAGGAAGTTTTTGTATTGCGCTTAAACCCAGATAATCTAGACCAAAACCGATATGCAGAGTGTAATAGCTCATTAAAAGAAAGATAACACCAACCATTGCACTCGACACTGCGGCAACAATTGTGTTGTTTATGTCCAAATCAAAATAATTTCTTCCTGCAAAATAAAATATTGTCCACCAAACAATAGTTGGATAAAATATTATTTTGAGATGTTCCCAAACGCTTTCTGATGTTGGGGTCCATAAGTTAAAAAACGGACAGCTGTTGAACCAATCGCCAAGATAATGATTTAGCGATGATAAAAGTAGAATCATAGGAACTGATAAAAAAAACCATATAATTTTTTTATCTTTTTTTGAAAATTTCATTTCATTATCTCTCATATTTATTTATAACCTCTTAATTATAAATTACCAATTATTTGAAATGTTTTGATCTACCAATTTTATCATATGTCTCTTTGAATAAAATTATAATTAAAATCATCTTAAATTTCAACTGTAAGTAAAATTATAACAAAGAGAACTTAAAATATTATTTGCTATATAAATAAAACTAATTTTTTGCATTCAATAGACTATTTCATTATCATTATCTTGTCTAACTGATAATAATAAATATTTTTTTAACAAAATATTTCAACAAAAATGTAAAAAAAAATCACTCAAAAACAATATTTTGAGTGATTAAAGGGCAAAAAGCCCGTTGTGGTGCGCCGTCAGGGATTCGAACCCGGGACCCACTGATTAAGAGTCAGTTGCTCTACCAACTGAGCTAACAGCGCATAAGGTTTCCCGCACTGGTTCCTCGCATTGCTACGAGGAACATTTGCAAGATTTTGTGAAAACTTGTGTTTACACTTTGGAGCGGGAGACGGGATTCGGACCCGCGACCTTCACCTTGGCAAGGTGACACTCTACCACTGAGTCACTCCCGCATACATAGTGCTAACACAATATATCAAATTATTTTCAATAATGCAACAATTTTAAGTTATTTCTTGCAATTTTTCGTTGTGTCTGATAGGCACAACACGTTCACAACTTGGTTGTTCACTATCTCGCCTGTGCGGGCAAACAATAACTATATTGTTTGCTTTCCGCCCGTTCGAGTCCTTCGAAATGGACTCAGGCTTTATTTGGTTTCGAGCACTTAGAAAAGTTCTCGCTTTCTTCATATTTGGTGCGACTGAAGGGACTCGCTCCGTTCACAACTCGGTTGTTCACTATCTCGCCTGTGCGGGCAAACAATAACTATATTGTTTGCTTTCCGCCCGTTCGAGTCCTTCGAAATGGACCTAGGCTTTATTTGGTTTCGAGCACTTAGAAAAGTCTCGCTTTCTTCATATTTGGTGCGACTGAAGGGACTCGAACCCCCACGGTTTCCCACTGGAACCTAAATCCAGCGCGTCTGCCAATTCCGCCACAGTCGCACGGATTATGACTTGCGTTGTCTAAAATCTATTCAAACACAACTTTACTGATGCAAACATCACTCGTTGTTTTGCAAGTTCTATCCATATCCATACAAATTTGCTTACGCATTTTTGCGATTTTGGGACACATAATCAATTTTTGCAAGTCCTTCGAACATTTTGCAAAGCCGTGAACCCAACTTCATTGATGCAAGCATCATTCGTTGTGCTGCAAAGCCTTTTGTATCCATACAAATTTGCTGTCGCAAATTTGCGGTTTAGGACTCGTAAATCAATTTTTGCAAGTCCTTCGGACTTTTTGCAAAGCCGTGAACCCAACTTCATTGATACAAGCATCATTCGTTGTGCTGCAAAGCCTTTTGTATCCATACAAATTTGCTGTCGCAAATTTGCGGTTTAGGACTCGTAAATCAATTTATGCAAGTCCTTCGGACTTTTTGCAAAGCCGTGAACCCAACTTCATTGATACAAGCATCATTCGTTGGCTTCTCTGCTTTGCAAGACGGCACGCCGTCTTGCAAAAAAAGAATTTCTCGTGGTGATCCATCGGAGATTCGAACTCCGGACCATCGCATTAAAAGTGCGGTGCTCTACCAGCTGAGCTAATGGATCATATATTTCATTCACAAATTGATTGAGTAAAACATTTCTTCATCGATTTATCGATAAACAATCGAAAAAATAAATCATATATCTATATCATTTCAGACAATCACTGTTTGTGTCAATAATCGGCTGAGTTGTGAGTCATACTTAGCGCAAGTTTTATCTTGCGCTAATATTTGGCAGGGGTAGCAAGATTTGAACTTACGAGTGCCAGAATCAAAATCTGGTGCCTTACCGCTTGGCGATACCCCCAGGCTTAAAGTAGTTATATGGGGTGAGTAGTGGGACTCGAACCCACGGCCTCCAGGGCCACAACCTGGCGCGCTAACCACCTGCGCTATACCCACCATATGGGCTTACAACAATTCTAGTGCATTTCTTGTTGTGGGCAAGAAGTCAGTTATAATGAATGTGTTTCACAGTATTACTCATCATTTTGGCTCTCATGTTCAGTTTCTACTCTAAACATAATTCGCAATCTATTTGACAATTCACAAAGCCGCAAATTGCAAAAGGCATTTTGGCGAGCCTGAGAGGATTTGAACCTCCGACACACGGCTTAGAAGGCCGTTGCTCTATCCAACTGAGCTACAGGCTCACATTGAGAGGTAGTCCCCCACAAGGGTGAACAGTCCGCTTCCGCAGACTGCTCTATGGAGCGGGTGATGGGAATCGGACCCACGCGACCAGCTTGGAAGGCTGGAATTCTACCATTGAACTACACCCGCACATCAACACAAACTGGTTTAATCAATGCTTAGAGATTTTATCACAGTCATTTTTTGTTGTCAACGATTTTTGCATTATATGACACAGTTTTTCAACAAATTTTGCATTTTTTTTGATAATTTGCTGACATTTTCAAAATTCAAATGAAATATAGCTTGATTTCGCATCAAAATCCAAATTTAGCATGACAAAAAAATAACTTTTTGTGAAGCAAATTCAAAAATATATCACCAAAATTCTCTAGGCGGAATAAACTCCTGCAACAGCGAACTTTCCGGCACAACAGAAGGGCAAAGGCTTTCATCGTCATAAAGACTTTGCATAACTTTGTCTGCCTGAGGTTTATATTGACTGTTATGAGGTATTTCAGATAATATTCGTACAGCTGATTTTTTCAACACTGCAGTTTCATAATCAAAAAAAGTATTGACGCAACCCTCTGCAAGATGAGCATACGGTCTTATATATTTGTCCTCTCCTGATGCAACATTTTCCCACATATCAAAAGTGCGTTCTGCTTTTGCAGAGCGATAATAGTAGTCACGCACAAGACGGCGCAAAAAACGAGTCTGCCCTTTTTTTGCTCCACTTTCTTCAAAGCTGTCGAGATAAATGCGGAAAATATGTTTTTCATCCACAACTGAACTATAAATCAATGTATTGAGTGCATGCAAACCCTCAACAATATATATATCGTGATCTGTCGGTTCGATAACAACGACTTCACTTTTGCGTGAATGAGACGGAAAATCAAATAGTGGCAGTTCTGTCCGTTTGCCTTCGCAAAGTGAAGCTAGGCATTTATGGATACAGTCTAAATCCAAAGCATATATGGTTTCAAAATCAAACTTTCCATCTTCCATTCTCGGGCAATCTTCCGAATTGAGATAAAAATCATCCAACGAAATTGTATACACAATTTTTCCGCGCGCAATCATATACTCTCGCAATTTTCTTGCGGTTGTTGTTTTACCTGCACAGGAAGGTCCTGCAACCAGCACAAATTTTATGTTTATATCATCACAAATAGTTTTTGCATTGAACATCAAAACCTTTTCGTAAATTTCTTCATCTTCTTCAATTTTAGCCAAAACTTCTTCGCGTGTCATATTCTTTCTCCATTTTTCAATGCTTTTCAGGCATATTATACTATTTTTGAATTGTCAGCGTCTCAGTCCCAACGCTTTGTCATTTCTTCCATTTGTTTTGTAAACTTCTCAAGGTCTCGGTTTGCTCGTCCCTCGCAACCCTGCACAAGTTCAGTAAGTTTTGAAAGAGCGGCAAGCAGATTTGTATAAGAAATCGACCTGTTTCTTTGCAACACCGATTTTGGCACTAGTCTTTCGCGTTTTGTGCCATTTTTTACTTTCACACCACCAAATTCCAGGTCGAATTCTTCACCAAAATATGGCGCAATCGCCTCAAGATGCAACTCGCTTCGCAAGGTTTGTGCAAACATTTCGCAAACTCTGTCCTCGCCGTGCACTACAAAAACCTTTTCCGGTTTCTTTTTTAATGCAGAAATCCATCTCAACAAACCATCTTTATCAGCGTGGGCACTTGTATTGTGAAGTTTCTTTATATTTGCATTGACATTGACAACTTCTTGAAATAGCTTCACTTTTCTAGTCCCCGACAAAATTGAGAAACCAAGAGTTCCTACCACCTGATAGCCGACGAATAATATTGTGTTTTTTTCTGACCACAAATTATGTTTCAAATGATGGCGAATACGACCCGCCTCGCACATTCCTGAAGCAGAAATAATAACACACGATTCGCTACTTTCATTTATCGCTTTGCTTTCGTCACTTGTTACAGTGACTTCCAAACCTTGGAATGAAATCGGGTTTACACCGCCAGCAAGCAAGTCTTTCACTTCTTGGTCATAATATTCTTTGCCAACGTTTTTGAATATGTTTGTTGCTTCAATAGCAAGCGGACTGTCCACATAAACTGTGAAATTTGGATTTTGTTTGACAAGCTTTTGTTGTTTTATCTGTCTGAGAAAATACAAAAGTTCCTGCGTTCTGCCAACAGCAAAAGAAGGGATAATGACCTTCCCTCCACGCAAGAAAGTATTGTTTATTATTCGTGCAAAGTCATCAATAGTTTCAATTGTTTTTTCGTGGATTCTGTCACCATAAGTGGATTCAATGACGACATAATCAGCTTCTTCAATTACAGCAGGGTTATTAAGCAACGGTTGTTCAATGTTGCCAAGGTCACCTGAAAAAACTATTTTCTTCTCAACCTCGCCTTCTTTCACAAACAATTCAATAATTGCAGAACCGAGCAAATGTCCAGCATCACTGAAACGAACTTTTATGCCTTCAGTGATATCGTAAAGTATTCCATAATGTTTGCCTCGAAATTTAGAAATAACACTATTTGCGTCATCAACATTGTAAATCGGTTCAATTTTTCCGCCACCAGCGCGTTCTGCACGATGATTTTTCCATTCCGCCTCGTGCATTTGTATGAAGGCCGAATCGCGAAGCATAATCGAGCATAAACTTGCGGTCGCTTCAGTAGTGACAACTTCACCTTTGAAACCCTGCTTATCAAGCAAGGGAAGCATACCGCTGTGGTCAATATGAGCGTGAGTCAAAAAAACAAAATCGACTTCCGGCGCTGCAATTTTTATTTCCTGATAATCAAATATGTCAGGACCTTGTTCCATTCCGCAATCTATCAAAATTTTCTTTCCGCAAGCCTCCAACAAAAAGCAGCTTCCCGTAACCTGATGAGCGGCACCCAAAAAAGCAAGTTTCATAGCACTCCTGTTCTAGATAAATTATAGCTAACACTTATATATATGATAACATTAAAAATCGATTGTTTCAATAGCTAAATAAATATCATTTTTTATAAAAGCATATCATTGCAATTATATAATTAACATATAAAACAATGATGCTCTAATAAAATAGAGACTAAACAAACTGCACAAATCTTATCTTTTGAACCGAATTAATTGAACGGAAATTTTGACTTAAAAAATTTCAGAAAACAAAAACTCCTCTGAAAAAGGAGTTTTTGCATAATACTATTCCAATATTAGGACTTTTTTAGAACAGTTTGACCTTATTTTTTGCTATTTGAGAAGATTTCCAACAATATATGGCAATTCGAACTTTTTGACATAATTCTAAAGAAGTATGCAAATTACTCCGCCTCTGCCCTCATTTATTATGCGTTGAAGAGTTTTCCTCATCTTCTGCTGAGCATCCTTTGGCATTCCGCCTAGTTTGTTAATAAGCCCGTCATTTACCAAAGATGAAAGTGATTTACCAAATATATTGGTATCCCAGATTGCACCCCTGTCTTCATCAAAATCTGCTAGAAGATTCTTGACAAGTTCTTCACTTTGCTGTTCACTTCCAACAATTGGACTGACCTCGGTTTCAACATCGACTTTGACAAGATGAAGTGATGGAGCGCTCGCTTTCAATTTGACTCCGTATTGTGAACCCTGTTTGACCATCACAGGTTCTTCAAGCACCATTTCTTCCATTGAAGGATACACAACCCCATAACCGCTTTCTTCTGCTTGAGCAAGAGCAACCATCAATTTTGCGGTTTTATTTCTACCTACTGAAAGCTGTTTAAGATAGCAAAGTAATTCAAAATCGCCATCAAGTTTGACGCCACATTCTTCACTTGCCACATTGAAGAATAAGTTTTCTTTTACTGCAAGTTCAATTTCTACGCGTCCTTTTCCTGCATCAAGTTTGATTGAGCGTGGAAGTTCAAGATAATCACATCCCGCAAATATTTCATCAAGCTTTTTGTAGTCTTGCATTTTGTTGACTGCTTCTCCCGCAATTTCCATTTTTGCAAGAATTTCTTTGATAATGCTGTTTTCAATTCCAAGAGCTTGCACCCATTTCGGCGCAACTGCATCAATGAGTCGAATTGGGAATTCGAGCAAGATGCTTTCCATTATTTCAGAAATGTCCGCCTCTTTCATTGAAAGCACATTTTTTGCCAACACCGGCACCCCATATTTTTCTTTTAGCGCCGCACAAAGCTTCACAGCGTTTTCGCCTGCTGGGTCGGTTGAGTTTAATACAACCACAAAAGGCTTTCCAAATTGCTTGAGTTCGCTGACAACGCGTTCCTCAGCTTGGATATACTTTGCCCTATCAAGCTCACATATCGAACCGTCAGTTGTCACAAGCACGCCTATGGTTGAATGCTCTTTAATGACTTTCTCAGTCCCTAGCTCCGCCGCTTTTTCAAATGGCATTTCCTCGGTTGACCATGGTGTGCGCACAAGTCTTTCCTTGCCGTCTTGTCTGTGTCCAAGCGCGCCGTCAACCAAATAGCCAACACAATCAATCATACGCATATTCGCAGACAGTTCCTCAGAAAACGCAACCTTCACCGCTTCGTTTGGAACAAACTTCGGCTGTGTTGTCATTATTGTACGCCCGTCTGCTGACTGCGGGAGCTCATCAATTGTGCGTACGCGTTTATTGCGGTCAGCGATGTTGTCAATGACAAGACCCTCCATAAAGGTCTTTATAAAAGTAGACTTGCCCGTTCTGACAGGTCCAACCACGCCAACATAAATATCGCCACCCGTTCTCATTGCAATATCTCGATATAGGTCAAATTTGTCCATAACACCCTCCAAAAATCAATATCGCTAAAATGTATGCGGACTTATGAGAGGTTATGCAGAAATCCATAAACAAGGATTATAAATAATTCAAACTTAATTATGAAACTACAAAAAACCTATCAATATATTATGATTATTTTATACTGATAGGTTCTAGTTATATTTTCTATATTGACGTTCCAAATAAAAAATTAAATAACAAATAATTTAAATTAAATATTTATAACTATACTTATTTTGCAATTCTTATTCTTTTATGTTTCATTGCTTAAATTTTATTATCTTAAATATTTTTTTGTCTTTTATTATTTAATCTTTCTTTATTATTTTTGAAATTGACATCTCCACTTTTTTGATTTCCACACGCTCTTGCATACGGGCAGCCAGCACACCGATTTTTGCGTTTTTTGAATATAGAAAAGAAAATTATCAACCCAAGAATTAAGATTACAACTATCAAAATAATGATGTCTGCAATTGTCATAGTATCACCTCAAATAAATGTCCGATGCCGAAAACTATATAGGCTAAAATAAAAGCCAAACCTGTTTGAAAGCCTACTGTCAGCAACGTTTTTTTCGTGCTTCCGAACTCTCGTTTCAT
Organism: Clostridia bacterium; assembly: GCA_028710495.1. Lineage (GTDB taxonomy): Bacteria > Bacillota > Clostridia > Christensenellales > CAG-917 > STD2-102. The sequence continues at coordinate 165,370 of JAQUST010000001.1, forward strand.
AGCACCGATAGCTGCAAAGCAAGGTGCGCTGAATAAATTGAACACCATAAATGCATATGCGCTTGCTCCTGTGAAGAATGAAAAAATTCCTTCTGCAAAAATATCTCCGCCTGCGCCCTCCGATAAACCTGCTATAACTTCCATTGAAGATACAACCTGCTCCTTAGCTACAAGTCCTTGTATTGCCGATACCGTTGCTCCCCAACTCCATTCGCCAAGCATAGGATAAAACAACCAAGCAAATGCGTTGCCAATACTCGCAAGCATACTTTGTTCAATTGGTACTCCGTATTCAAAAGACCAGTCAAATGACCCAAGTGCCCAAATAACGACTGAACAAAATAGAATTATTGTTCCTGCTTTAGCAATAAATGCTCCTGTCTTTTCTGCAACATCTCGAAAAACATATCTTGGACTTGGTATTTTATAATCAGGAAGTTCTGATATAAAAGACGCCGATTCTCCCTTAAAAATAAATTTTTTCAACAAAATTGCAACCAACAGTATTATAGCGATTGCAAAGAAGTATATTGACGCAGAAACCAAACCTGATGTTGCTGGGAAAAAGTAACCTGCGAACAATGCTATAATCGGCAATTTCGCGCCGCATGGAACAAACGGAGTCAAAACAACAGTCATTTGTCTTTCTGATTGGTTTTCTATTGTTCTACTAGCCATAATTCCTGGGACTGAACAACCTGATCCAACAATAAAGGGTATAAGTGACTTTCCGCTCAGTCCGAATTTTTTGAAAATTCTATCAAGTAAGAATGCAATTCTTGACATATAACCGGTGGTTTCAAGAAGTGCAAGAAACAAAAACAATATTATAAGTTGCGGAACAAAGCCCAAAACTGCTCCTACTCCTCCAACAATACCATCTACCACAAGGCTTACTGCCCATTCGCTTGCGCCCCATACTCCAAGTGTTGCGCCAAACCATTCTGAAAACATATCTATCAATTCACCGACGCCGTCAACTGTAAGCGAACCAACCACGCCAACTGATAAGTAATAAATTAAAAACATTATACCTGCGAAAATTGGAAGAGCTGCCCATTTGTTCAAAAATATCTTGTCAAGTTTGTCTGTTACCGTCTGCTTCATCGCTACAATTTTAACAGTTTGTTTCTTTAGTTTTTCTATGTAAGCATATCTTCCATTAGCAAAGCCTTCTTCAGCATCCGTATTGAAATATATCTCAACAGCAGCAATAGCATCAAAAACCGGTTCAGACAATGATTTAGCGATTTCTTTATCACGCTCAAGCATCTTAATTGCAACAAATCTTTTGTTCGAAATTTTTACTAATTTTTCGACATTTTGTATTTGTTGTTCTATATCCTCATCAAATATATTATGTTTTTCTCGACTTTTTCCTATATTTTGCTTTATAGACTCAATAAGATTTTCAATTCCGTCTTTCTTCAAAGCAGAAATTTTGACGACATTAACTCCAAGTTTTTCTGATAGTTTTTCAATATCAATTATTACACCCTTTTTTTCCATAATATCTGCCATATTAAGTGCTATAACAACATTGACGTCTAGTTCTAACAATTGAGTTGTAAGATAGAGACTTCTTTCAATGCTTGTCGCATCAATAATATTGACGATCAGTTCAGGTTTTTCATCAAGCACAAATTTTCTTGAAACGTCTTCTTCGCTTGAATATGGGCTTAGTGAATAAATTCCCGGCAAATCAACTATCTCTATATCAGTGCCTTTCAATTTTCCACTTTTGCGTTCAATTGTTACACCGGGCCAATTCCCAATTTTTTGATTCATTCCTGTGAGTAAATTAAACAAAGTGGTTTTTCCACTGTTTTGATTGCCCACGAGTGCTATTTTCTTTTTTTCGTAAATCATTTGATTACCTCAATATCAATATTTTTCATGTCACTTTTTCGGATACAGAGTTCGTAGTCTCTAAGTTTAATATCGATCGGGTCGCCTAGTGGTGCTATCTTCTTTATCGAAATTTCAACTCCATTTGTGATTCCCATATCAAGCAATCTGCGTCTTAAGGCTTCATTTTCATTTCTAAGAGCCAGCACACGAGCTGATTGACCTTTTCTCAGTTCTGATAAATTTCCACATTCTCCGCACAAAAGCATTTTTCTCTTGTTTCCACAATTTCTCGATTGATTCCCGCAGTTTCCTGATTGGTTTCCGCAGTTTCCTGATTGATTTCCACGATGCCTTCCTTGATTATTCATTTTGTTCTCCTTGATGGATGCTCTTCGTTTATATCTTCATCAAATTCTAACAATACGCAAAGTCTCTCAAAACCTTGCTCAGACAACGCGCCAACTATATTTAGCGCATCATTACTTGCAAATCGCATCGGCATATCCAAAATTTTGCACAAGGCTTCTTTGACATAATTGACACAACATAAACACCTCGATGATTGTATTTCGCCTTCTTTTGTGAGTTCAATTCCGTTGTTTCGTTCAACTAGCCCTGCAGTGACTAAGTTGTTGATAGCTCGGGTTATACTTGGTTTAGAATAACCTAACTTGTCCGCTATGTCTTTTGATTTGATTTTTTGCAACTCTTGATTCAATTCTCGTATTGTCAATAAATAACGAATAGATGATAAACTCATTGCACACCTCATTTATTTTGTTAACCTTTATTAACATAATATTCTGCAAATTATTATTTGTCAAATGTTTTGTTAACTTTTATTAACTTTTTTTTAATATTGACAATTTATTATTCAAATGATATGATTTTATAGAGAAAAGAAGGTAAATTATGAAAGAATTGACAAAATCAAATGAAGATTATTTGGAAGCAGTTTATATTCTTGAACTTTCAGGTGAAAAGATAAAATCTGTTAAAATTGCAAATATGCTTGCAGTTTCACGTCCTGCAGTAAATCGCGCGATGAATGAGCTTTTTGATGCTGGTCTTGTTGAAAAAACTGACTATAGCGAAATATCGTTGACTAATGAAGGCAGAAAAAAGGCTAAAACTGTTTATCACAAACACACACTGGTCAAAGAATTTTTGATTAAACTCGGCGTTTCGGAAAAAACTGCAGAAATTGATTGCTGCAAAATTGAGCATATCATCAGCCAGGAAACAATCGAAAAAATTGAAATCTTTACAAAATTCAAGTAATTAAGTGATTATAAGTAATTATTTATATGATATGTATTAAAAAAAGCGACCATATTGTCGCTTTTTTTAATATTTCAAGATGTTAGATTGCTAACTATTCTTCTATTACTCCATTTTTTATGATATAATATTTATCATAAAGAATTTTGAGGTACATTATGAAAAAAGAACACGCAAAAAAAGGTTGGACCAAAGGAAGAAGAATTTTACTTATAGTTTTTTCCACTATATTCGGGTTTGTTTTGCTGAGTGTATCATTTATGCTTTCCGCTCCCGCACCGAGAGTGAATGCAATCACAAGCTATGAAGGCGGAAATGCTTACATAACATTCACCGACCGTCCGCTAATTTCCGCTCACCGCGCAGGTGGAGCGTTAGCGCCCGAGAACACTTTGTCGGCGTTTGAGCTTTGTATGACCGCAACAGATTACACTGTTGATGTTTTGGAATTTGATTTACACATAACCGCAGATGGTAAACTTGTCTTGCTTCACGACGACACTTTGGACAGAACCTCAAATGCTGTCGAGTATTTTGGATATAGCAAAGTATTGGCAAGCAGCAGAACCTATGCGGAGCTTCGCGAACTTAATATGGCAGAAAACTTCAAAGCAACAGACGGCAGTTATCCTTACAGAGGATTAAGAGGCGATGAAATACCGAACGATTGCAAAATAGTTTTGATTGAAGAAGTACTTGATTATCTTGAACAGTTCAATCTCAATTTCATTATAGAAATCAAAGACGGCGACGACAATGGAAGAACAGCGACCGATTTGCTTTATCAAACTCTGAACGAAAGAAATTTGCTAAATAAAGCAATTATTGGCACATTTCAAGACGAAATAACAAAGTATATGGATGAAACCTATCCCGAAATAATCCGCTCTGCAAGTATTGCAGAAGTGCTAAGTTTTTACTGCTCATTTTTGGTAGGCAGTGACTTATCAAAGCAAAATGTCGGATATGATGTTCTACAAATACCATATAAAGATTATGTAATAAATCTTGGTTTGAAATCAATAATTGACTATGCACACTCATTTGATATTGCCTTGCAATACTGGACAATCAATGATGCGAATGAAATCAAAGAGCTTGTAGATGCGGGCGCAGACTGCATAATAACTGACAATCCCGCTATTGCGTATCAAACTATTTTTGGTTAACTCATTATTTTAATTCAACAAAATATTTGGACTTGTAAGTAAGTAAGTAAGCAAGTAAACAAGTAAACAAGTAAACAAGTAA
>JAQUST010000001.1:169852-220404 GCA_028710495.1 Clostridia bacterium
CAAGTAAACAAGTAAACAAGTAAACAAGTAATATTTTAATTTTGTTTTAAATTTATTACAAATTATTTATAAAAGAAATTTTAAAAGTTAAAAAATTATTTTCCAGTAAAAAAGGACGAGCACATGCTCGTCCTTTTTTACTTATATCTTCGTGATAAAATTTTACTAATCTATCTCAACAAAACTATTTCTATTGTCTATATATTATTTTGCTTCATCACTTTTGCTTGTGTCTTCAGCTTCAACATCTTTTTTCTCTTCAGCATTTTTTTCCTTTTCAACATCTTCTTTTGTTCCTACCACCTCATCTGACAAATCGATTATCTCATCTGCAAGATCGGTTATTTTGTCTATTGTTTCTGTAGAAGAACCGTTGTCGTTGAAAATTCCAAACACAACCAGAATCCCACAAACCGCATTTATAACCGCTTCAGTAGTTCCATCGCCCATTTCCACACCGAACGCGCGAAGCATAATAACAATTGCTGCGCCGATTGCCGTCCAGAAACTCGCGCTCCTAAGTTTCGTTTTCCAGTTCATTTTCATTTACCTCCTTGAATTTGACTGTAGCAGATTTTCTCACTCTTTTGCTTTCCATAACACATCGCAACCCTTGCAATGATTGGCAAACTTCTTTGACATCATCACGAATATCGAGCACTACATTCAGACTCTGCGATAGTCTTCGAACGGTTTCCTGATATTTTTCTTCTCTTCGTTTGCCGTCTTTTAATATGAACACCAAAAGTGCAACAAACAATAGAGCCCACAAGCCATTTGCGGCGGCTTGTCTCAACGCTTCTTCCCACATAACCTTCTCCTTCACATTATGCATATAACATTTTTATGTTTAATAGATGTGACAAGGATTTCAAGTGTATAAAAAGCTTTACTTTGTTTAGCTGATTGACGGATATCCTTATAACAGCTCCACAATAATTAAACTTTTTGCCACTTGAAATCTGTCCCGGTTTTCAATAATATCTATTTGTTGATGAACTTTTTGCCTTAAGCACGCTCATAAGTTTATCGTAATAGTTGCCAAGATAAAACTTCATATTTGGACTTGCAGCTAGCGCATCAGCAGATATATCGGGCGAAAGTGAATTGTAGAAGTCGAGCGCCAAAGTATAGCGCTCTGCATAATTTTTTTGTTTGTCTCCCGTGTAACCATAGGTTTCCTCTGCTTCTCGTTGCGCTTTGTTCTGTTCAGACTTTTCGGTTTCAAGTTCCGCAAGATATTCTTTTATGCTTTTGGCGCGCTCTGATGAATACGCTGTTTCTTGCTTTGAAATATCATCATTGTACTTTTGATACTGCAACGCTGTCGCATCTCTTTCCTTTTGCAATTTTGCAATTTTTGTCGCAACTTCGCTTGCGTGAGTCAAATCAAGTTCATTTAATGCGCTATCTTTTTCGGCTTCAAGGTCAATCAATTTCTGGTTTACATCAGCGATTTGGTCAAGAAGTTCGGAATGCACAACAGTTGCCGAAGAAGTTTGTTTTTCATCGTATTCACCAATTTGTGAAGTAATGACCGATGAACGACCAAGCCCGCGTTTCAATGCATTTTTTTCTGCTTTATCCTTTAGACTTGAATAAAGCTCATCAAGCTCAGCAAGACTATTTTCCGCATCTTGCGTCAATGTGTCTTTTGAAGCAGAAACATTGTCTTTCTGCGTTGATATCTCTTTTTGAATCGCACTTTTTTGATTTTCTAGCGATGACATCAATTCTGCTTCAGCCTGCTGTTTAAGCTCCTCATCAGATTTTGCGTCATAATCTATTTTGCTTAATCCAAGTGAAGATGGAAAAAGGCTTTCAAGGTCAACTTCGCTACTCTTCGGCAAACTTGACTGATATTGTTTTTCAAGTTCTTGTAGTTTGCTTGTCAGTGAACTTTCGTTTTTTATGGCATCGTTGATTTTGTTCGCCTTCTCTTCCTCGCGCTGTTGATTTGTTTGAAACAATTTTTTGAATTCATCCCAAAATGACATATTTCCTCCTACTGCAGTTCTGCCAAAACAAGTTCTATTGCATCAATTTCAGCAGACATAGACGTTATGGCGATTTGCATTTGATTGATTTTGAGTTCAAGCGTCAAAATCCTTTTGTTTAGTTGTTCTATAAGTGTCAAAAATTCTTTCGGATTCATATCACACCTCACAAAATTAAATCGAGTATAACTATAGGTGGTGTCAACTCGATGTCTTCTGCGGTGCTATTGATATAAAATCCAATAGAATATCCCGCCTTGCCCACAATGACTTTTTGAGGAAGAGTCGAACCTTCAACTTCATACTCAAAGCTCTGACCATCAACTATCACTCCAATCACAATATTAGCAGATGTTGTAAGTTGCATCTCACGCACCACTTTTTTACGCTCTGAAGTTAGATCGTTCACAGGACTTTCCCAATGCTTTGAAGTTGGATTTGTAAGTATTTTCCCTTTCGTATCAACTGAACCCATAAATCTTGTCGCCCCGCTGCCAAATACAGCTAAAACTCCAACATTGTGATGTACATTGACTGAAATCAGATGCACGATATCTGCACCCAACAAAATCGAAAACATCTTTGTCGAAGTGTCATATTCAACGAGTGCGTTATTTATGCAACTGGTATTAGTTTCTGTGACATAATCCGAGATGCGACACGCGAGGTAGTATTTGCCCAAGCTGCAAGTGCCAACTGCTTTGCTTTTCTGCTCAAGTTCAGGCAAATCAGTCACAATCCTTGCGACATCGTAGCCGTCAAAAATGTAAAGTCCGTCATCAGCCATGAAAATGATTTTATCGCCATATTGAGCTATTGTGTTTCCAAAAATTTTACCCGTGTCAACATACACCTTTGACAAACTAAACTCAGTTTGATCGGCATATGCTATAAGTCTGAAAATTCCGTGTTCACGAAAAACATAAACATAATCTAAAAAACTTACCACTTTCAAAACATCGCCGCACTCATCGGCAAAAGTAATGAAACCGCCATTTTCCAGACTTACATCCCAATTTGTCGGATTAAAATCATCTGAGAACCAAACCGAATTTTTCCTCGTGCTGTCCGTTGCGAAAATGCGCTCATAATGAACACACATTGACGAAAACCGCGGTGCAGAGGGCACTGTCGAAATGCTTGCATCGTTTATTATCACTAAATCATTATTTGGTGAACATAGAAGCAAGCAGTCGTTGCTGTTGTAGTTATAATTCACTGCACAGCCTTTGCCTGAAAAGCTGACATCATTGACAACCGCCCATCCGTCATTTGTGAACATCTTTGTTTGATAAAGCAAATTCTCGTCGGTCTGAGCAATAATTCTGTCATCATAGCTTCCATCTTCGTTTGTGCGGTTGTAAACATATGCGTTCACAATGTTCACCCCCGAAGGCATTGGTTGGTAAGCATGTCTAAGATCGTTTTCAACCGAATAGCAGGAATCACCATAACGAAGCCCTAAATCTGATTTGAGAATTCCTCCTCGAAACGCGAAACCATAGCAATTTGGAGAATAAGCAAATGATAACAGTTTGTCGTTCTCGGTGTTCTTTATGCCATTGAAAGCGGTCTTAAGACGGGTACGACTAGTGGGTATACTTTTTGCCTTACTCACATTCCCCACCTCCTTTCTTTGACTTTTATTTCTCTGCCTTTGGTCGAAACCCACGATAAGTCTTTTCGAAATTTTGTATCATAGGCAGCAGCCAAATCAAAAACGCTGTCTAAAAAATAATATTCTCCGATAACTCCATCCGAGAGTAGTCCACCTGTCAAACGGTAGTCATCAATAGATGATGAAATATTTAATGTTGCAGGAAGATAGTTGTAGGTGAGAGTTGCCTCACCAATAAAATCACTTTCGATTCCAGATGGTAAAGTGACAAAAACTATGTTTTTTCCATTATTTTCAAGAGAAATAGGTTTGATAAGACGATTTGAAAGTGTAGAATAATTCAACACCGCACCATCAAGCGTAACGCTCTCAGAAAAAGTCAATGGAAAATAATCACTTGCTACTTCTTGATAAATTAGGTTAAGACAATCTAGCAAGCGACTCACCAGCGCATTTTGCACTGAGGTATAAGTTGCTTCATCCAAAAAATCGGCGATACTCAGCTTTTTCAAGCAATCGCGCAATATATCTTTCACTTGCATATTTGTTCCTCATAGGCAATGAGTGCCTTCTCAATGATTTTTTGTCGTTGTTCTTCCTCAATTCTTGCATTTGTATTTTCGATTTCCTCAATTAGTTGCTTTCTGTTTGACAAGCGTGTCTTTCTGACATGCACAAGTGTTCTCACATCTAAAAAAGTATACGGAACAACGACTTCAAGACCGGCTCGCGAATAAATTTCATAGCGTTTATGGTCTGTGTTGAAAAATAGCCTGTAATTTTCATCGATTTCTCGAAGTCGACAGGCTATATCAAATACATCTTCTTTTATTTCTATCAAATTCATATTTTCCTATTAAAAGACCTGCAAGGAAATCTTGCAAGTCTTAGATTTTAGTCAAAAACAGTGCGGCAAACTCAAAATCAGAATTTGCCGCTTTTCCGTTTTATTTAATTAAAAAACCGCGAAAGTTCAAATTTTTCTTACAGAAAACTTAACCTTCTACCCATACTGCTGTGAGCGTAACATCTGCATTGATAGTGCGTGTTAAGAAGTTGAAGTTTGCTCCGTTTTGATACCATTCAACAAATGTAAAGCCTGACTTTACAGGTGTGACAGGTTTTGTTGCAAGTTTACCCGCTTCGACTATTTGGCTTGCGATTTCAGTTCCGCCATCTGTATCAAATGTAACAATATAGTTTTCAGATGTAGTCAAATTATCAAATGTAAGCTTTGCTTGTCCCATTGGACGCTCACAAAGTAAATCGGCATATTTGACAAGTGTTGCGGTGTAAACAGGTTTATCTGCAACCTGATGCAATACAGTGCCACCTTCGCCCTCAAGCCAACGCCAGTCACAAAGCTGATGGAATTTGAAGTCTTGTGAATTGAGAAGGTACATTGTTTTGTCAGCAACAAATCTGTCTGCAACAAACGGAATACCAGAGTATGATATAGCCTTAAATCCGCCGTCAAGATTCATATAATCAAGGTTTGTGCGATTTGCGCCAAGGTTGTCAATGTATGCGCGTCTGACATCATATGATGAAACAATAAAGTCAACAACACTACCTGCGACTTCTTCAATATTGTCAATGGCATTTTGAATCGCGTTGCCATAAACGCCGGAGGTAATTGACTTGCTGTATGGTGTCAAGAATGAATAATCCGTTCTTGTCAATCCGTAAATGCTTGAACTGTCTCCAAACAAAGCTTCAAGACCGGTCATTTCATTTCCCTTTGAACCTTGAATGTAAATCACATAGCCTTCACCAAGTGCAGAAGCGGCTGCTGCCGAGAACTTAATCACGTTGGTTGTGCGATTGATTGATACGATTTTGACGCCAGTCAAGTTGGTTACGATTGTACCGTCGCTTGCATACACATCAACAATCATACCTTCCATAAGGTTGCGAACGCTGTCAACAGTCAGTTCGTAGAAAGAAGCGCTGACATTTTCAACTGAAGTTGCAAGCAAGCCTGTGCCGTCACCGTAAAGCATTCTTCCAAAATTGAATTTACTCGCTTTGAGCAATCCGTCCATTTCAGCATTCAAAAGGTTGACAAATGCTCCCGCTGAATTTTGAGAAGCACGCACCGCCTTATCTGAAATTTCGATTTTTCCAAAAAAGTTCTTGAGATCAAGTTTGAATTGCGCATAGTTGTTTCCTGCACAAGCCGGGAGCACACCGTCTTCTGTTCCTGACCCAACCCCACCATTCATTCCATATGGAGCAAGCTTGACTATTTCCTTTCCCCATACATCTGCTGTGGTATGTTGTATTTTTGCCAACAATGGATTGATACCAATGTTTAGTTGCTCTGCCAAAACACCAAGATATAAGGTTTTTAGCGCTTTATCAGCTGTTGTAAAATTTACCATAAATTTTTCTCCTATTATTTATTATCTCTGACAAACATCCATCCTGCTTCTTGCAAAGACTTCGGTCTAGATGGCGGTGTCAGCGTTGTTACACCCGAACTTTTTATTGTCGCAGGCGTTTTTTTCTGGCTCAAACCAGTGAGATAATCCTCAATTACTCGAGACTTTATTTCCTCATTTGAAAACACATATTTCGATAAAAACTCATCGTTTTGCGCAAGCTCATTCGGCGACTTATAACTCTTGACCAAAAATCTCGAAAAAGCTATTTCAAGACCGTTTTTGTCATTTTTGAGGCTGTCATCCGAAATCATTTCGCGCGCGATTTGTTTTGCAAATGGTTGAGCTTTGGGGTTCAGTAAAAAGAACTTATCCACTTTCTCTTTCCATTCGCTTTCATCTGTATTTATTGGATTTTGAGTTTCAATGTCCGTATCGTCTTCGCAACAACTTTCGTTTTCACAAATACTTTCGTATTCGCTGCTACTTTCGTTTTTACTCGAGCTTATATCGGCATTGTTTTCTTCACTTTCCGCGTTTTCATCAAAAGTAATCTCGCTTAGCTCAAATTTTTTCTCTTGAGTATTCAGAATTTCTTCAAAATCAGATTTATTTTCATAGGTAGCCTGTGCGTCGAATGCAGAGATTGCATCTTGATTAGTGTTTGGTTGTTCGGTTTTCTTTCCGTCAATCTCTCCTGAACTGTTATCAAAAGTTTTTTCACCTTCCTCACTATGGCTCTTTTTATCGGCAGCTTGATTGCTCCGTTTTTCCATATCGGCGAGTCTTTGTGAGCGCCTGGTGAATTCCGCTTCCAATGCATTGTAGGCTTTGAGAAGTTCTTCTGCGTTTTTGAATTTTCCTATCTCTACGGTTGATTTATTGTCTTCCCTTATTGCTGACAGGGTTTGGACATCCAGTACTTTTTCTTCCATAACACTCCTTCACTATTTGATAGAGTCCATTTTTTCTTCCAAACTCAACATTTGCGTGCTGAGATTTTGAAGTTCCTTGTGACTGTTTATATGTTCAAGCACTCTTGCTTTCAATTTGGCGTTTTCGCTCACGGACTTTGTTATGAGCATTTTTGTGTGTTCATCAATATGTAATGAGTGCTTATCCACCGAATCAGGAACAACTGATTTCTTGATGAGGTCATTGTTTTCTCTCTGAGCTTTTTTCAAATGAAGCTCATCGATGTCACGGCTGTCTTCCCAGTTCCCGAATCCCAAGAGGTCAAATATTCTAGTTTTTGTTCGTGCGGTCAACATACCGTTGTCATCAGACAACAATCCCATATTCAAAAGTTCTAAAAGCATAGATTTGCGTCCTGCAGTTGTGTCTTCAAGCTCATTTGCAGTATCAAACACGAGATCATCATTGGTGAGGTCATTCGCACAGAATGCCCTCATTTCAACATCGCCGTTTTCACCCGCAATACGCTTTATGCGTGTTGATGTAGCAAACTGCTTGTACAATCTGAGAATATGTCTGCCCACTTCACGAACACACGCACGAAGACTGTCTGAAGTCAACGAAATTCTTGTATCGTCCTGCTCAAGTAAAAGCGATATTGCCGAACCACTTGACACATTTGACGGAACTTGAGAGTAAGTTGTGACCTCACTAACTCCGCTTATCATTATAAATTCAGATAGAAGGCGTTCTTCTTCAATATGGAAATCTGACGGAACTTGCCCGGCATTAAGCATCATTGGAGGTGTTGAACCTTGTCTATAAATCAATACCTTTCCGGGTGAGAGTCCCTCTTCTTCAAGATTGTCCGTATCGACAGAGCCATCTTCAACAGCAAGCACACCCATAGCAATGCGGTTCATAAATTCGTGTTTACGGTTTTTTACGGTATTGTAAGCTCGCTGAACAGGTATAATTCGCTCAATAATACTAGTACCGAAAAATCCACCAATAGTATCAAGGCACACCTGTTTGCAAAATGGATATCCTCGTTTTTCGTTTTCACTGTTCATATATGGTAAATCGCCTTCATACAGCAATTCATCCCCGCCAATAATAATCAACCTGCCATTCGGATATTCAGTTGTTGGCAATTCATATTTTTCTATGACCACAACTGCATCGTCTTTTTGCTCCGAGTTGACCTCAGGAACAGTTGCGTTGTATCCCAGACCTCCTGCAACAGTCGCATTGTCAAGAGAGAAAACGCTTACACTTGTTCCTTTGACATCTTTGCCCCAGAATCTTTTTACTTCATCCGTCGAATAAGCTTTCGCATGAATGATAGAACTTTGGGCATGCAATTCAGAAACAGCGAGATTTTCAGGGAAAAATTCAAAAGGCGGAATAACTGATATAGAAACATCCCCTTCATGCACGGTATTTTGCGAATCCAAAACACGCCCTTTTTCGCTGTCCCAAACAATTTTGTAAAACACTGTGCCTGTCGCCTCACTCCACATATTGGCTTGAGTCATAAGCTCATTCCATTTGTTTTCTGCGCAAATAGATTCAAGCAATGCTGTCGAAAATTTGGCTGATGCTACATCAATATCGTCAGAAGTTGACGGTCTGACACTCACCTTTGCCTTGACTCTCGCCAGCTTAGACAGCCTTGTTTCAATAATTGGTGCAATGTGATTGTAAACTTCTCGCTGTTGCCAAAAATACTGTTTACCGTCCTCTTCAATGTCACCGCGGTTTGAAATTGAGCAATATTGGTTTCCCACAAGAAAATTCATATTCAATCGCCACGACAACTCAAGCGGTCGGCGAGCTTCTCTTCGTCGCTCAAAATCCTCCTTCACACTTGCAACAAGTTCTTCAGCAATCTTTTGATTCATTTTCTACCTCTCTTTGTTCGAAAACTCGAACGCTTGATTATTGGACTCTCGACATTTTTTTTGTTCTGTTGGTCAAAATCTACAGACTTATCTTCATTTTGAATTTGAAAGTCTTCAATTCTTTTTATCGTGCTGTTGTTTGTCGCACGCATTATCATATTTGGAATCCCTTTTGGAACAAGCAATCGCCCAATTTTCTGATACAATTCTTTTGTGCAATGTTCACACATAAGCAGCGTTTCATCGTGGACTTTCACCATATAATCAAAACCCTCATCACAAAAATCGCATGAATCACTGTGACTTCCATTTTTCATTTCGCATCTCCTTTCTTTGCAAACTAGCTATGTTTTTTTGTATTCGCCGCCTTGTCAGGTTCTTTTGCTTTGCGTTTTTTTGCTTCATTTTTCTTTAATTGTTCCAGTAATCGGCATTTTTCTTTTTCTAATTCTTCATCGGTTAGTCCACATACATCATTGTTTTGCGACAACTCCATATAGGATTTGAGAGCGCTGCTGTCGGGTGGATAGTGTTTCGTGGTTACTTTCCTCTTTGCCAATTCTGCAACACCATCTTCTTTAACAATAAATTCCTCCACCACCTCATCAAAGGTATATCCAGTTGCCTTTTTAAGCAGTGTTTTCATAATTTCTTCGTCCATAATCACCACCTTGCCATGTTGTTGCTATTCATATAAATTGACTTATTAGAAATTCCGTTGTACAAATTGAAAAAAACTTTATTTTTTGTTCTTATCTCGCCTTATCATTTTGCAAGTAAATTCTTTTTCTAATTAAAATTTCGCCTCAACTCGCGAAAGAGTTTTTCCTTGTCACGGGCAATTGCACTTTTTTCTAGTGTTTTCGCCTTTGCTGCTTCTGGTTGTGACATAACAAAATATCTAAATTCATCAAGTGAATGGTCATCAGCTTTTTTGGGTCTATCTCCATCTCCCCACCAATAGCTTTTTAGCTCGCGAATAAGGTTTACGCAGTTTTTGAAGATGAATATTTTTTGCGGTGACGCATTAAATAGTTCTTTTATTCTTGCAATACCGCTGAACATATCCTTGTTTACTCTTGTGTTAACCAAAATTCCTTTCGAACAAAAGAGTTCGGAAACGCTTTTTGAGCTTGCAAGCGTACGCTGTGAAGCCGCCGAATCAATAAGTGCGTGCAGTCGCCCACTGCTGTCGCGGTGCCAGCCCAATTTGTCTGCAAGCTCAAAAATCCTTTCCGAGTGCCAGTCAACATCCTTACCTTTGGCATAGTGTTCGCCAACCACATATATATTTCCATCAAAATCCACAGCATAAAAATGACAGCTTGTCGGGTTATTCAGTCCGGGGTCAATAGAAATATTTGATTGCCATTCAAATGGAATATCAAAAGGTTCAATAATATGTTTTGCAGGGTCAAATTCCGGATACACAAGCCCGGTATTTTCGTGAAACCGTCCGAATCTTCTTGTTTCTTGAGAATCTTCTGAAGTCGACTTCAGTAAAAGCTCGATTTCATCCTTTGGAAGATACGGGTTGTCCGCCCATTCAATATGTTCACACCAAACCTCAGGATTGTCGAAGCAGTTGAGCTCAATCTCGTCATAAACCCAGCTCAAACCCTTAAGAGGCGTCATTGTTCCAAAAATATTGCCCGCCTTGTCAAAAACGCGCATTCTGCATTCATCGTAAATATCCTTTGGCGGTTCTTCATCAAACCAAACAAAATCGAGCGAAGCTCCTTGAAACTTTTCGCGTCCTTGGTCAGCTGATTTGAAACCGATTTTAGACAAACCGCCAAAAGAGTTTTTTACGATAATGTGGTCAATAATACCGTATTCAGGCGAACCTTTGCGACCACTTTGCATTACGATATCTTCAATATACCGTGGAGAGAGATACTTTAAGATTTTTGCTTGTGCAACATCCCGTTGCACCTCATATGTCACACTGACAATCCAGCCAAAAACATTATCTCGGTTTTCTCGAAAAGGATGAACTCCTCTTGCCATCCAAACCGCTTCCACCGCTCCGCATTCTGTTTTTCCGCTTCGGTTTCCACCAAACACCCAACGATTGCGAAATTTTGATTGATGAAAAAGCATTTGCTTTTCGTGGACAATCGTACGATTGTAGCAAAAAAGCGCATCATGTGTGCGCTTCTTCTGCTCTGCTTCAATATTCAAAATTTTAGTTATTGTCTCTTTTTCATCCATTGCCAACACAATAGCATCATAAAAACGCAAACCGCATACAATTATGACAAAAACATATCATAAAAAAAGACACGCTATTTGCGTGTCTTTTTTTGATTAGTTTATGTTCTTTCAAATGTTGATTATCTGTCTTCATCACGGTAATCGCGCGGTCGATAGCCGTCATCACGATCTCGACGGTTGTCGTTTCTGCCATAATCATTTGCATATCGCGGGTCATCATAGCGATTTCCGCTCCTATATGAATTGTCGTATCTCGATGATTCGGTCATTCTACGCGAACGGTTGTCATAAGTGTCGGGACGCTTCCGTGGCTTAAACAATAAAATTATGATAAGAACTGCAGGAACTATAATGCCTATTATAAGAATAGTTTTAACAATCGAATCATTTCCAAACGGTGAAATGCTTGGCACAACGCCATCGGCGACATCGCCTTCGTTCAATGCGGCTTGCGCATTCAAAGTCACTTGATGAAGCGGTATTGTGAAAGCTGCCACATTGGATTTCAAAATTTCGCCGTAAACTGTTTCATCAGCCTTCGCACATTTAACAAATACTTTTGTAGTGTCTATTACTCCGTTTGAGTCGCAAACTTCACCCATATAGTTTATTGCCCATGAGCTGTCAACACTGCTATTTGAAATACTTGAAGCCGTGCTACCGACATAAGTCAATGCAAGCGCAGGAGCTTCACCAACAGTGTCAATAGTTGCATTTTCAGTGATTGCGGGAGCTGTTTCAAAATCTGAAACAAACACATATCCATTTAGGCCATTGTAGCTGACAGGGTAACTGTCGCCCAATCTGACAGACAACTTTTTCTCACCCGTAACTTTCAAATAGTATGTTGTTGGCAAATAAAATATCGGGTCAAAGCTTGCTCCGTCACAAAATGGAATTGCAGAAACCGACGCACTAGTCAGGCTTGAAAGTTCTGTTTCGTCGGGGATTTCAATATAAGTGTTTGCATCAGCAAGAGCAACATCATTTGTAGCAAAAGACAGCACTCCAAATGAGAGTGTGAGTGTTATAGCTATTAAAATTGAAAATGTGAGTAGTTTTTTCATTGTAATTATTATACACTAATTATATTGGTTATAAAAGTCTTTAATAACAGTATTTGACTAAAAAAATTGAAATCCGCTTCAATTCATTTTCAAAATTTGCTTTGCTGCTGGTTTATTGCAAATTAAAAAATCTGTTAACTTATCAAATTCCAATAAGCTTTATCGGGCATGTCAAAGGTGCAACTTCAATCAAAAACTTCCCTTCAACAATTTGTGCTTCGCCATCAAAACAAAATGTTTGCGGAGTTTCAAGCGAAACTTTTGCCGTCGAAATCGGAACAAAAACTATATTTTTAGTAGTTTTTGCCTTGCTGATTCCCATAAAGAATACTCGAAACATAGGGAAGAATATTTTAATTTTTGCGAGCAATCCACTTCCCTTTGGAGCTTTTATCAATAACATATGGAGTTTTCCGTCATTAGGTTCAAATAGCCTATTAAAACTAAATCCAAAACAACGGTTTGAATCTATAAACATAGCCAAAGTATACACATCTTCGAAAATTCCGTTGTCGGTTTCAAATTTTGCCGCAATGTGCGCCACCTTATAGCACCTTAGCACATCACCAAAATATGCTACCAACTTAAAGCGTTTTTTGAGTTCGGGAGAAGTTTTGACACCGATTGAAGTGAAAGTTCCTGTTGCGGCAACATAAGCAAAGCGATTGCCTGCCAACACACCGGTTTCAGTCAGCATCAGTTTTTTGTTATATTTTTTTTTAAGGGTTTTGCCAACCTCATTTAGTGTCCCGCTTGGGCAATAAAATATTTCAATATCTTTTCCTGCAACTTTTCTGAGCACACTATTCAAAGTGCCGTCACCGCCATAAACCGCAACTGCATCAGCGCCGCATATATCAAATGTATCCGCTTTATTCTTGATATGGCATACTCGAAGAATTTCATATTCATTGGACAAATTGCCGATAACTTTTTTCTCGTCGACTCTGCCAGCGTTCCCGCTAAGAATATTCAAAACCACCACAATTCTTTTCTTCTGCATATTTTAATATTTTACCACAATACTCCAGTTTAGACAATAGTCTTTTAAATTTCAATTCTGAAAAATCGATTTTTCCAAAAAAACTTGCTACCCTGTCAACCCACGCTCAATTCATTTGTTTGGCAAATACCTTTCGCATCTAATTCATTTGTTTGACAAATACCTTATTAGTGTTATCATAGTATAATAATATATATGTAAATTTATAATCAAAGCTAAAAATGGAGCATTTATGCCACAAACTGTCGTAAAAATAGACAATCTATCCAAGAAATACAGTTCAAAATCAGACTATGCAATACAAAACTTGTCATTCGAATTCAATGAAGGCGAAGTTGTTGGAGTTCTCGGGCACAACGGTGCCGGGAAATCAACCACGCTTAAATGTATGACAGGAATGTTGCCATTTGACAAAGGCGAAATTGAGATATGCGGATATTCACTCAAAACAAACCCTATTGAAGCAAAACAGAATTTTGGATTTGTAAGCGACAACCACGCAGTGTTTGAGAGAATGACAGGTCGTGAGTATTTGAATTTTATGGCAGACATTTATTATGTAGAGCCGAATCTCCGTGATGAAAGAATTCAACAGTTTCAAGAAATTTTTAATCTTGGCAAGTCAATAAATTATATTATAAACTCCTATTCTCATGGAATGAAACAAAAAATTTGCCTTATGGGTTCACTTATTCATCAACCGAAACTTTGGATTTTGGATGAACCATTGACTGGACTTGATGCTAAAGTCTCAATGTCACTTCGCAATTATATTTTATCTTACCGTGATTTGGGCAACACAGTAATTTTTTCGACTCACAATCTTGATATTGTGGAAAAAGTCTGCACGCGGGCAATAATAATTAGTAATGGAAAATTAATACACGATGTTTCGCTTGCTGATTTCAAAAAATCTAACGATATATCTTTTGAAGAATTTGCGCTTGCCAACATTGGGGGTTAGATGAAAGGACACTTTCTTACTCTTATGAAAAAACAGCTTTTTGAGGATTTTGCCTTTACGAAGCGGAAAAAAAGAATTGACATTCTCGGCATATTCTTATCACTTTTTTTGGCTGCCTTCTTTGTCGGTGTAGTTGGTTATGTTTTTTCAAAATTCATTCCAGTCTATTCTTCAATAAATTTTAATCATATATATGATCCGAACGCACGCGAATTTGAAATTCTTACAGTTGTTTATTCAGCAGTTTTATTAACAGGTGTTTTGTCTGCAATTAGGAATATCAACAACAGCATTTTTGAGAGTGATGACATCAAAGTGTTGGTCTATCTTCCCATAAAGCCCGCCGCCCTTCTTGCCACAAAACTTGTAGGCGCATATATAAAATCGCTTATAACAACAGTCTTGATTGTAGTTCCTGTCAATATCACATTTGCCGTAGTCAGCGGAGCGCCATTCTATTATGGCTTTATGACTATTATCATTTGCTTAATTCTACCATTACTAAATATTGCCTTTGCTACAATTTTTGCTCTTCCCGCTTATTATTTGAAACGCATTTTGGGAAGTCAATATCTAATTACCCTTATTCTGCTTGTTGCACTTTTGGCTGTCATATTTTGGGCATACTCGGCAATTTTGACAACACTCAAAACACTACTTGAAAACCGCGACCTCACTCTATTTTTCAATCATGATAATATGTCTGCTATTATCACGACAACAAAATTTTTGTTTCCTGCAAATCTAGTTGCAAACATTTTGCTTCGCCGTGACTTGCTTTTTAGCTCTATCATTTTGATTGGAATTATTGCAATCAGCAGTGGTATAGGTTTTATCTTTGTAAAAGTTCTGCTTTCAAATGCTATGCAACAACGCTATCAAAGCAATATCCGCTTTGTTTACCATAAGCGTGAGCGCCAAGCACGCAAAAGCAATGTATTTTTTGCGCTGTCACGAAAAGAGTTTTTGAGTGTACTCCGTGTCCCAAGTTATGCTTTCCAATATTTCGCTATGGCAATCATTATGCCTCTTATGGTATATTTTTCATTATCGTTGCTCGTATCGCTCGTAAAAAATCTTATGTTTATTGATTGTTCATTTGAACTTTGCATTTTTGTTATTATTATCTTTAGTGTATTGACAAACACTTTTTGCGCAACAAATATAAGCCGTGACGGACAAATGTTTTTTGTTTCAAAGACATTGCCATTCACTCACCGTCAAATTGTGTTCACTAAAATATTCTTCTGTGCAATTGTCTCAGTTATTTCTCTGCTAGCCTGCGCTATATTAGTTAGCATATTAGGTTATGTATCAGCTTGGCAAGCAGTATTTATTTTCTTTGTAACCTTGTGCTTATCGTTTGCACAAATTGCGTTTGCAACAAGATTGGATTTCAACCATCCGCATTTTTCGAGTGAAGAAGACGGAGAAATAAAAGAAAGCAATTCCACAATCTCCACAATAATAGTGCTAGGACTTTTATTTGCTGTTATTATCGGAGGTCTTTCACTTTTCCTGTCATTATTCTTGAAACTAAAATATATAGATTTTGTTGGCAACCTTCCGACCTACTTTATAGTTGGGTTTTGTGCTATTATTATGTTGGGTAGTGGAATTTACTATCTTTTAAGAGGTCTTGACAAAAAATATTATGAGGAGGAACAAACAAAATGAAAAAGAAAATTGTTGCTCTTATGGCAGTTATTCCACTCATTTTGCTGTTCACCGTATTTTCTGTAAGCGGGGCTGTTTCGCTTGCAATAAGCATTCCCGTTTCATCAATAACTATAGAAAACAAAAATAATGGCATTATCACATTGGACAATGCAAGCTATGATGACAGCTTGAAACTATCTGTCCACGTCAATCCGTTGAATGCGGCAAACAAAGGATACATCAAAACGCTAGAACTTCTCGATGATGCGGAAGGCGATGCAAACGATGTATTGTCAGTTTCATCAGATGGACGCTTGACGCTAGGAAATAAAATTGGAAGAGTGAAGCTCACCTACACTTCGAATGATGGTGGCTACTCCGATAGTGTGATTTTGATTGCAACCAGCTCAAAAGTTATGAGTTTGTCAGCAACTGCAACCTCTCTTGAAAGTACTGTTCCCATTGAAAAAATGACAAGTGGAGACAATTTTCGAATGCGAGCTGATGTATATCCACTAACAGCTATTGACCAAGATGTTGTTTGGTCATCATCTGATGAAAGCATTGTTTCTGTCAACAGCGTAACTGGTTTCGCAACTGCTCTGACTTCAGGAGTTGCCACACTGGTTGCAACTTGCTCAGATGGATGCAACGGGACTTTGACTTCATCCACCACAATCACAGTTGAACAATTGACAACGCTCTCACAAATCACTGTGAACGGCAAAAACGAACACACTATTTCCGTTCTAAATAAACCACAAAATATAACGCTATATCTTGAAGTCCCGACCAATACAGAATTGAATACGCAAACAACAAGTATTGATAAAATTTCTGACATAATAACTAATGAGCTTGGCAGCGGGAACACGGTTTCAACAAAACGATTGAAGTTGACTGTTCCTGTTGTGTCACAAGATTTAGAACCAAATGAACAACTCACTTTAACTTTTTCAAATGGAGAATTTGGCACTCCATATGATTTGACAATTGAGTTTGTAGAGGCAATTTCATTTGTTGCTTCAACTTCGACAAATGAAGTCGCAAATGACAGCGAAAATTATTTGGAGCTTTCACGAAAAAAGACTTTTGCAATTTTTGCCTCTCCAGCCATAGACGGACTTTCTTATGTTTGGAATTCAAGCAATATAAATGCAATTTCATTGGCTCCCTCACAAAATGGAGAAAGTTGCAAACTTATTAGTTCAAGCGAAGTTGGCGAAAGTATTCTTACTGTTTCGGCATACCTCAACGGTATACTTTATAAAACTGAAAATGACTGTGATTTTATCTCTTCTTTTACCGTTATAACAAAACAGTCCTACACTGACTTTGTCTTGAAAGAAAACTCCTCAACTTGGGGAATAGCAAATCAATTTTCTGCAGGTGACAAATTTGTTTCAGATGACTCAACAGATTATACGGACGCAGATTATGATAATTATGAATACAAGTTTGAACTTTCAGCGCGCAATAATTTGACAGTTTTTGAAACAAATCAAATTGATACTACGGTTTTGGAATGGACCTCAAGTGATAATTCAATAGCAACTGTAATTATGCGAGAAAATCAAGGACACTTCTTAAATATTGTTTCAAGCGGAGAAGTCACTCTCACTGTAACATGGAAAGACGGGATATATTTCGACAAAACTATTTCTGAAAGTATAACAATGTATTGCGTTAAAGACGGAGTCAATGTCTACGACTATTTTGACCTTCGCTCGGCAACGGAAGACGGTTACAAAGTTGTTTTGATGGATGATATTATGGTCGGGAAAAATCTTACAGGTTTATCCTCAGATAAGTCATTAAGTGAACTCAAGTCAGAAGTTAGTTCAATGCCCACCACTGCAGATGACAGTTACTATATGTCAATTTACGGTGAACACCCCACAGTCAACTATTGCGTAGAATTCAAAAATGATGCATTTGGAAACGGTTACTTCTTAAATGCAAACAACATTACAAACTACAATGATGGCTCGGTATGCTTATCAAATTCAGTGTTTGGCGGACCTCTCAATATGGTCGACCTCGTTGGTATTGCTAGCGTAAAAGCACAAGACAATATCGTATATCTTGTGCGCACTGCCGATGTCACGCTCAACAACATAGAATTTATGGGATGCAGTGATGTGTCGGATTTATCAACTCTAAATAATGTTGGCACAACGCTTGAAGTTTTATCAAGTGGCGTTAACCTTATAAATAGCCGCGTAAAAAATGGTCGAACTGTTTTGCGATATTTCGGCAAGGCATATGACAATAATGCAACTGCCGATCAACTCAAACAAAGAGAGCTTGACATATTGAGAATTGAAAGTTGCACGCTTTCTTGTGCGCGTGAATTTATTCTCAAAATCGGCACAAACGCCACTATAAAAAACAATTCGGAAATTTATGATTGGAACACACCTGAAAGTCAAAACAACTATGAAGCATTTGCGCCGAAACTTACAGACGCAGATGGCATAACTGAATTCAACCCACGCGAAAATTCAAATCTTGATTACGCATACTTTGTTGACAATTATATCAAAACACAAGTCATTTTGAAAAATTCCGTACTTGCAACTTCCGGATTGTTTTCGATAGGTATGGAAAGTAAATTCGCAGGTCCTTTGCTTTTTGGTTACAAAATGATAGGGATTGAGCTTGAAGGCTGGTCGGGGCTTGCGGGAACAAGCTTTAGCTCGTTATTGAAGCTTGAAGGCGATGTCCGTTTGTATGACTGGAAAAATCTGAATAATATCGATAGCTCATCGCTTATTGAAGTGGAAAACGGCATTTCAGATAATTATGCTGCCCTATCAATGTTCAATCTAGACATAGGACAAATGGTACTGGATGTTTCATCACAATATGAAGAATATCAACAGCTTTTGCTTACTGACGGTGACACAAAATATGCGCACGGCGGCATAGCATTTTATGGCGGCGGCTACAATTATAGTATTGTCGACACGAGCGAATTTACTGGCGCAGAGCTAAAATCAGTTAGCATAGATATGGAAACAAATGAGACTCTTTCTACATTGAAAATTGCTGCAGGCAATCAGCCTTTCCATTTTCTTATGTACGGAAATGATAGTTCATTCAATCTTGCAACACAACTTTCCGACTTTTCAAACGGCACAGCTTACTCTTGGATACCTCCCTGCAAATAATTGATCTCCAGAATTATATTCAATTTGAATTTGTAGCTTGTCAGCAAAAATCTGTTGCTCATTAGCGCATTTTGTGCTATTATAATACATTAGTTGGATATATTTAATATTTACCATATTGACGGTTTACACAATCAAATTGGCAACTAAAACTGCGATTGTAAAATTTCTAATATGATTAACTACAAAAAAATAAAACAAAAAATCATAAATGAGGTAAATTTATGGAAAAACTCAAAAAAGACTTACTGGCATTACTTCAAGAAGATGCTCGTTTTTCTTACGAGAAGCTTGCAAAAATGACTTCAACAACAAAAGAACAAGTTGAAGATGCAGTTGCCGCGCTGGAAGCCGACGGTATTATTGTCGGTTACACCACAGTTTTGAATTCTGATTTATTGGAAGAAGAAAAAGTGCAAGCGCTTATCGAAGTGAGAGTTACTCCTCAGCGAAACAAAGGCTTTGATGCTATTGCAGAAGAAGTCATCAAATTTGATGAGGTCGAAAGTGTTTATCTTATGAGCGGCGGTTATGACCTGACAGTAGTAGTAAATGGAAAAAACCTTAAAGAAGTTGCGATGTTTGTATCAGAACGCTTATCAACTTTGGACGATGTTATCAGCACAACAACCCACTTCATATTAAAGAAGTACAAACTAAACGGAAAGTTGCTCGAAGAAAAAATCGACAACAGAATAGTGGTGAACCCATAATGATTGATTACAAAAGATTTATCAGCCAAAAGGCATCAAGCCTTCAACCCTCAGGAATCCGCAAGTTTTTTGATGTGGCAAACGAAATAAAAGGTGTTATCTCGCTCGGCGTAGGTGAACCCGATTTTGTTACTCCCTGGAGCGTGCGCGATGCGGCGATAAAAAGCATACATAAAGGACGGACACAATACACCTCGAACGCAGGTATTATTGAACTTAGACATTCGATTGCGCGCTATATTAACCAAACGCTAAATCTTGATTATAATCCTGAAAATGAAATTATTGTGACAGTTGGTGCAAGCGAAGCGATTGATGTTTCTTTGCGCGCAATAATAAATGATGGCGATGAAATTTTACTTCCTGAGCCTTCCTATGTGTCATATGCACCGTGTATAACGCTTGCAGGCGGAGTTGCAAAAAGCATTTGTTCAACTGTTGAAAACGAATTTAGAATTAAGCCAGAAGACTTAGAACGTGCTATCACTTCAAAAACTAAGGCACTCATATTGCCCTACCCAAACAATCCAACAGGCGCAATAATGGAAAAAGCTGACTTGGAAGCCTTAATCCCCGTGATAAAAAAACACAATTTGCTTGTGATTTCTGATGAGATATATAGTGAATTGACTTACGGTAGCACAACACATTGTTCTATCGCTTCATTTGAAGATATGCGTGAACGCACTATTGTAATAAACGGTTTTTCAAAAGCTTTTGCTATGACAGGCTGGAGAATTGGTTACATACTTGCGCCAGAGCCACTTGCTTATGCAATGCTAAAAATTCATCAATATGTAATAATGTGCGCACCAACAGCAAGTCAGTATGCTGCGCTGACCGCTCTTGAGGATGGATTTAAGGATAACTTCAGTGTGGTCGCAGAAATGCGTGAACAATATGATATGCGTCGCAATTTTGTAATAAAACGCTTGGATGAAATGGGATTAAAATGCTTTGAACCAAAGGGAGCTTTTTATGTTTTCCCCTGTGTATCAAGCACAGGACTTGATGGTGAAGAATTTTCGATGCGTCTTTTGAGTGAACAAAAAGTCGCAGTTGTTCCGGGTTCAGCTTTTGGAAACTGCGGTAATGATTTTATTCGCATATCATATGCTTATTCACTCAAGTCATTAGATGAAGCCCTACAACGTATAGAAAAATTTGTAAAATCTCTCAAAAACTAAAGCATACGTAAAATGACTCTAAAACATAAATGATTGCAAATTCGCTCTACCATAAGGAATTTGCAAAGTGGCTTAAAATTTAGCTTGCTTAAAATTAAGATATCAATTTATTGAAAAATAGATATGAATATGTCAAAGTAAATATATAATCCTGTCTTTCAGTCAAATTTACAACTCGATAGTTATAAAATTCAAAACAAATAGTAAATCGTAAAACAAAGAACCATACATTGTATAGTTCTTTTTGTTTTATTTACATTTTATATCTATATTGTTTAATTTATGTTGCCGTATCTACTTTACCGTATCTACTTTATTGTATTTATGTTGTTGTACAAATTTTATTGATAATTTACATAGTTTTAATTCAAGTATTTGATTCGTTCTCTGCAAAACTAAGTTTTTCTAACAAACACAAAATAAAAAACAAAAAATAAACCTTATTGAACCATATACAAACAGACCTTTCTAAAAATCTATATTTTTTGAAAACCAAAAAAACCGTACAATTTCTTGTACGGTTTTTCTCTTTGTTCTTACCAGCTAATTAAAGTGGTTTAACATCGATGGCTCTCATTCTATTGGCATTACGCTTGTCAGCTTCCATGTCGAATGTAACCTTTTGTCCATCAGTCAATGACTTGTAGCCATCTCCTGTGATTGCAGAGTAATGCACGAATACATCTTCCCCACCTTCGTCATTGGCGATAAAACCAAATCCTTTGCTTGCATTGAACCACTTTACTGTACCTTTATACATTAAAGATACCTCCAAAAATAAATATTTATCTAGATTAATAAAAAATGCCCCCGCGAGTGTTTGTACTTTCGCGAACGCAAATATTACCAACTTCGACACTTGAATTCTAACACACTAATTTTATTATGTCTAGTATTTATAAAAAAAATTACAAAAATTTCAAAAAAAGTCAAGAAACGACATTTTTTGGTTTACCTTCAATAAAATTTTTCAAATTCTCTACCGTAACAGTCAACAGCCTTTGCCTTGCTTCAAAAGACATCCAAGCGATATGAGGTGTAATAAGACAATTTTTTGCTGTTAACAAAGGATTATCAGCTTTGGGCGGCTCAACAGACAAAACATCCAGACCAGCTCCTGCAATCTTTCCAGAATTGAGTGCATCAGCAAGCGCTTCCTCATCAATTAGCCCGCCTCTTGATGTATTCAAAAGAAATGCGGTTGGTTTCATAAGAGTGATTGTTTTTGCATTTATAAACTTTTCGTTGTCTTTTGATAAAGCGCAATGAAGCGAAACAAAATCAGAGTTTTTCAAAACTTCTTCCAAAGAAACAGTGTTTTCTTTTGGAGTACGGTTGTAAGCAAGCACCTTCATACCAAATGCCCGCGCAATTTTTGCCACAGCATTCCCAATATTGCCATAGCCTACTATTCCCATAGTTTTACCATATAGTTCGGTTATCGGAGACGTCGCAAAACAAAAGTCCTGACAGTTCACCCATTCTCCGCTGTGAACAGCTTTATTGTGTGCGCCAACATTTGAACATAATTCCAAAAGCAGAGCAAACGTCAATTGCGCTACACTATTTGTGCTATATGCGGGGACATTGCAAACTACAATGCCCCTCGCCTTTGCTTCAACAACATCAACAACATTATAGCCTGTGGCGTTTATGCCCACAAATTTCAAGTTTGGGCAATTTTCCATAACTACTTTGTCAATAACCACTTTGTTTACAAAAATTGCTTCTGCAAGACCGATGCGTTCTATTGTGTCTTCTCGTTTTGTACGAGTATAGACAGTCACATCGCCATAAATTGACAATGCTTTTTCAAACGATAAATCATCTTGCTCCACACTGCGAGCGTCCAATACTACGATTTTTATAATTCTTCCTCCACTTCTAATCAGCGAAAAACTAATATTATGCCTATATACTTTGTTCAAAATCATAATATCATTACTCTCAAAAAAAAGCAATTCAAGTATCCGAAAAAATTAGTTCGATTTCAACTTATCCAAGTATTATCTTAGTTGCTATCCATTGATTGCTATCGACAAATTTTAGACTTATAAACTATTTTTTCAGAATAATGACTATTGTTCTCAATTTCTATCTGTCATTATGTATTTCATAAACCGTTTAATTCAGCTTATCCAAATATTCACCTTGCGCAAAGTAAGCAACACCGAACATAAGATTCCCAAGAGCGCCACCGAATTCAGGAGCACCCTCAATATTGAGAAATCCTTGTTCAATATAGGGTATCATTTCTGCTTTTGACATAAGGATATCCAGCGCATGTTGCGGAGAATCCCAACGCATTGTCAAGAAAGGACGACATCTTTTATATTCGCCTCTTCCAGCCTTCGAGTTTCCAGCCTTAATACGCAACCAGGATTGAAGTTCAGGATATCCGCTGACCGCAAAAGCATACGCCCTGTCAGGGCTAGGCTCAGTAAATGCCTTAAATTCTGGATAACCCAATTTATTAAGCTGACTGATACCGCTTGGCAGCAAATAGAAATATAATTTGACAAGCATAATCTGATCTTCTAGTTTTTGTGGAACATCTTTGCATTGCAGCAATCCTGCCATACGCAAAAGCGTCATAAGGATTGAAACCAAAATTCCAAGTTTACCCCAACCCTTAATTTTGGGCAACGGCATGCCTTTCCCTGAGAAAAAGATATTGAAGTCACGCAGATTTGGAAAAATAAACTCAACATCAGGATTTTCGTGGAGCTTCCCAACATTTACTGTCCAGTTCCCGTCCTCGACAACAAAATGAGTGCCCATAGCACCACCCTCTGCCTCGGAATATTTTGCGCTCACTTGGAAAACGAAAGATTTTCCAGCAAACTTTTTGCCATATTTTTCTTCACTCTCTGCGATGACACGAAGCAACGGCAATGCGGAATATAAAAATATTCGTGCCGCGTAGACATCGTCTTGAGTGATAATTGGTGATTGTTTTGCCATATTACACCTCGTCGCCCCAATCTTCGTCAGCCTCGAAGTCTGCTTTCATAACTTCAAGCACATTCTTGACGATACCCTCTGAATCAATTTCATACATTGCCATTAAGTCCTCGTGAAGTCCTATTGCTGAAAAGTGGTCTTGAAGTCCAAGCTTTCTGAATGCGCAGGCCTTTCCACCTTCAACAACAACCTCAGCAACTGCGCTACCAAGACCTCCAATAACTGTGTGGTCTTCAACTGTAACGATACGACGGGTTTCTTTGACAGCTTTCAACACTGCCTCACGGTCTATTGGCTTTATGGTGTGCATATTCAAAACTTTAGCCGAAATTTTATAATCGTTCTTCAATATCGACGCTGCTTGAACCGCTTGATAAACGCAAGAACCACACGCAATAATCGTGATGTCTGTTCCATCGCACATTTCGACTGCTTTTCCAACTTCAAAGTCATAATCATCTGTGCTGTAAACTGTTTGATCAAATCCGCGATTGATTCGAATATAGAACGGTCCTTTTGTTGCGGCAGCGGCTTTGACTGCAAGCCCTGTTTCGATGCCGTCTGCGGGACAAATTAGTGTCATATTGACAAGACTACGGATAATAGCAAAATCTTCAATAGCGTGGTGAGTGCTTCCTGCCTGTCCAAAGGATGTTCCGCCGTGCGTGCCAATAATTTTGACGTTCAGATTTTGATAGCAGATGTCGGTATGCACTTGATCAAGAGCTCGCATTGAAGCGAAAACGGAAAATGAGGATGCAAAAGGAGTAAGTCCACATTTCGCAAGTCCTGCTGAAATTCCATAAAGGTTTTGCTCCGCAATGCCGACGTTGATAAATCTATCGGGGAATTTCTTTTGGAAATCACCGATTTTGGTTGAGCCTGCAAGGTCCGCGGTAAGTGCCACAATGGTCGGGTCCTTTTCGCCTAGCTCACACAATGTTTTGCCAAATATTTCTGCTGTGGCGAGCTTTGTGCTCTCGACAGCTGTAAAAACGAGTCCGCCTGCCATATTACTTACCCTCCTTTTCAGCTACTTCAAGTCTTTGCTTGAGATAATTTGCAAGGTCTTCATTTGCCAAATTGAATTTTGCTTCATCTATTGCGCCATAGTGCCACTTATAGTTTCCAGCCATATAACTTACGCCTGCGCCCTTTACGGTGTCACAGATGATGCACACGGGCTTTGTTTTGGCACTCTGCGCGTATTCAATAGCTTCACACAATTCGTCAAAACGATGACCATTGACAACTTTCACATCAAATCCGAATGCTGTCCATTTGTCAGCAAACGGTTCAAGCGCCATAACATCTTCAGTGTTACCGTCAATCATATTGTGGTTACGGTCAACAAAAGTGATAAGATTTGAAGCCTTGAAATTAGCTGTCGCCATCGCCGCTTCCCAAACTGAACCCTCATCGCATTCGCCATCGCCGAGCAATAAGTATGTTTTGTATGTTTTCTTATTGATGCGAGCTGCAAGTGCCATTCCAAGAGCCATTGCTGAGCCGTGACCAAGTGACCCTGTTGAAGCGTCCAAACCCTTAACTTTGTTTGAATCTAAATGCATGCCAAGCTTACTGCCTGTAAGATTGAATGTTTTAAGTTCTTCCTTTTCAATTAGTCCCAAATCAGAAAACATAGATGCAAGAGCAATGCCAATGTGTCCTTTTGAAACTACGCAACGGTCGCGATCTGGGTCATCAGTGTTTTTCGGGTCGAAATTTAAGTACTTATAATATAGTGCGGTAAGAATATCTATCGAACTAAAGCTGCCGCCTATATGACCGCTACCCGCCCAAAATGTTGTTTGCAATGTCAAAGCTCTAAGGTCATTAGCCTTTTTTTCAAGCCTTGCCCACTCTTTTTTCGTCAAACTCATATTTATTCCTCCATCATATTATTTCGTTCAAAACAGTTCAGATTTTAAAATATCAAAACAGACTTGTATTTTGAAAATTCAATTTGAAATTTGCGATAAAGTTATTTGATATTATGAATTTTCGCTACAACTTTGTATGCTTCGTCTGCAATATCCAATGTAAATTGTATATCTTCATCCGAAAGCGAGGAATTGATAAATTGATTGTGATGTGAGGTCATAAACACTCCCCGTTTGACCATTTCAGCAACCCACTCTTGATGAATCATTGATGAATAGTCATTTTTGAGTCGCATAAACCACATTGAAGGTTCTCCTGAAACTATAAGTTCAAACCCGTTCGCTTTTGCAACTTCCACCAATCCGCTTTCAAGTTTCTCACCTTTTGCTCTGACAACTTTGTGAATTTCCATTTCACGCATTTTTTTTATTGACGCAATACCCGCAGCAAACGGAACAGCTGACAGCCAATAACTTCCTGTATAATAGACATCGGTTGCAGTGCCACGAAGTGAATCAATTCCCGCAAGCGCGCTAACGTTGTAACCGTTCGCAATTGCCTTGCAGAAGCATTCTAAATCTGCCTTTATTCCATAATGATAGTCACTACCCTTGACATCAAGTCGGAAACCGCAACGAATATCATCAAAAATAAGCACAATACCTTCTTTAGTACAAATATCACGAACAGTTTTGTACCAGTCTGCATTTGGGAGTTCATTGTCTTCAAAAACAGGATGCGAATATGGTGTTGTAATGAAACAGGCAATTTCCCCCTTGTTTTCAGCAACAACACGCTTGAAATCTTCTAAATCATTGAATTTGCAATAAAGATTGTTGGTGACTTCTTCTTCCAAAATGCCCCCGCATCCAAGTTTTTGAGTCCAGGGTGCGACGCCGTGATACGAGCCCTTGAGCATCAATATCTTCTTGCGTGAAGTGGCTTGCCTTGCAATCATAATAGAAAACGAAGTGACATCGCCGCCATTCTTTGCGAAGAATACCCAGTCTGCCATATCAACCGTGTCACAAAACAGCTCTGCGAAGTCAACAAGAACTTTTGAAGGACTTGTCACACAGTTACCTAGTTTGATTTGCTCAATAGCTGCCGCATCAACGTCATCATCATTGTATCCCATAATATTAGGACCGTAGGCACACATATAGTCAATGAAACGGTTCCCGTCTACATCCCAAAAATATGAGCCTTTCGCGTGATCAGAAAATATAGGGAATGCCGTAATTGGAATTGCGCAGCCTTCAGATGGACCTTGATGCCCGTAGACACCGCCCGGAATAACTTTTAATGCACGTTGGAACAACTCACCATTTTTTGTGTAATCATTTATTTTGAATTTCATAATTTCACCTCTATGCCAAATATTTGCTCACAAAAGCAAGCAGTTTACTCATATTGTCGAGCATTGGAAGAAAGCCTTTGATGAGGAATTTACCAGCACCAAGGCAACTATAAATATCTGTTTTACCATTGAGAATATCGCTCGCAGTTTGAAGATTTGAAAACTGCATAAGTGCGCGTGGCTCGTCGATTGCGCCTTTCCTAACAGACATACTGTGCGTTTCATCAATATTGATGACCATTTCGGGACCTTCAACCACACGAAGCTGAATGTCGCCTTGAGGAATTCTCGAAGCAATCAATTTGCCAATACGGTCGCTATTGCCGATTTCGCAAAGAGCAAAAAATGCAGTGTACGCAGTGAGATATGTATTTATTTTGAAATATTCAGGATCTGCCAACAACTCAGATGTTGGCTTCAAAAAATACGACAATCTTGCTGCGAGTTTTGTGAATGTGTCAAGCAAGAATCCCGCTTTGAATATATTAATAAAAATAGGAATTGTTTTTTCGCCATCAACAAGCTTATTAAAATGTTCTGGCGATGTAAACGAAAGCTTCAAATTCGCTTTTGCTTTTCCACGAATGAATGCACATTTGCCTTCCACAAATTTTAAGGTTGCATTTCCGACTTTTGGAACATTGAATTGAACTGATATTTTCTGATTTTTGATGATTTCCTGCGCAACCGGGTCCATAGCACACAAATCTTGAATATTGCGTAAAACGGCAAAAAGATTGATTTTTGCCTTTGTGATATTGTCCATATTTCCCCTCCCAATAAAGATATTTCACAAACTAATATACAAAATAAATTAAGTAATTACTAAAAGCGTAACATAATAAAAAATTTATTTCAATACCCAAATTTCTCAATACAGTTCCATTATCTGAAAAAATTGTCGCATTATAAGGAAGAATAAAAAATACATACTTTTTTTATAGATATATAAAGTGAAAAAAAAGAGTTAATATTTTCTTACTTCGATACTTTTTACCAAATTTTCATGACTTGATGCAGCTTCTGCGATTTTGTGTAAATTAATTGTCAAATATTAGATTGACAACACAACAGTTTAATGATATTCTCGTTTTATTAAAATATTCTTTGGGCAGGGTTGAATACCCGACCGGTGGTGATGCCGTTTTATACGGACAAGTCCAACAGCCCCAACAGCCGATGCGGTTAGAATCCGCAACCGCCTGTAAAGTCAGCATGGGAGAGAGTAGCATTATTGCACAACAGTGCTTTTTTTGCGTACTAGCGACCATTCTCATATGAGAATGTCGTTTTATTTTTCCATCTATCTTGTCCAAGAAAAAGGATAGCAGGATGAAAATTCAAACAAGAACAATAGCATTTACCGCACTTATGACAGCGCTTGTCACCATTTCGACAGCATTTTTGGGCGTAAATATGGGCACAACTTACACAAATCTAGGCGATACTATGATTTTTGTGACCGCTGCCCTTTTTGGACCAGTTCCAGCAATGATAGCAGGTGGATTAGGTTCTTTTATTGCAGATATGATGGTTTTCCCAATGACGATGTGGTTCACTCTTGTCATTAAAGGCATTGAAGGACTAATTTGCGGATTTCTTATTCGCATATTTTCGAAACTGAATTTCAAAAAACCAATAGGAATTATATTGAATTTTATCGCTATGATAGCAGCGGGCATCTGGATGATGGCAGGCTATTTTCTTGCAGAGAGTTTATTGTACGGGACACTTGCAGCCGCTGTTTTTGCACTTTCAGCAAATGCGGTGCAAGCAACATTATCAATAACATGCGCTTTGATTTTGGTTTACGGTTTTAAGCTCTGCAAGATGAGCATTGATCTCAAAGTTTTCAAATCCACTCATTCTAAAAGCACCAAAACGAACTCGAGAGATACAAGTACCGAAACACCGCCGACAATAGAATAAATGAAGATTAAAGCATAATTTCTTCTGCTTTCAAAAAAAATTAACAAAGCGACAACATAGTTGACTTTTTTGGAGCTGTTACCGGGATTTGCTCCGTTTCGCTTTGCTTCACTATCACGCCGGGGCTACGACCCTTCTTCTGCCACTGGCAGCGGGTCTTGCCCGTTCAAATCCCTTTTTACCTTAGAAACAAAAATAGTCCCCACTTGGGGACTATTTTGGTTGGAGCTGTTACCGGGATTTGCTCCGTTTCGCTTTGCTTCACTATCACGCCGGGGCTACGACCCTTCTTCTGCCACTGGCAGCGGGTCTTGCCCGTTCAAATCCCTTTTTACCTTAGAAACAAAAATAGTCCCCACTTGGGGACTATTTTGGTTGGAGCTGTTACCGGGATTTGAACCCGGGACCTCGTCCTTACCAAGGACGTGCTCTACCGACTGAGCCATAACAGCAAGGCTGAAAATGACGGGATTTATCGCAAGTGTTAATGCAAAAGTTTCCTATCTTCAACCAGCACAGCAGTAAGATTATATTTTATAGTGCGAAATTTGTCAAACATTTTTGCAAACAATACATTTATTATATGAAAAAAGCCCTGAAATCAGAGCTTTTGCAGTAAGAAAATATTATTTTATTTATAAAAAAATTTGCGTTTCACTACTTCAATTTGCTTTGTATAAAATCAATAATTTCTTATGTTTGCAAGTTTTTGTCTAGTTACTAAAACATTTTTCTAAAACAAGTTCCATTCTTGCAATTTTTATTGCGCTTACCAAAATATCCATTGCTACATTAAGTTCATCAACAGTAGGGACTGTAGGCGCAATTCGTATATTCTGATTGTGGTCATCAAGTTTGTATGGGAAAGTTGCTCCAGCCCCGGTAAACTTAACTCCAGCTTCATTCGCAAGTTCAACAATTCTCTTTGCACAGCTTTTGATATTGAGTGAGATGAAATAACCGCCATTTGGTTTTGACCATTTCACATATTCATCATCTGTAAATGCCTCTGCTAATTTCGCTTCAACAGCTTCAAACTTGGGTCTAATAATATCTGCGTGTTGCTTCATAATTTTGGCAGTGTTCTCACGATTTTTCATATAAAGTACATGCGCAAGTTGAACTGTCTTGTTTGGTCCTATAGTTTTAAAGAAATATTTGCTCTTGATATCAGCAATGTTTGTTTCTGAAGCCATAAATGCAGCGATACCTGCACTCGCCAAAGTAATCTTTGAAGTTGATGCAAATTGATATACCCTGTCCAGTGTTCCTGCTTTTCTTGCAACATCAAATATGTTTTTTAGCTTAACATCGTTTTCATAAAGTGTATGCATTGCATAAGCATTATCCCAAAAAATACGAAAATCAGAAGCCGCAGTCTGCATTGTCGCAAGTCTTTCAACAACCTTGTCGCTATATGTAATTCCTGTTGGATTGCTATATTTTGGAATGCACCAAATACCTTTCACACTTTCATCGCCCTTGACCAACGCTTCAACCATATCCATATCAGGACCATCGTCGAGCATCGGAATGGTAATCATTTCTATTCCAAGCACCTCACATATTGAGAAGTGTCTGTCATATCCAGGAGCTGGGCAGATAAATTTTACTTTTGGAAGCTTATTCCACGGAGTGCTTCCCATGACACCAAATTGCTTTGCAAACTGCAACAAGTCATACATTATTGACAAGCTGGAGTTATCGGCAACCAAAACTTCTTCTATTCTGACATCATAAATACTTGCAAACATCTCTCTTGCTTCTTTCAAGCCATCAGGCATACCGTAATTGCGGATATCACCTGCTGCTGTCTGAAAATTCGCATCCACAAGCAATTGGAACATTGGAATCGCCAAATCAAGCTGTTCTTTGCAAGGACGGCCACGGGTCATATCAATTGAGCGGCCAGTTTTTTGCAGTTTTTTGAAAACTTTGCGTTCTGAAGCAAGTGTTTCTTCGAGCTGTTGCTTTCCTAATACCTTATAGTCCATATAATTATCTCCTGTAAGCATTATCTAAGATATCATAAATCTTTTATGTCTTCAACTATTTTTAATCTAATGATACAAATATAATTTTATTTCCGTTTCGCTAAATAATGATAGTATCATAAAATTAAGTGCTTAAACTACAAATAAATTATGCTTTACCGCTTTCTAAAACTTCGCATTAGTCTCTTTTATCAATATTTTTGCGGATAATCAATCGTATTGGCGTTCCCTCAAAATCAAAACTTTTTCTAAGTGCATTTTCAAGATATCGTTTGTATGAAAAGTGCAAAATTTCAGGGTCATTCACCTTTATGACAAAGGTCGGGGGTGCAGTCGCAACCTGAGTTATATACAATATCTTGAGCTTTCTGCCATTCTTTGCAGGCGGTTCACTGATACGGATTGCATCTGCTAGCACTTCATTCAAAAGTCCTGTTGTTATGCGCTTGTTTGAATTATCGTAAACTTTTTTGACATAGTTGAGAATAGTGTCAATTCTTTGCCCTGTCTTTGCAGAAACAAAAAGAGGTTTAACATAATCCATAAACTTCAAATCACCTTGCAGTTGCTTTTTGAAAACATTGATAGTATTAGTGTCTTTTTCAACCAAGTCCCATTTGTTCATAACGATGATTGAAGGTTTGCCTTCTTCATGCACGAAACCGGCAATTTTGACATCTTGTTCTGTCATGCCTTCATTGGCGTCGCAAACTATAAGCACAACATCCGCTCTACGCACAGCGACCAATGCTCTCACAACACTATAATGTTCAAGGTCTTCTGATATTCCTCTTTTGCGGCGCAAACCTGCCGTGTCAATAATTGTAAACTTGTCTTCGTTTTTTTCTAAATCAGTATCAATCGCATCCCTTGTTGTGCCTGCTATTTCACTCACTATAACACGCGCATATCCTAGCAATTGGTTTGTTATTGAACTTTTTCCTGCATTAGGTTTGCCAACTATGGCTATTTTAATTTTATCACCGATTTCCTCTGCAGGAATAGTTGGTATACTTTCTACCATTCTATCAAGCAAATCGCCAAGCCCTTTCCCCTGCTCAGCGGAAACACTCATAGGTTCACCAAAGCCTAGCGAGTAAAAGCTGTACAAGTCTCCGTCATTGTAATTATCAAGTTTATTGACAGCAAGAACGATAGGAGCTGTTGCTTTTCTAAGATATGCAGCAATAATTTCATCATCCAATGTCAAGCCCGTTTTGCCGTCAACCACATAAACAATGACGTCTGCATTGTCGATTGCAATTTGTGCTTGTTCTTTGATATTTACCCACATTTCATCATCACTTTTGAGTTCAAGTCCGCCGGTATCGACCAAAGTAAAATTTTTGCCACACCATTCGGCATCAGAATAGACCCTGTCACGAGTCACGCCGGGAGTATCTTCAACGATAGAAATGCGTGTGCCAACCAACTTGTTAAACAGAGTTGATTTGCCCACATTCGGTCTTCCAACAATTGCAATCAATGGTTTCTTTGCCATATATCTCCTATAATTCAACTATCTTCTGCAACAAGTCACTTCCTGACTCATTTGCAACAAGCACTTTCTTGCCAAGCCCTTTTTCAAGGTCGTCAAGTGAAATGTTGTCGAGAAAAACTGTTGAAAATTCTTTTAGCATATTTGACGGAACAATAAATCCGTCCATATCATTTGTTTTTATTTGAGCAAGAATATCACCTGCTGTCACAAGCCCTGCTACGGTGACGCTTTCGCCAAAAAATTTATTTTTTACAGTAAAAATTTCAATTTCCACTCCCAATTTTTTTTCGATTTCTTTTGCGCATTCTTTAAGCAACGGTGCAAAAGAAACGCCTGTGATAAACCCGACTTTTTTCCCTAAGTTTTGAATTTCGGTTTCACTCATCACATAGTCAATATTGGATTTGAAATCCGCAACAAGTCCCACACCGTTTTCAATTTGGTCAAATGCTCCATAGTATTCAAAACTCGGAATAGGACGATTTGCCCGCAGATAAAATTCATCGGAACACCAGCAAAATCCATCGAATTCTATATGCAATTTTTCAACGATATCAATAGTTTCAATCGCTTTCGCTTCATCAACCTGCTTGAGTTCAGCCAATCCTTTGCGATGCTTTGTCAATCCAACAGGAACAACGGCGCAAGTCTCAACTCCCTTCATTTCGTGAAGTTTTCTGATGCTTTCTTCCAAAATTTTGTTATCGTTTATTTCGGGAACCATAACAATTTGCGTATGCATTTTTATTCCGCCCTCACCCAATATTTTCATATTGTTTATGAGGTTTTTGGTTTTTGGATTTGAAACAAGCATAAGTCTTATATCATCATCAAATGCGTGCACGGAAATATATATCGGAGACAGCTTAAGTCTTATTATTCTTTCAATTTCTTCACTCGTAATGTTTGTCAAAGTGACATAGCTCCCGCTAATGAATGAATAGCGATAATCATCGTCTTTGACATAAAGCATATCTCGCATACCTTTTGGCAACTGATCAATGAAGCAAAATTTACATTTATTTTTGCAACGGATTGGCGCCAATTCTTCGTCAATTTCAATTCCTAAAGGAGTATCGGCATTTTTCTTTACTTTCACAGTCTTTGTTTTGCCATTCCTGACTATATCAACTGAAAACTTTTCCTGAGCATCATAAAAAATACAATCCAAAATATCGCAAAAAGTATGACCGTCAAATGCGATAAGTTCATCCCCTGTTTTGAAACCTTGATGTTTTGCTATTTTGGACAGCTCGGAAATTTTTGCCATTCTTATGTATTCCTTATTTATGACCCGTTCGATTATCCAACTTTTCTGTGTTTTGGAACTTTCTTTAATTCTTAATTCTTTCGGTTACCTACTATTTTGCGTATTCCAATTTTCTTGTGTTTTATTCTTTCGGTTTTCCAACTTTCTTGTGTTCTTCATTTTTTCGGTTTTCCAACTATTTTCGTATTCCAATTTACTTGCGTTTTCACAATTAAATTCCAGTCTTTATTTACCGAAACCTGCAATAAACTCCGCTATATCTGAAATATTATTGTCAATCTTGCGTTCTGATATATTCTTGACCATATCGGCAGACAGGTCAGTTTGTATCAATTTATAAAGTCCCATAATAATATCTTTTGCATCTTTTGCGCAATAAATAAGATTGCGTTTGGCAAGATAATTCAAATCTTTTGTTGCCATATCGCCCTTTGGAGGAAAAGTAATAATTGCGCGACCCAAAAGAAATGACTTATAGATTGCAGCGATACTGTAATATGTTATCACTATATCACTTGCAGACAAATACTCGTCAAAGTTTGCTTTCTTGTCAAACAACAAAACATTGTCTGATGATTTCAATTCAACCAACTTGCGCAATTCACTGAATGTATCCGCCTTTGGACAATAAGCCACAATATTGATTATATCGCCCTGGTCAAGAAGCATATCAAACATCTCGGTGCAATCATTTTTGTCGCGGCAGTTCAAAAATACCGTTGTTGACTTAGACAAACCAATTTCTTGCTTGAGCGACGCTCTTCCATCATCTGAAAGCGGTTCAATTTCAATCGGTAAACCCATAGCCACAACCGAACGCGCAGGAAGCCCCATTCTCACGACTTCAGCTTTCACATCGGCATTTTCGACTATAAACGCATCAGTTGCGAGGTCAAAAAACGCTTTATCAGCAGTAAAGCTAGGCATAAGCGCCAGTATCGGTGTTTCAAAGCCAGTCTTCTTTCTTGAATCAAGGGCTATACAATGTGAGTAAGCAGACAAACAAACGATACAAGAAGGCTTAAAGCGTAAGACTGCATTTCGAATGCGGTTAGTGCGACCTTTTTGTTCTTTTTTCTTTTGGTTTTCACTTTTTATTCCGTTCTTTTCACGCTTCTTCATATAGTTCATTTTCAACCATTGAAGCTGTTCAGCGCTACTGAATTTCAACTTGCTTTCATAGTGACTTTCATCAAAAACAACGACATAATGCTCTCCCAACGCCTCAATACTTTGCTTGAGTTGCTTTGGAATTTGTTCACTAACATCGTTTGAAGTCAAAATTAAAATAACGGGTTTCATCTTCATATTTATATCCGCCCCAAAATTTAGTTTTATGCTTCGTAAATGATTGGCATAATCATCGGGAAATGCCTGTCTTTTACAAATTGTCTTTTAAGCGATTTTCTTATAGCTTGTGTAATACGGCTTCTATCGATAACTTCACCAACAAAGTCTAGTGTTGCTATTGCATTTTCAACAATACCCTTTGCACTTTCAAGCGCCTCGGGAGACATACTCATACCACGCACCAACAAATCCGGCGGAGAAAGCAATATGCCGTTTTTCATATCAACGCTGACAATAACAATCAAAAATCCATTTTCAGACAAGCTCTTTCTGTCACGAATAATATTGCTGCCCTCATCCAAAACTGTTCCGTCAATATAGACATTCCCGGCAGTAACGTTGGATTGACGTTTCATAGTTTTTTGGTTCACACCATACACCGCTCCGATTTCAGGTATTGCGATATTCAAAGGATTGACACCACATTTTTCTGCCATTTTTGAATGCAGATATTGATGTCTGTATTCGCCGTGAACAGGCATAAAAAATTTAGGTTTAACAAGTGTAAGCATCAACTTCAATTCCTCAGCATAAGCGTGTCCGGATACATGCACATCATTCATACTTTCATAAATAACTTCAGCGCCTCTCTTGAACAATTTGTTGATGACATTGTAAACTGATTTTTCGTTTCCTGGTATCGGAGATGAGGACAAAACGACCACATCGTCTGATCCTATATTGATTTTCCCAAATTCGCCCTCGCTCATTCTTGTAAGCGCGCTCATTGGTTCACCTTGAGTACCAGTTGCAAGCACAATTTGTTTTGCAAACGGAAGTTTCCCGGGGCTTTCAACAATAATATCATTTGGAACGGTCAACTCGCCAACTTTTGAACCCATTTCAACAATACCTTTCATACTGCGTCCTGAAAGTATAACCTTTCTACCGTACTTAGAAGCTATATTAAGAATTTGCTGCACTCTGTAGTTGCTAGAAGCAAATGTCGCGATAATAAGTCTTTGTTCGCGGTGGGAAGCAAAAATGTTTTCAATGCCAACTCCCGCAACTCTTTCAGAATCAGAATGACCTTTGCGCTCAACATTTGTCGATTCGCCAAGCATAAGCATAACGCCTTTTGATCCGATTTCTGCAATGCGTTGCAAATTTGTCGGTTTGTTGTCTATTGGTGTAGCATCAAGTTTGAAATCTCCAGAGTGATAGATAACACCAATAGGTGTGGTGATTGCGAATGCGCAAGCGCCTGCCAATGAGTGAGTAACTTTTATAAATTCAACTTTGAAGCATCCCGCTATCGCTGTTTCGCCCTCTTGTACGGTGCGTGCATCAACAATAATATGTCTTTCAACTAATTTTCTATCAAGCATCGCCAGTGTCATCGGAGTTCCAAAAATAGGAACGTTCAAATCTTCAATAACATATTGAATTGCACCTATATGGTCCTCGTGACCGTGTGTCAAAAATATTCCGCGAACTTTGTCACGGTTTTCTGTCAGATATGTTATGTCAGGAATTATTGCATCAATGCCCGGGCTTTCCTCGTCCGGGAAGTCCACACCACAATCAATGATTATTATATCATCGCCATATTCTATTGCTGTCATATTTTTCCCGATTTGCCCTACACCACCGAGAAAAATAACTTTTACGCTTTTTTGCTGTTTAGCCAATTTCTAGCCTCCATTACTTTCAATATTTAATAATTATATACTAATATTGAATTTTAATCAACACAATAGCATCTCCACGTAAAAAATATTACGCAAAAAAACAAATATCTGTCTAGAGAATTATTTTCAATCCTCGACTTAAACAAACCTCGACTTAATCAAACCTTGACTTAATCAAATTTGACTTAATCAAACTTAGTTTGTTTGTTATAAAAAAACGCAACTTTCTAAAAGTGCGTTTTCCAATCGAAACGAATATATAGTTTAAGGGGAAAAAATATTTTCTAAACAAAAAAATCTTGATAGTTTTCAAAGTTGTCGACAACGTATGAATTTGTTGCATAATAGCTCCGCAAAGTTCCGATATCCGACCAATACGCATCTGTATTGAAAGCGTAAAGTTGGAACTTATCACGGTTCCAGCCTCCATTTTCGCCGAATTTTTCTTTTTCTTTTTTCACTCCTTCCAAAAGACGCGGAAAAAGATTTTTTGCAAAGTCATAATTGCATTTTGGAATATATTTTAACACCGATTTCTTAAACGCATAAATACCGAGATTAACCGTGTTTTTCGTGGGGTTTTCTGGCTTTTCTTGAAATCCTACTATGCGATTTTCTTCATCTATATCAATAATTCCAAAGCCTTTCGGGTCAGCTACATTTTTTACGGCGATAGTGCCTATTCCACCCCTATTTTGATGAAATACAATAAAGGTGTCAAGATTCAAGTCGCAAAATGCATCTCCAGAAACAACTAAAAAATCATCATCTAAAAACTCTTCCGCATTTTTGACACATCCCGCAGTTCCAAGGGGAGCTTCTTCCAAAAAGTGACTGAGCTTCACGCCAAGACGTCTTCCATCACCAAAATAATCCATAATATCATCAGCTTTGTAGCCTAAAGTAAGTGCGATTTCGCTTATACCATACGATTTCAACCATAAGATGATATATTCTAGTACTGGCTTTCCAATTATAGGAACCATTGGTTTTGGCATTTTGTTTGTTATAGGCTTAAGACGTTCACCGCGTCCGCCTGCTAATATGATTGCTTTCATAATGTTAGTGTAAAATTATTTTGAAAAACTATTCGTATTTGTTTTACTAAAAAATTTAATTGCGGTATAATTTTAGCGAATTAAGGAAGCTAACAACTTCCTATATTTATTTAGTTGGCTAAAGAAAGCTCTCTATATAGCAGATTTTAACAGGCTTTCTTCAAGTTTGTAACATTCTTCCAAACAGCTTTTCGGGATTTTGCAGCGTAGCCACTAATTCTTCCACTTTGTATTAAAATTTTTTATATATAAGGAGCACCAATGAGAGTTTACAATTTTGCAGCAGGTCCATCTATGCTTCCACTCGAGGTTTTGGAAGAGGCACAAAGAAGTTTGACAGACTATAATAACTCAGGAATGAGTATTATGGAATGCACACACCGTGGCAAAGTCTACGAGCCGGTACATAGTGAATGCATCTCACTTATCAAAGAGCTTATGGGAATTTCAGACGAATATGAAGTTCTTTTGCTTCAGGGTGGCGCATCAACTCAGTTCGATGCAGTTCCGCTCAATCTTATGAAAACTGGAAAGGCCGACTATGCAGTCACTGGCAATTTTTCTTCCAAAGCGTACAAAGAAGCAAAAAAATACGGTGATGCCCGTCTTGCAGGTTCTTCTGAAGATAAAAACTTCACTTACATACCAACTCAATCTGAACTTAAGTTTAGCGATGATGCAGACTATTTCCACTACACTGCAAACAACACTATATTCGGTTCAAAATGGGGATATATTCCACAAACAAGTGCGCCACTCGTTTGCGATATGTCATCAAATATTATGAGCGAAGTTGTTGATGTCAACAAATTCGGCTTGATTTATGCGGGCGCACAAAAGAATTTGGGACCAGCGGGCGTAACTCTTGTTATTGTTAGAAAGGACTTAATCGGCAATCAAATGGAAATTTGTCCAACAATGCTCAAATATTCTATTCACGCAAAAAACAATAGCCTCTACAACACACCTCCAACATTTGCAATCTATATGATGATGTTGAATTTGCGTCGCGTTAAGGCTCTTGGCGGTATTGTCGAAATGGAAAAAGTCAACAAAGCAAAAGCACAGCTTCTTTACGATTTTCTTGACAATAGCACTTTCTACACAAACCCTGTTCGTAAAGACAGCCGTTCAATAATGAATGTCACTTTCACAACTCCAAACGCTGATTTGGATGATGCATGCGTCAAAGGTGCAACCGCAGCTGGACTTTGCAATCTTAAAGGTCACCGTTTAGTTGGTGGTATGCGTGCTTCAATCTACAATTCAATGCCAACAGAAGGGGTTCAAGCACTAGTTGATTTCCTCGCTAAGTTCGAACAGGCAAATAAGTAACAATGTATTCACATTCAACACGAATATAAGTCCGCACTGTTTCAATGCAAGAACGACAAATAAGTAACAATGTATTTACATTCAACCACTAATGAAACAACTGCGTTGACTATGTCAAGCAGTTTGTCTAAAAAGGAGAAGTAAAATGAATAATGTTTTGAAACTCAATTCGATATCAAGTCTCGCAATAAAAACTCTCGGAACAAACTACACCGTCACCGATGATTGCTCAAATCCACAAGCTGTTCTAGTTCGCAGTGCGGTTATGCAAGATTGGGATGTACCATCATCACTTCTTTGTGTTGCACGTGCAGGAGCAGGTGTCAACAATATTCCATTCGAAGATTATGCTACAAAAGGCATTATAGTTTTCAACACCCCTGGCGCAAACGCAAATGCAGTCAAGGAATTGGTTGTTGCTTCATTGATTATGGCATCAAGAAATCTTATCGCAGGCGCAAAATGGGCACAAAGACTTGTAGGAGATGACGTCAAAAAACAGGTAGAAAAAGGCAAGTCACAATTTGCTGGCACTGAAATTTCAGGAAAAACAATCGGCATCTTGGGACTTGGCGCAATCGGTAGAAAAGTCGCTACTGCAGCTGACGCTCTCGGAATGAAAGTTGTAGGCTATGACCCGTTTGTTTGCGAAGCCGCCAAAGCACTTGATTTTGTGACTATTTATGACACAATGGAAGAAGTATTTGCAACTTCTGACTATATAACAATTCATATTCCATATTCAAAAGCAACGCATCACTTTATCAATGCCGATTCAATCGCAAAAATGAAAGATGGAGTTATCATCATAAACGCAGCTCGTGGCGAACTTGTTTCAACTGATTCCATCAAATCTGGAATTGAAGAAAAAAAAGTCAGATGCTA
Source organism: Clostridia bacterium (assembly GCA_028710495.1). Taxonomy (GTDB): domain Bacteria; phylum Bacillota; class Clostridia; order Christensenellales; family CAG-917; genus STD2-102. The sequence goes on from JAQUST010000001.1 coordinate 209,815, forward strand.
TGTTACTGACTTTCCAGATGCTGACTGCCTAAATTATGATGGTATAATTGCACTACCACATCTTGGAGCGTCAAGTGCTGAAGCAGAAGAAAATTGCGCTGAAATGGCAGCACAAGAAATCAAATTGTTTGTTGAAGAAGGCACAATCAAGAATTCTGTGAATATGCCAAATATTACTGTCGCAAAGAACAAAGCACATCGTGCTTCAGTTATTTTTTCGGGAGAAATTGCAATAAATGTGACAGCGGAAGTAACAAACAAAGCAGGAATAAGTTATGCGATTATTGAAAGCGACAGCGTCATTGATGCCGATGCGCTTGAAAAAACCGCAGGTGTGATAAAGGCTCGCAACATATTCTAAAGCTTATATTGCTTGAACTAAGAGAAGCTAGAATTTCAAATTAAAGATTGATTGCAACACAAATAGGCAAAATAAATTAATGATTTGCATTTTAATTGCATATTTATCTTGCATTTGTATTGTATATATTAGAATATATTGTCTTCAATAATTTTTGAATATAATAGATTTTTGAAAGCTAATATTATAAAAAATGAATGGCTCTCGACAGTTAATATTTTAGAAATATGAATGACTCACGACAAACAATATCTTGAAATACTTAAACATTTATAAAATATCAAAATGCACTCATTTATGAGTGCATTTTCTTTTATATTGATTCCGCCAATTATGCTAAATATTTCGTTATATTTACTAATTACTAATTTTTTATTTAGACACTAAATTATTTTGTTGACCTCTTATTTTGACATCAAAATCCTCTCGTAAAAATCTTCATTGTTTCTCTTTTTTTGTTATAAATTGTTTCTAATGTGTAATCTGTCTTTTCTTGCATACAATATACACGAGGTGATTATGTGGTCTTGTGAGATAAGTATAGATAAAGAGTTTGCGAGAGAGTTCAATTATCTCGAGTCGAGAATAAAACAATGCAAAAATCTATCCTTTGCGCTTGAGGAAAGCAAAGAGCGCAACTTCATATATATTGCAACACTTTGCGACAATCGCGAAGAAGTTCAAAAGCTCATTGAAGAAGCAATATGTGAAGTTTATTTGACATATCTGAAACTTTCATTCTTTCTTGACAAAATTGAATATGCCACGCTGTCACACAGTCTCGTAGCTCTTTTGAGTTCGCTCGTATTTTTTGACCGCTCTTTCGAAGAAAGCGTAATAATGAAAACCATTCACGAAGTAGCTTCTTACAATATTGATGGTATTTTGAACTTCAGATTGAAGTCATTGACCACAAATTGGACAGAACTCTCAGGTCTAGCAAACAATCTTTTGAAAGTTGCCACAACTCCTGATGATATTTTCAATGTTGCTACATTTCTTGCTTCCTCAGAAGGTGGCAAAAATCAGCTTTTGTTCGTAAAAAACACTGATTTATCCGTATTTAACACCACTGAAAATAGAACAGTTCAAATTGAAAATATTTTCGATGAGCCTGAACTAGACCTAATTTTAGCGACTGTCAGAGAATGTCCCAGTGAAATAATTTTGCGGAACGTAGATTTTTCAGACCCTATGCAAAACACTCTGCGAAAACTAGCACATGTGCAAATTGAAAAATAAAGTTTTAATTATTCCAAACAGCTTGTCTTTATTGTTTTTTTACAAAAATTAAATACACTCCTTATCTTAAATTATTTGCATAACAATGCTTAATTTTAATTTTGAATTTGAATACTTATCCAAATCTATATAAAACAATATACAATCGAACATAACACTTAATTTTTTAAGAAAAAAGTGTTGCTGAAATGTTGTATACAAAACTATATATAATCAAGCATAACACACTAAAATATAGAGTGTTTATCATAATGTTCAAAAAATCAAATTTGTTCTTGCAGTTACATCCATTCTTTGGTATAATAAATATCGTATTATTAATATATTTTCGGAGGAATTTATGGACAAAAACTTCAATGAAGTGCTATCCCAAATGACCCTTGAGGAAAAAGCCTCACTTTGCTCTGGTTTAACGTTCTGGCTGACAAAGCCAATTGAGCGTCTGGATGTTCCATCTGTTATGATGACTGACGGCCCTCACGGACTTCGCAAAGAATTGGCATCGGCTGCCACAAACATAATGAAAGACAGTGCGCCATCAACTTGCTTTCCTCCTGCAGCAACAACTGCAAGCTCATGGGATCCCTCACTTGTTGAAGAAGTCGGAAATGCGATCGCTGATGAAGCAAAAGAGCAAGGAGTGACTACTGTTCTTGGTCCTGGAGTTAATATCAAGCGTTCACCTCTCTGTGGAAGAAACTTTGAATATTTTTCAGAAGACCCTTATCTTTCCGGAGAAATGGGCGCGGCATGGGTTCATGGTGTTCAAGAAAAAGGCATTGGCGTCAGCTTAAAACACTTTTGTGCCAACAATCAAGAACATATTCGCATGAGTGTTGATTCGAGAGTTGATGAAAGAGCACTAAGGGAAATTTATCTTCCAGCATTTGAAACGATAGTAAAGCGCGAACAACCGAGCACAATAATGTGTAGCTACAATCGTTTGAACGGCACATATCTTTCCGACAATAAGCATTTGCTCACCGACATACTGCGTGACGAATGGGGATTTGATGGTATCGTTATGAGCGATTGGGGCGCAGTGAACGATAGAATAGAAGGTATCCGCGCAGGAATGGATCTCGAAATGCCAGGCAACGAGGGATTGAATGACCGCAATATCGTAAAAGCGGTCAAAAACGGAACTCTTGCTGAATCAGATTTAGACAAAGTTGTTCTCCGTATGTTGAAATTTGCAAATGACTGCAAAAATCATGAAATCGCAAACTACAAAACTGATTACGATGCACATCACGAACTAGCGCGCAAGGTTGCCGCCCAATCAGCAGTATTATTAAAAAATGATGGCGCACTTCCGCTAAAAGAAGATGAAAGCATTGCAGTTATTGGCGCTTTAGCAGAAAAATTGCGCTATCAAGGTTCAGGCTCATCTCACATTCATCCAACAAAATTAGTTTCATTTATTGATCATCTCAATTCACTCAACAAAGAATATATTTATGCTGCGGGCTACAACTTCAAAGGCGACGGCTATTCAAAATCCCTTATCAAAAAAGCAGTTGAAGCAGCAAAAGGCAAAGACAAAGTTATTGTTTTTGTTGGCTTGACTGATGTTTACGAAAGCGAAGGATTTGACCGCAAGCATATCAATATGCCTTTGTCTCACAATGTTCTTATTGAAGAACTATTAAAAGTCAATCAAAACATTGTTGTTGTCCTAAATGGTGGCTCGCCTATCAAAGTTTCACTTTGGGCAAACAAAGTGCGCTCAATCCTTGATGTTTATCTCGGCGGACAAGCAGGCGGTTCTGCAACCTATGACTTACTTTATGGTATTGAAAACCCAAGCGGAAAACTGTCCGAAACTTTCCCGCTCCGCAACCACGATAATGTTGTCAGTCGCTACTTCCCTATGGGACCTCGAACCGTCGAATATCGTGAAAGTGTATTTGTCGGCTATCGGTTCTTTGATGCCGCAGAAAAGAAAGTTCAATACCCGTTCGGTTATGGTCTTTCTTATACCACTTTTGAATATTCCGACTTGAAACTGTCTAAAATAGAAATCAATCAAGGCGAAAAGCTGAAAGTTACATTCAAAGTCAAAAACACCGGTAATATCGCAGGCGCAGAAATTGCTCAGCTATATGTTGCTGATAAAGAAACGACATTATTCCGTCCCAAAAAAGAACTTAAAGCCTTCAAAAAAGTATTTTTGGAAGCAGGAAAAAGTGTGACGATTGAATTTGAATTAAATGACCGTTCATTTGCATACTACAACACCGCAATTTCAGACTGGCATATAGAAAGCGGAGACTTCGACATTTTGGTCGGTGCATCAAGTCAGGACATAAAACTCTCAGCTACTGTCAATGTAATATCAAATAATCCTGATGCTCAAATCCCTGATTATCATAATTGCTCACCTTACTATTACAATGTGTCTGAAACGGAAAACCCGCAAAAGCGCATACCACATGAACAGTTTGAATCAGTTTATGGAGGACCTATGGTTGAGAATACCCCATTTCAAAAGGGCGAGTTCACAATCAACAACACCGTTGAGCAAATAGCCGTAACAGGGCTTGGCAAGTTTATTTACAGAATAATTTATCACGGTAGCAAACTTTTCGCTGGCAACTCCGAGAACTCGTTAATGGTTCAAGAGTCATCAAAAGATATGCCTCTAAGGTCTTTCTCAGGCTTTACAGGTGGACTATTCTCTCAAATGACAGTGGAAGGTTTAGTCGACATGTTGAATGGCACTAAGGGCGGCTGGAAGAAATTTAGAAAAGGCTTTAAAAAAGAAAACAAATAGAAACGTAAATTTTACTTGATTTTCTGAACAAATATTTTCTGAACAAATTTAATTCAGAACAAAAATAATAAAGTCAAAAAATTAAATATAAAAAAAGGGACGGCAACTGCCGTCCCTTTTTTATTCAAACTTTCTTTCGCAAATTTACATTTTCAAATTATTTCAGTTCGATTTTTTTTGCTTAATTTGGGGAAATGCCAAACCTTGTTTTTCATCTAAAGACTTTTCAGCTCCCAAACATAGGAACATCATAATTATATAAGTATATGAATTGAAGAATACAATGTCTACCATTCCATATGCTTCCATCAATAATAACCCTGCCAAAACGGCGAGTTTTGCAGTTGACGGCTTGATAAGGAATGCACGATAACGGGCAAAAAAGAAATAAGCAAAACAAAGCACACCAAAAATCCCGAAGCTTGCAAGAATTTGAAATATTGTTGAATGAAACCAGTAAAACTGATATGTTCCCCAAATTCCAAAACCATAATCCAAACCTATACCAAAAATCGGAGCAGTCTTAAAAAGTGAAACCGCTTCACGATAAATATCAAATCGACCATTATCACTCAAGCCGAGTTCAAGAAATCTTGCAAACAAATCTTGTATTGTATCTTTGAAAACAACTACAAAGGCAACGGCAAGTAAAATGCAAATCCCAAATGAAATACCGACTTGCTTTCGGTTTTTTGCTTTTATGAAAACAAATACGGCAATAATTGGCAAAGCGACAGCAGTAAAAAGTATGGGACCTCGCGATGTTGTCAAAAGCATTATTGCGAACTCTAGGATAGCAAGAGCTATCGGAAAAATAGGTGTTTTTTTAAGCTTTGTCGCGTAGTACAAAGTCATTGGTATTGACAACGCAAGAAGAATTGCAACATTATTCGGATGAGCCCAAGACAATGCAAATTGTCTTCTATCAATCACAATTTTTATTGCCTCGAGGCTTCCTGCTTTGAAAGCTATTGTCAGCATTTGGACACAAATTAGAGCACCCATAACCATAATTGTTCTAATAATGATTTTCAACATTTCATCTTTTTGACCATTGTTTGTTGTTGCATAAAAAAACAAATACATCAAACTGATTGCAATTGAACACAAAGCAATGGCAAAAAATACTATACCGTTTCTATTTGTCATAGTCACACCTCCAAGTGCGACTACTGGCAAAATCAAAAGCACCGCGAAAGTGTAACCCTTGATTTTGTTCGGTTTCAAAAATAAAAAACTTGGTTTGAATCTGATTAAGTGAATGATCATTCCAATAATAACAAGTGCAATACCACAACTCAACCAGATAATTCCTCCGGTAGTGAAATCACTAGCATTAATTTCAAAAACCATAAGCATTGTTATCACAAGGTTTGGAGTTGTATCGCGACAAATGCAAAAAATAAAAGCAGAAAGAGATAAAATAATAAACATACCGACAAAAGTAAAGTTGGTAAGCCAAAAGATGTACACGACAAGCGCAAATATCCAACTGAAAGCATTACTATAAAAAAACGATGGTACATTTTTTATTGTTTTGGTCTGATTTTCTAGAAACATGGATTCATTCTATTCCTTATATTGAATTTGATAAATACTTATCATATAATAGTACTTAATTTATATGCCCGACACATATTAAACAAAAATTAACAAATTTTAGTTTTTCACAACATTTTATCTTATTATAATATTTTATCACAACATTTATAATAGAGTCAAACTATTAAGCGCTTTGCTCATATAATTAACTTGAAAAAAAGCTTGCTTAATAAGTAGTAAGAATGTATAATAATCAATGTGCGTTAAATAAACCACACCACTCAACAATAAATTTAACAAGGAAATCATATAATATGTTTTTTTTATTTAATCTTCAAACCGCATTCAGCACACCTCTTAATGGTTTTATTTATTGGTTTACAAATATTCTAGGTTTACTTTTCTTCTTCCTTTACCTACATCAATTTGTTTATCTCTTTGTAGGTGCATTCAAAGTCTCAAAAGTCAAGAAAACAGAATTTAACACACACAAATTTGCAATTGTCATTTCTGCGAGAAATGAAGAACTTGTTATAGCCCATCTTATTGACAGCATTAGAAAAAACGATTATCCTCAAGAATTGATTGACATCATTGTCATTGCCGACAACTGCACAGACAAAACAGCACAAATTTGTCGTGACCTTGGATGTCTTGTTTTTGAAAGAGAAGACCTTTCAAAAATTGGCAAAGGTTATGCACTCAATTTTATGTTCGAACAAATTCACAATCTTCCGGAGTATGCCGACCGTGATTATGAAGCATACATAGTACTTGATGCTGACAACATTCTGACAAAAAACTATATCACTGAAATCAACAAGGTTTATGATAGCGGCTACAATATGGTAACAAGCTATCGCAATACAAAGAACTTCGGTGCAAACTGGATTGCTGATGGTTATGGCTATTGGTTTATTCGTGAGGCAAGATATCTCAATAATCCACGTATGATTTTGCACACTAGTTGCGCAATCTCAGGAACTGGTTTTTTAGTTGACAAGCAAATAGTCAAAGAATATAACAACTGGTGCTTCTTCTGTCTAACTGAGGATGTTGAGTTTTCAGCCGAATATGCGCTTTCAAACAGAAAAATTGGTTATGCTCACAATGCAATGTTTTATGATGAACAACCAACTTCATTCAAACAAGCTTGGCGCCAACGCGAGAGATGGTCAAAAGGTTTTTATCAGGTTTTCGGAACTAAGGCCGGCAGACTGCTCAAAGGTATGTGGAAAAACTTTGCGTGCTGGGATATTCTCACGAATATCTTCCCTGCATTGCTTATATCATCTCTTATGATTATTGTTTTCCCGACATGTATGATTATCGGAGCCGCTACAAACGACCCTATTGGTGTGACAACTGCAGCTCAAGGTCTTCTATTTATGATTGTAACACTTTATGCATCTATATTTGTCTTTGGGCTTTTTGATCTTATAACCGAATGGAAAAAAATAAAAATGCCTACATGGAAAAAGATTTGGCATTTGTTTACATTCCCGCTCTTTATGTTCACCTATCTCCCTATTGCAGTTGCTGCCATATTCAAAAAAGTCGAATGGAAACCTATCTACCACAATGCACCAATATCAATGGCTGATTTGGGTCTTGACGAGACGGTGAACGCAATAACAGACGCAGAGAAAGAAACAATACAAGTTTCAAAAAAAGAAAAGGATGTCAAATAGTTTTTGAAATTCTTCAAAGTTTGTTGAGAACTCTGTAAAATTGTTGTCTTAAACTAAAATAATTGTTATCTATAAGTACTAATTTATTCTTTTCTAGAATGAAAGCATTGAACCAGATACCCCTTTACAACGTCAACTATCTACAAAATAAAAAGCATCGCAATGGCGATGCTTTTATTATTTTGTCTAATGAGATTTTTCAATGTATTGATTTATTTTCCCAAATTTCGTTGCTTCTAATATTGATTTTAGTTTTAAAATAAATTTGTCAACGTGCTTGGATGAATTAGGTTTTAGCTATTTCTTCCCGTAATGATAAAACAGCTTGTTCATTTAATGTATTTCTAAATGCTTGATGATTTATGACTCTTTCGTAATGACTGAAGAGCTTATTCATATAATTTTAATAATAGCTTAAATGTGAATTAACTTACTCAACAATATCTCATTTTGCAGTTTCAATTTGACACCTATTCTTGCTTCTCCGCATTTACAAATGATGATATATGATATGTTGCTCTAGTATGAGATGATTTCATTAAATCATGAAGTACATTGCCTACATTGATAAAACTCATTGTTATATTTCAAGATATAACAGATGTTTACATCTAGCCAGTTGCAAAAAAATGAAAGCGGCACATTCCCAAGATATTTTCTTAATTATTGTGTATAATAATATTACTAGTCATTCTTGCCATTTGTGCTTATTGTATCGTCATCAGCCGACATTTCTTCTATCGCTTCAAGAACTTCACTGCCAGCAGATTCTCCTGCCGCTGCTCGCCTTTCTGCGAGCTCAAGAATAATTTTCTTCTTTTCATTTCCAACCAATTTATAGAAGAAAATAGGAATCGCCGAAAGTAGACATCCAATTCCAGGTAATAATACAAATGCAGCATAAATTATGTTTTGAGTCTGCACACTGAATGAAGTAGCGTTCGCGCTATAGCCTGATAAACCAACCATAATAAGCCCGACAGCAACAGTCAATGCCATAGGAACCTTTATTGAGAAACTCAGCACTGCAAAGTGTGCTCCCTCCGTTCGCTTGCCGGTTTTCCACTCATAGTAATCTACACAATCCGCAACCATAATTAGAGGCAGGAAAGTATTTGGTCCGTACATAATTCCGACGAAGAACAACATAATGAGAATAGAAGCAAGAGACCTTATTCCCAGAACATAAATTAAATATGTGAATGTCGCAATAATAAAACCGTAAATAGCCATGCCTATAAACACTTTCTTTTCACCAATTTTTTTTGTTAGTGCAGGCATAATTATCATACTTAATGCTACAGATATAGCGCTTGTCACACCCAAAATTATTATTGTGTTTTCGCCGCCTATCGCGATTCCGAACAAATTTATATCACCAATCAATGAATGTGCTGCTTGTGTTTGCACCACAAGCCCCATTGACCTTGTAAAGCCTATAAATGCGGATAACAACAATAAAAACAAAGGTTTGTTGCCCTTCAACATAACAATCATATCTTTCATAGAAGATTTGTTGCTGGTATACGGTACACGCTCTCGATTTTTAAAAAATATCAGTGAAAACAATGAGCATCCCAAAACGGCAATAAGAACAGCTGAAATCAGATATTCACGCTGGCCTATTGCCCCGCCCTCAGATTTCGATATGATACATACTAATGGAACAATAACATAAGGAAGTGAAGGTCCAACACCTTTTAAGAAGTTTGCAATTCCTGCAATCTTGTTTCGTTCAACAGGATTTGGAGTCAACATTGCAAGCATACCTTGCGATGGTATATCGGCAAGTGACATTGAAATCGACCATAAAAGAAAAGTGACAAAAATGTAACAATAAAGCCCAACGCCACGAAACGGCACAACAATAAATATAAGGATAGAAAGCATAAAGAAAGGCAGTATAGAAATTGCAATCCAAGGTCTCAATTTTCCGCTTTTGATATTGCTTCTATCAATGAGACTTCCTATAATCGGGTCTGCGAATGAACTTATGAGCTTTGCAGCAAGCATAATAATACCAATTATTGCCATATCTGCCGCCATAGTTTTGTTGTAGAATTGCGCTTGATATGAATTCATATAACCTATAACGCATTGCAATCCCAACAAGCCCATAGAATACGTTAAAATTTCTCCCATCGAAATCCCTTTTTTCTTGTTTGAGAAATCACGCATAAGTTTTCTTCCTTATATCCCAATTTAATAAAATAACAATAATATGATACACTATGATGAACATTTTGTACACTCAAATTTATTATGATATATTTATTAGTTATAAATAGATATTCGAAATCAAAAGCAAAACTTGTACGAACCATTTCAATTTTGAAGCATAGCTTAAAAACTGTGGCATTTTTAAGATTCCTATAAATATTAAGCCGAATATCATCAAGTTTGTTGACAAACCATAAAGGAATTTGATATACTCATCTGCGTTGAATGTATGCATTTTGTATTGTTATTTATCTATTATTGTAATTTATCAAATCTACAATACTAAGTAAGGCAGTATAAAGTAAAAAACAATTTAATAGTTTGGAGGATTGGCTGGTGGCGCTTGCGACACTTCCGGTGACGGACTCCAACGCCTACCCTCAGGAGCGGTGTAACCGCGAAGCTTTCGTAGCTTGGTAACGCAATATAAAATAGAAAACAATTTAATAGTTTGGAGGATTGGCTGAGCGGTTTAAAGCGGCGGTCTTGAAAACCGTTGATGTGAAAGCATCCGCAGGTTCGAATCCTGTGTCCTCCGCCAAAACAAAACCCACAACATAGTTTGTGGGTTTCTTATTATTTTCGGACACAGGAAAACGAAATCGTGCACGCTCACTTTGTTCGCTGAGAACGAATCCTGTGTCCTCCGCCAAAACAAAACCCACAACATAGTTTGTGGGTTTCTTATTATTTTCGGACACAGGAAAACGAAATCGTGCACGCTCACTTTGTTCGCTGAGAACGAATCCTGTGTCCTC
>JAQUST010000001.1:220504-227712 GCA_028710495.1 Clostridia bacterium
CCGCCAAAACAAAACCCACAACATAGTTTGTGGGTTTCTTATTATTTTCGGACACAGGAAAACGAAATCGTGCACGCTCACTTTGTTCGCTGAGAACGAATCCTGTGTCCTCCGCCAAAAGAAGCACCTACAAGGTGCTTCTTTTATAGCAGGATTCTGCGAAGCATATACTTTTAGTCCCGCCAAAACAAAACCCACAACATAGTTTGTGGGTTTCTTATTATTTTCGGACACAGGAAAACGAAATCGTGCACGCTCACTTTGTTCGCTGAGAACGAATCCTGTGTCCTCCGCCAAAAGAAGCACCTACAAGGTGCTTCTTTTATAGCAGGATTCTGCGAAGCATATACTTTTAGTCCCGCCAAAACAAAACCCACAACATAGTTTGTGGGTTTCTTATTTCTTTCGGACTGAGGTAAACGAAATCGCGCACGCTCACTTTATTCGCCGAGAACTAAAAATGCTTTCAGCAAAAAAATAACTTAATTTTCGCAAAGTATTCACAAAATCTTTATTTCAAAACAATCAGACTTTCCAAAAACTCAACATTGACAATCAAATAGGCTAATGTTACTCTTATTGTATTATCAATTTACTAAAAGTTATTTATTCTTAAATCAAAAGATTAGACATTCTATTTCAAGCAAAAAACAGAGCAAAACAAAAACTCACACCCAAAGAGGTCAATTATGTTTCCTGAATTATCTATATTAAAAAAACCAACTTTATTGAAAGAGCTTTTCAGCATACGTCGCAAAATTTACAAGAAAATATGTAGTTTAAATGTTGAAGTTGCCACAGGAGATGAGCCATTTCCATTGGAGAAAGCAGAATTCCGTCCAATAAATGGAGGTTCTTGGGGCAAAGCTTTCACTGTTGCGATTTTCCATATTACGGGACAAATTCCCGACTCTTTAAGCAAAGACAATCTAGCAATAATTGCAGATTTAGGCGGAGAAGGACAGCTATATTTTGAAGGCACTCCCACAATCGGGCTTACAAACCGAGTTATCACTCCACTAGATTTTTTTCAAGCTCACAAAGGTAAAACCCTTATTGAAATTGATGATGCTCATTGTAATGGAGCAAAAATTGATTTCTTTGTTGACGCAAGTTACAACGGCGCATCGTTTTTGATAAATCCATATGGAAAATCCAAATTCAAAGAAGTATGCTTGGTTGAAATAAATAAAGAGATAAAAAGCTTGTACTATGATTTTCTCACACTCATTTATCTTAGCGAAAACAAAGAAATAAAGTCTGCACTTCGCATTGCCTATTCACAATTTTTTAAAGAAGATTATAGCAAAGCAAAAGATACTCTAGCTCCTTATCTAAGCGCAACAGAAAAAAAAGATTTCACATTTTATGCTGTCGGACATTCACATTTAGATTTGGCATGGGAGTGGCCAATACGCGAAGGAAAGCGAAAGAGCATTCGCACTTTCAGCAATCAGCTCCGACATATCGAGCGATATCCAAATTTTGTTTATGGAGCTAGCCAACCTCAACAATTTGAGTGGGCGCAAACAAAATTACCCAAATTCTTTGACAAATTGTCAGATGCGGTCAAAAATAATAGGCTAGAGCTTCAAGGTGCGATGTGGGTGGAAACAGACACAAATTTGCCTAGCGGTGAATCCCTGATTCGGCAAATCTATTACGGGCAAAATTATTGGAAGGATAATTTCGGCAAAACCTCAAAAATGTGTTGGTTGCCTGATGTTTTTGGATACAGCGGAAATCTTCCTCAAATACTTGCCAAAAGCGGCGTTCCATATCTTATGACAATAAAGCTATCTTGGAACACAGTCAATGATTTCCCATATTCAACATTTAATTGGCACGGAATTGATGACAGCGAAGTTTTAGTGCATCTTCCACCGTCAGGAAATTATTGCGGAAGCGGAACTCCGGATTGCTTCAAGGATGCCTACAAGAAATTCAAAGAGAAAGATATTTTGGACAAGGCTTTGTTTCTATTCGGCGCGGGCGACGGCGGTGGCGGACCAAGCGAAGCGCAACTTGAAGTCATTTCAAGACAAGTTGATGCACAGAACAGCTGCGTAAAATTTTCTCCTGCAGAAAGCTTTTTTGAAGATATAAAAAATTCCATTCCAAAGCTTCCAAGCTACAAGGGCGAACTATATCTTGAAAAACATCAAGGCACTTACACAACTCAAGGCAAGACAAAGCTTTTGAACAGAAAAATTGAAAATCTGCTTCACTCCACTGAATTTATAAGTACTATGAGAATGATAAAAGGTATTGAATACCCTGATGAAATGCTTGATCGAATTTGGAAATTGGTACTTCTTTATCAATTCCACGATATTTTGCCAGGTTCATCAATAGGTCGAGTTTACAAAGAATGTGAAGAAAGCTACTTATCAATGATAGATGAATTAAACAAGAACATAGCAATAAGCGCAGACAATAAAATTTGGTTAAATACTTCTCCTTTCTCAATAGACCAAAATTTTATTGTTGATGACAAATGCTATCACTATAGTTCAAAAAGCTACTCAACTGCCACGCCCATAGAAGTGCAAAAGGCAAATGATAATTTGAAATATACTGAAGATTCGATTGAAAATGGAAAAATAAAAGTCGTGTTCGACAACACCGGCGCTATAATAAGTTTAATTGATAAAGAAAGCAGCTTTGAGTTTGCGCAAAATAAGCTAAATGATGTGACTATTTATCGTGACCCATATTCATACTATAGTGCATGGGATATTCGAACACGCTACACTAAATCACCGAAACGGCATTTTATTGTATCAAATGTTGACACTAAAGTGGTCGGAAATGCAATAGTTCGCAATCAAACTCTACGATGCGGCAAGTCATCAGTTATGCAAAAAATCACAATTGATGTGGATTCATCATTGATAATCATAGAAAATACGGCGACACTCAATCGAACTTTTAGAATGTTACGAGCTGATTTCCGTCCCTCAGTTTGGGCTGATGAAGTCACCTGCGACATCCAAATGGGCAACATCAAACGCTCAACAAAAGAGAATAATTCAATAAACAAAGCCCAGTTTGAAATATGCGCTCACAAATATATTGACGTAAACAATGGCAATTATGGCTTCGCAATCTTGAATAATGGGAAATATGGTTATCGTACAAAGAATAACAACATTAGCGTAAATCTAATCCGCAATCCTATATTCCCTGATTCAAAAGCTGATAGGGGTGAAAATAATTTTACTTATGCAATATTGCCTTATTGCGGAAGCTTTGAAAATAGTGAGGTTATACGCAATTCATATATTTTGAATCAGCCTCCTATTCCTGTGGCAGAGCAAATTGAAAGTCCGTTCACTGTTATCGGCGATGTTGTTGCTGAAACCATAAAAAAAAGTAAAGAAAATAATACAATAGTCTTGCGTATCTATGAAGCGAAAGGACAAAAAACTAAAGCTGAAATTGTCCCAAATTTCAAGTATGCTGAAGTCCTGCAAACTGACTTGCTTGAAAATAATGGACTGGAAACTTTATTAAAAGTTGAATTTTCACCTTTTGAAATAAAAACTTTTCTTTTCAAGTTGTAGTTTCCAAATTAAAAATACTTAGTATTTCGATCTCTTGATTGAAATTAAACAGGTTAACAGCATATTTTGTTGTTAACCTGTTTTTTATAATCATACTCACTCCACTACTTCTTTTATTGTTTTTTACTGTTTTCTTTTGCTTTTGCTTTTCTTTTATTACTTGCTTGGCAAACACTCAATAAGAACAGCCTTGCTTACACTTTTCAATGTAAATTTGTTTTCCGCAGAATATGGCAAAAAGAAATAGTCACCCGCTTTTAGAGCTTTGCAATAATTTTCGCCATTAATTTGCGCCTCACCATCGAGCATAATCCAAACTGACGGAGCGTAATTCATAACAAATTCTCCACAGTTCAATGTGTGACGGTTCTCTGCAAAGCATGTAGTATCTTCGTAAGTGATTAAATTCTCTTTTTTGTATGATGAAGTGGCAATTTCCACTTTAGGACAAATCTTTGCAGACTTAATTGCGCTTTCACCATATAGATCGAAGTTTATGCAATCGAGCGCTTTAGATTTATCAAGACCTATGTATCTTTCATCTTTGCTGATATGATAATCACCGCACCAGCTTTCCGGCTGAATTGTAAAATCTGTAGGTTCTTGCACCTCAATTATTGTGCAGCCAGCTCCAATAGCATGTATAAGTCCAGCATTAATTAGATATACATCGCCAACATTTGCATCAACTCCCGCCAAAATCGTGCTCATTATATCTTTTTCAGTCTCGCTTCTTTCTTCCAGTGCTGATAGTTCTTCTTTTGTTATCTTTCTATTGAACCCAAAAAATATCTTTGCATTCGGTCGTGTCTCAACAACAAGCCACGCCTCAGTTTTCCCATAATTCGATTGAAAATATTTCTTCGCAAACTCTCTTGTTGGATGTACTTGAAAAGGCAGACGTATTGAACTATCCAAAAATTTCACTAGACAATCATACTTTCTGTTCCCCAAAAGCTCGCTGCCGAAATCACGAAGTAAATCGTCGAAAAATATTTTAGTTCCGTAAACCACTGATATACCGTCTCTCTCCCCGAAATACTTTGGGTTTATAGCTTTCACCTTGCTTGCAACCCATTCTTCCGGAAACATATTGTCGGATGTCTCATCAGTACCAAAAATATTGCTAAACGATTTTCCGCCAGAATAAATTCTGTATACTCTATTTCTTTCAAAAAAAATAGGTTGTCTCACAATATTACTAATGTTCATAAATCCCCTATTCCCAAAATTATTCTTGCAATGCCATCAAAAATAATAGCTAAATATTTGTTGGATTTTATATTAAACTATTTGATTGCTAATTTGATTTTTTGTATCAAAACATTTTTCTACCAACTCACTTTGTTGCTTCAATCTCTCTCATATGCTGGATGTGAATTCCTATGTGTCCAATTCCTAATATCACAACAGAAACAACCAACCATATCACTTTTCCATATATACCAAGCAACAAAAATGCTACTATCGGCAAACTCGCAAGTGGAACGGGAATCTTGAGAAACTTCCCATAAAAATCTTTCAATGTATGACCGCCCGCGAAATATCTTATCCAACATATTTCGTACAAAACAAGGCACAACGCGGAAGCAATCAACCAGGTTGTCCAAGCAGAAAAGGCAGTGGGATTGTAATCGGAAAAAACAATCGCCGTCAAAGTAACAAGAACTTGTCCAATTCGCTCAAACCAAAGCAGAACTTTATTTTCTTTTTCAGCAGTATATTCTCTAGGTTGATTCTTACTCCAAATGATATTTGGAATAAACAACGAAAGCAAATATATCAATCCTATATATGAAAATCCGAAATTGCCCATCACTTTTTGCAAGGAATACTTTTCGTCTCATATGACTCAAACAAAGACCTTTCTTCATCGGTATTAAGTTGCAATCTAGGTACACGGCAAGGTTTGTCGTTTTCATCCAATGCAACCATAATGAAATTTGCTTTGTTTATAAGTCGTTGTTCTCCGTTAAGTTTTTCTACATAAACTGTGACCGAAACATTCATCGATGTGTTACCGACATAGACAATTTTCCCTGAAATAACAATGGTATCATTCAGTTTTGCTGGAGCAGAAAAATTGACCTTATCGATTGAAGCTGTTGTGACCTCATGTTCTGAATGTCGTCTTGCAACGACAGCAGCGATGATATCCATCCACTCTATAAGCCTACCGCCAAAAAGTCTACCCACGCCGTTCGTATGTTCAGCGATGACAATTTGTACTTGTTCCGTTTTTGAATCATTTATTGTTTTGCATTTTTCCATTAGATTTCCTTTACATTTCCCGTATTTTAGTCGAACTATGCCCAAACGCTATTATAATTTTAACATACATATCTAGACAATTCAATGTTATAAAGTCAAATATAATATCACAAAAAAATTGAAACTCGTCTTTTATCAATAAAGCTTATATACTAAATTTTAAAATTTTGCATCAATGATTATTATTTTTACAATATCATTCCTTAAGCTTAGTATTTTTTAATCAATTTTTTGTTTAATATCTGCGTTTGATTCATTGATATCAACTTCCAAAATGTCTGTTGATATTAATTTATTTTTTGTAAAATCTATGAGATATGCTCCAATAGGTGCGGTTAATATTATGCTTAAAACCGCCATTGACAAAATGAGATTGCCACTTGCTATCCCGATCGCCAGCGGAATAGCTCCAATAGCAGCTTGAACCGTAGCCTTTGGAGTATAGCTGATTGCACAAAACAGTTTTTCTTTTTTGTCAAAATGCGTTTTGATAAGGCACACCCAAACTCCAACCATGCGCACGAATAAAGCTGCGAATATAAGCAGCAAACCTAATCTGATATTATCCCAAATTAAAGTAATGTCTACTGCTGCTCCAACTAAAACAAATAACAATATTTCTGCCGCGACCCACAGCTTTGAGAATTTATTTGACAAGCGTTTCGCCAACGTCTGATACTTAGTGAGGATTGTGATACCGATAGTCATAATGGCAATAAGCCCGGAGAAGCCTACCCATTGTTTTATCGCAGTTTCCAAAACTATCAACAAAAACGATATTGAAAGCAAAATGATGACCTTTATGCTATCACGAATATGTATTTTTTTGAATAGAAACACCAGCAATATTCCAATAGCTATTCCAACGACTGCTCCCAGAATTATTGACAAAGGTATGTTAATTATAGACATAACACTTACGCCATCACCTGTCGCTATACCCGTGAATGTTGCGAATAGCACGATAACAAAAATGTCGTCAACACTTGCCCCCGCCATAATGAGTTGCGGTATTCCCCGTTTAGTTCCGATATTATGCTCCATCATATTAAGCATACGGGGAACTATAACTGCAGGTGAAACAGCAGCTAATACACTGCCCATAATGAGAGCCTCAATAATAGCTATATTGAACAAAAAATAGCCTAAAGCCGTAACCGCAATCATTTCAAATACTGCAGGAACAAAGCACATTAGTATTGCTGGTCGCCCAATTTTTTTGAGGTCAGAAATATCAAGTGATAGACCCGCTCTAGTCAATATAATAATAAGTGCAATTTGCCTAAGCTCAGTAGAAATATCAAGTATAGAGTTGTCAATAAGATTTAAGGCATAAGGACCAAGCACAATTCCCACTGCTATAAAACCTAA
>JAQUST010000035.1 GCA_028710495.1 Clostridia bacterium
GATTGTTGAATGTATTGTTATAGATTTCCTCGACGGTTCTGCTTGCTTCTTGGTCATCCATGATGAAATCATGAAATTTGCTGCAAAGTTCATTTTTGAACTGACGTGCCGTAAGTGTGGCTTCCTGATTGACAATGTATTTTTCTGTTCCGTCAGGTTCAACGATTTTCCTGCGGATGACAGGTTCCTTCAGGTTCAAAGTTATGCTGATAATGTCAAAGGCGTTAAGCTCTTCAACGTTGTAATCAGTGACAAGCTGGCGAGCCTGATAGTCTGCCATGACTTCCCATTTATCCTGTTCGGAGTCGTATGTGACTTTGACATTTGCCGAAAGATCCTTTGCAATCCATTTTTCAACAAGATCAGCCGGTATCCAGAATGATCCGAGTGAGAAATCAATATCTTCGATAGTCAACGGTTTGGGGAGAACTTCCTCCAATGCCTTGACGTTTGCCGGAAGATGTGCCGCTCCTTCGATTTTACGCTTGATGTTGCCGCTAAGATACTCGCTTTTGAGTTCAATTCTGTCATTTTTCTCAGGATTGATGAAATATTCTCCGCTGGAAAGCAATTCGGCCTTGGCTTCTTCGACACTCTTGCCAATAAGTGAAGCAATATATTCAAGGTCAATTTCGTGCCTGTATGCATATGAAATAAGTCCGGCTTCAACGGCATTTTCCGCTGTTGCCGGTTCCGTCCATGGGAATTGGGTTCTGATTGAGAATATATCTCCCTTTTCATAGACTTTGCGGCTTGTTTTAACACCGGAGGCATTGACTTCGGTTATTGTTTTTATGTTCTCAATGGCTGCAACCTTGAGATATTCCGGATCGTCAACAATCAGTTTGTGAACGATTTTGTTTGATATGACACCGAACTTACGAACATGATTATCATAACGGAGATTGAGAACCGCCCGGGAGGATTCAATCAAATCCTCTGATGCATTGGGATTAAGCTGTGTATCAATCAGTGTGTCAAGAGCTTCTCTGATTGCAACATATGAAACAATTTTTGATTGTTCTTTTTCGCTCAGATTGTTGCCTTTTGAATCTCGGATCAGCGTTCCGATTCCGTTAATGACCTGATATGCAGCATGGTTTTCAATAAAAACAGTGTAATCCCGGAGGAACGTTTCAACCGTTTCCTTGACCTCTGCGACTGTTTTCGGCTCAAAGACGGAGGTCGTTATATCATTTACAATCTGTTCATCTGACGCTTTGCCGGGAGTTCCGAAATCAAAAAGATTGCCGGAATTGGCCATTTTGTCTTCAGAAACAACTTTTGTTGCGGTTGCTGCTTTGGGAGCAGGTTCGGGAGTTACCTTTGTGAAATCGAAATCGAACAGATCGAGTTGAGTCATGATGCACTTCCTTTTCTTTGAGTTTTTGCCCCGCCAGAGGCAAAAGCGAGCAACATGCAAGGCTGCCTAAGTCAGCCAGTTGCGAAGCAAAACAAACTCAAAAGAAAAACGGAAGTACAAAAAGAAAGGCAGGAAGTTTTCTTCCTGCCTGAATTATGGGAACGTGTTTATTTTCAATGTTTTTTAGGAAGAATGGTAGGCGTGTTGAGTCGGCCATACATGCGTCCAGTATTTGATGGGATGCCTCGTATTTTGTCCGGATGATCCGCAAAATACTCGTTTACAAGCATTGTTCCGGTTTCATCTCCTGTTTGAATTTCTTTCAGTTTGATAAAACTATCACCTTTTGCTCCTTTTTTGAAGATTAATATGTCCGAAACAATTTGAGTTCCATTGAATGTGTTGTTCGGAAGTCTGATTGCCTCAATCAGACCGGCTTTCTTTGCAAAACATTCTCTTGCAGTTGTATCTGCGGAATCCAGTGTTGCGCTGGAAGTCAGCAGAACGGCCAAGCTCTGATCCTTTAGTGCATCGAGGCTTCGAGCAATGAAATAATTGTGCAGATTGTATTTCGGATAGTTCCGGTCGTATAGCCCTGTTTTGCCGTAGGGAACATTCCCTATGGCCAGATCGTATGTTTGCGTGAGCTTGATGTCCTCAAGGGAAGCATGACGAATATCGGAGTCCGGATAGACTTTTTTAAGGATTCCGGCAGAGATGTTATCAACTTCAATAGCCGTGAAACGGCTGTTTTCCAAAGCGGTCGCCATGAAGTTGCCGCTTCCTGCTCCTGGTTCAAGGCATTTCCCACCTTTATAGCCGCGATCGGCTGCCAGTTGCCACATTTCCCTGATAAGGCTTTTTGGCGTGTAAAACGCATCAAGAATAGTGTTTTTGGCGGCTCTGTATTCGTTTTCGCTTAAAAGATTTTTAAGCGTATCATGTTCTTTGTGTTTAGCGTCAAATATCTCATGGATTCCTCCCCAGCCTGTGAAATCAGCCAAAATGCTTCTTTCTGCTGTGGAAGCCTGATTGCCGCCAAGAGCTTTCAGCAACTTTAAAGCCTGAAGGTTTGCCTTGGTCCGTTTGCTTGGACAGGCATTGACAATATCCTCAATAGTTTCAGGTGTTGGGTTCGTTACTTCCGCAACGGATTGCGAGGAAGAAAAATCAAATTCAAACAAATCCATATGGAACTCCATTTCTTTGAGTTTTTGCCGTCAGAGGCAAGCCCCCTGCCCTTTTGCCTGCTTCAGTCAGGCCGGGGCGCAGCAAAACAAACTCAAAGGGATGAAGAGTAAAAATTATTTTAACAAAATAAGTAAAAATTAAAAAATTATTTTGAGATAAAAATAAAAGAAGCCGGGAATATTTCTATTCCCGGCTTCTTATGCTGTGGTGAGTTGACGTTTATTTGTTGCCGTGTTCGCTTTCCACCGCGTTTTTCTTTATTATATCTATGCTTTCTTTATTGGGAAGAAGAGCCGTAAAAACATACAGGGAGCATATGATAATTCCTGTTACGATTGGAATTTTCTTTGTATAAGCTTCGGGTTTAACCGAAGCTAGAATTATAATGAACCCAATCGAAAGTATAGCTGCAAAGCTAATTAGGCAGTAAAGCATGATTTTCAGTTCATTCCCTCTTGAAGCTATATACAGAAAAGTATCGTTCATTTTAAAATCTCCTTTTAAGCAAAGAGCTTTGCGGCTCCGTCTTTCATGATTTCAACGCGATATGCTTCGACAACAGCCTTGTCATTGATGAGTTGGCAGCCTTCTTTTGTCAGAAGAAGCTCCAGTTTCCCTGGATACCTGATGAAATGATGAATACCTTCCTTCATTTCATCAATGAGCTGGGAGACACATATGGTGATTTCAAGTACGTCATACTTGCCCTTTGTTGCCTCACAAATCTCTTCATACGTGAATGCCTTTTTGCCTTGTCTGATTTCCATAATTTTATCCCTCCGTTTTTAGTTTTTCGATCAGTTCTATTTTTTCTTCTTGACTTAAATCTTTATACAAGGTCATTATTTTCTTGACCTTTGGCGATACACTCTTTTTTGATTTTTGAGGTGCTGGGACTGATGAAATCAATTCGGTTGCCCTTGCCCTTGTAAGGTTTTCCCATTCCCTTTGCGGGATTGGAGAAAGCCTGCCGGATAAAATCATCTCAGCAAGCACATCGAGCTGTTTGCGCGATGCGGTCTGCTTGTTTTCAGATGTATATTTAAGGGAGAACCCTTTTTCCAGCTCTTCAAAAGTCATTCCCTTTTGCGTTGTCATTCTTGAGTTGAACTCGTGTATATTAAGCAAGGCAATTCCCTGTTTGAAAAAGCAATACCATGCTTCAAGAGACATAGTTTTTTCAAAGTCGTCTGTTTCTATTGGCAGAATTGTCAATACATCAGGATTTGTATATGCATACATCTTTTTCTTTTCAGAGGAAAGCGGTAAATCAAATCCGGCAAGTATGGTGAACTTCAATTTCCCTGATTTGCTTCTATATGCAATTTTTTTGCACTGTAAAAATCCCATCTCAGCCAACATCTGTTGATAATCAGTTTCCGTTGCCGGGATTGGCCGATTTTGTGCAAGAAGGCCCGCCGCCTTGCAACGCTCGAACGCTTCAACTTCTTTCGCAGTAAGTAACAACATCAGCGGCCTCCTTTCTTCTGGTTCATTGTTCCTTTGAAAATAAGGCGTCTTGCTGTCAGATTGTTCATATTGACCATGTTTTCGGTCGAGACGTGTGGCAAGTGCCCTTGTTCAACCAGTTCTTTGATGAGATGCAACTGTTTATCTGATGCAGGCTTAATGTCTGCCTCAATTCTTTCATTTGCTTTTGATAAATCACTGTTGATAAAGGATTTTTCCGTGGCTGCGTCAATCAAAAAACTTGCTTCATGAGCTGTGATGTTTTCGAGATCAGTGCTGCTGATCGGCAGTATGCGCTGGCTTATATATGAGCGTATTTTGTCTTTTTGTTCCTTTGACGCCATCAAGTGCGTCAACGGTGCAGTTGCATAGCCGTCCGCAATCAACTGTTCAGCTTCGTCGTCAGACAGAGTTTTATACTCTTCATAGGGCAGTTTCTTCATCTGCCCTGTCTGAACAAGTTTTTTAATTGTTTCACTTTGCAAATCATTCATTTAAGCACCTCAATCTATAAAAATAATGTTTCATTTGATTAAATCAAATGTGCGATGAGTTGATAGTCGCTTTT
>JAQUST010000036.1 GCA_028710495.1 Clostridia bacterium
AGCTTAATTGGCTTAAATACGAGGCCTTAGTTGATAAAAATAAAAAAGCGGGAAACTGGGAAAAGGTTTTGGATGCCTGCGAAGATATTCTGCAACAAAATAACGATGAAACAGATTTGCTGTTTAAATTGACCTTGTTTTGCGCAATAGATGCAGCTAAAAAACTTAATGACAATATGAAAGTGCTTGAGCTCACAGAAAGTATTGCTCCGAGTAAATTGCCGGGTGAAGGTGAAATGTTCCGCGGCAAAAAGCTTCTCTCATACCGTGAAAGGTGGTACTTTGCCAGAATCGGAGCCCTTTATGATGCGGCACTTTACAAAGAATGCAGAAAATTAGCTTTTGAAGCTATTTCAAATTATCCGAGGAAAATCGAATTTTCAAGAAAAGCAGCGTTATCAAGACTGATGATGGGGTACGCGGATGAAGCAGAAGAAGAATTGCTTGCAATCTCAAAGATCAGAGGCTGTCCTTGGTATATTATTGCCGATTTGGCCAAATTAAGATTTGAAAAAGGCGAGTTTGAAGATGCCCTCGAATCAGCATTTGAAGCTGCTAAAATGTTTGGAGACCTAAAAACTAAAGTAAATGTTTTCTCATTAATTGCTAAAATTCAGCTTGTTCTCGGAGAAAGCGAAAGCGCTAAAAATCACACTCTGCTTGCTTGTTCGATCAGAAAAAGAAACGCCTGGAAATACTCATCCGACCTTGAGCAGCTTGCAATGAGATTTGGGTTGGATGAAAGACTTCCGGCTCAAGAAACATTGTTCAAAATTTGTGAAACAGAGTGGAAACGCGCTTCGAATAAAGAAACGGAACAAGCGATTAATAACGGTAATATTATTAAGAATTCCTTGCTCGGCACTGTCGGCTCTATCATAGAAGGCAGACCTTTTACCTTCTTAAAGTGCGAAAACGGACAAGATGCTTATGCGCGTTGTGATGATATTCCGCAAGAATCAAGATTTGAAGGCGCTAATGTGATTTTTGACCTGGCAGAAAGTTTTGATAAAACAAAGAATAAAAAAAGTGTGAGAGCTGTCGGCATAAAATCTCAAGACTGTTTAAAAACAGCATAGGAGGCAATATGGAAGTTAAAAACCTGCTTAAAGAAGTCAGATTAAAAATTGCTAAAGGCGATTTTGAAGTGGCAAAAGCTTTGCTGTTTGATGAAAGCGCCGAACACACAAACGCAAATGCGGATAATCCCGAAGCGCAGGCATTAAAAGCCAGAATATTGGGGATAACAGATGGCTTTGAAAAAGCGCAAAGCATGTTTTTTGATTTGGAATCTGTTTGGCCAAGCAATTTCAATCTCTTTAAAATGCACTGCAAATTTTTGCAAGAATTCGGCAACTATAACGATGCGATCGCATTAGGGAAGAATATATTAAATAAGTTTGCCAATTACCCCGAGGCCTATGAATTGCAAATCGAAAACTGTGAGCTGGCAGGAAACACAGAAGAAGCCTGGAAAATCTGTGCCAAAGCTATAGACACTTTTCCCGATGATTACCGGTTTTTATCTAAAAAAGAGGCTATAAGTCCTGTGCTTAACGAAGATTATTTGGTTGACGAAGCTATTGAAGGAATCAAAGATGAAATGACCGTTAAGCATATTTCAGCAACAAATGAAAACGTTTATATGCTGTTAAATCTTTTTAAAGGGCGACGCGGCGTGCACGCGGTGCAAACTAAAATGGGTAACTCCTGGGGCTATCTGCCGAATAGACGAGACTTGCTTGAAGACGATATCAGAGCACATTTGTCAGGCGAAAAAACGTTGGGTATTTATCTTACAGATGTAAATAACACATCAAGTTTAATGGTTTTTGACTTAGATGTGCGCAAACAATACATGAAAAACTATGCACAGTCTCATGAAGAACGGGCAAGGATAAACGACTTGCTGGCCGAGAGCTGTAAAAAAATGTGCGAGTTATGTTCTGCTTCGGGTCTTCAACCAATGGTTGAAAAATCAGGCAATAAAGGGCTGCATTTTTGGTTTTTCAGTGCTGAACCAATCGCATGTAAGTATTGGCGCGCATTGGGAAATTGGTTTTTCAGGCGCTTAAATTTTTATCCGGATGAATTGTCCTGGGAACTTTTTCCGAAACAGGATAAAGTTGCGGAAGACGGATTGGGAAATTTGGTTAAACTTCCTTTGGGCACTCATCGAAAAACAGGCAAACTGTCTTTGTTTGTTGACCAAACAACGTTTGACCCCTTTCCCGATCAAATTGAAATTCTAAAAAATGCGCCAAAAATAGACAGAGCGCAATTTGAAAGCATTCTTGGCGCTATAACCGTTGACAATTGCGTTTCTGAAGCGGCACCGCTAAAATCAGCACCGCTTAAGACAGAAGTGCAACGAACAGAGAATGAAGCCGGCAGAGGCGAACAGGTTGATGATTCAGAGTTTAAGATTTCGGTTAAGATTCCTTTGCCCGAGAGAAACACAATGGAGGTAGAACAGCTTCTGATAGGCTGCAAACCTATGTGGCTGATTATGGAAAAGGCGAAAACCGAGCACAGGCTTGAAGATAATGAAAAACACGCATTTATATATATTTTTGCTCATTTGGGTGACGAAGGCAAAGTATTTGTGCACCAGGTAATGAATCAATTAGAAGATTATCAACCTGATCTTATAAATACAATGATAAAGGCGGTGCCGCCGAACCCATCAGGGTGCGCAAAGATACGAAGGCATATTCCGGAATATTGCGGCTCTGAAAATTGCAATTGTCAGTTTCGGTTGCCCCAAGGCAGCTATCAATCGCCGGTTATTCATGCGGGTATTTTCCCGAATAAAGGGAATTTTACTCAGAGCGCTACATTGAGACAACCGGCAAATTTGTCGGGCAACACGATTGTTGGCGGTGAAAGCGGCGGGATTGACAAGCTGATGCAGGAATATGCTGAATTAAATATGCAGATAGAACGTATCAGAGAGCGCGGGGCGATTTTGAGGCGGCAGATCAATAAGATATTCAATGATGCGGGAACAGATGTAATTGAGACAAGAATCAGAGTTTATCATAAATTGCCTGATTCAGTAGAGCCTTTTAAACTATTGCCGGGCAAGTGAGGGAAAAATGGAAGTCGGAACTTTATATGTTACATCGCAGGGCGCAAAGCTGACGAAAGTCGGTGAGCGATTGGTGATAAGGGATAAAGATAATAAAGTTTTGCATGATATTCCATTTTTTAGGGTTCGTCAGATAGTTTGTTTTGGTTCGGTTGAAATAACTTCTCAGGCTATTTTTCAAATTATGCGCAGAACCATAGATGTGGTTTATTTGACAAAAAGCGGGCGTTTTAAGTGCAGACTTTCTAATTTAAATGAATCGATGGTTCAGATAAGAACGGCGCAGTATAGACGTGTTGATGATCGCGAGTTTCGCTTAAAAGTTGCGAAGACAATTGTTCAGGGGAAGCTTTTAACATATAAAAACTGGATGATGCTGAAACATCGCAGAGGGGTTATAGACGCAGGGAGCGAAATCTTGTCTGTTTCCGAGGCAATAAATCTGATTGAGATTGCTACTGATGCCGATGAATTGATGGGGATAGAAGGTCTTGGCAGCAGGAACTACTTTGATGCATTCAGGAAGAGTTTGAAGCAAGAAATCGGGTTTTTTGATCGTAATCGCAGGCCGCCTAAGGATCCTGTGAATGCAATGCTCAGTTTTGGTTATACGTTATTGTTAAATAAGGTTTTGGCCTCGATAGAGCAGGTTGGGGTGGACCCGTTTATGGCGAATCTGCACGCAAATCAGAATAACAGACCTTCATTAGCTCTTGATTTGATGGAGGAATTTCGTCATTTCGTTGTTGACGCTGTGGTGCTCCGAATGGTTAATCTGGCGCAAGTTCGCCCCGAAGACTTTGTAATGAGCGCAAACAAAGGTGTCAGAATGAACGAAAAGGTCATTGCACTACTGGTAAAAGAGATTCAGAACCGCCTTACAAGCACATCTTATTACGCACGCGACAATAAAAAAATGCAATTACAAGAGCAGATTCTGCGTCAGTCGTATTTGTATCGAGATGCCGTAAAAAGCGATGAAATATCATATAATCCTTTGGTGTTCAATAAATAGAAGTGAGGTTTTGATATGTCGGGTGAATTCTATATAATTTGCTACGATTCGCCATCTAATAAAAGGCGAACAAAATTGCACAAGTTATTAAAAAACTATGCGGTTGCTGTGCAAAAGAGTGTTTTTGAAACATTTTTAGATAAACCGACGTTTAACAAAATGATGGCAAAAATTGAATTATTGATGAACACAAAAGAAGACAGTGT
>JAQUST010000006.1:0-78805 GCA_028710495.1 Clostridia bacterium
CAGAAGCCGCGAGTACAGAAGTATTGCAAGGCGCAAATAGAGCAATAGCCGGGATATATGTTGATATATCACGAAATAATCTTGCTGTGAAACTTTCGACTGCACTCATTAAGCTCATAATTGAAAAATTTATGGGTGAAGGATCGTTGGACACTCTCTTTGAAAAGCTTCCAAACATTATGCCGTATATATCAGTTGGTGTTGAGCCGTTGACTTTGGCAGTCGGCGCAAAACTCTTCAACGAGCTAGGCACAGAAGAGTTGATGGATTTGAACCTAACATTGTACGGATTTGACAGTCGCTCTAATTTGATTGTTGGAGAGGCAGATGATGTGATGCCAAATATTTATGAAGTGAAGAATGCCGGAAATGATTTGACACTTGAGGCTGTACGCAACTCATACAATAGAGTCGCATCAATAAATCTTGACGCATTGCTCGGAAAAGTTGAAGGAGAGGCATTCTCGATTGAAATAGATACAATCAAGTTGCAGGCTGATTTGAAAATTGAAGCAAACGTGTTGGCTGGAATACTAAACTGGAGCGATGAATTTGAAGAAATGTTGGGGGAGGAAGTATTTGCGGCGATAAAGGCTTTAGCAACCGACGGTATTGAAGGACAAGACGCACTCAATATGATTGATATTGACCTTACCGCTTTTGTGAACGTCACGAACTTCATGGATGAAGGAAAGACAACGCTAGAAAAGCTTGCAGGTACAGAAATTCAGCTTTCAATTCTTATCAACTCCACAATTCTACCGTGGTCAAATGACCCGTATGAATCACAAAATATTCAAGTAATGTTGACTATACTATTCAATGCTGACGGAACATTGTCAATTTATCTAGACTTAGAAGACCTTGGCACAAAACTTGGTCTTGGAACAGCGTTTACCAAACTCAAATTTGAAAATCTTGATTTGAGCGGATTGTTCTCAACTGGCGATAATGTGGAAGCTTTGGCAGCAGAAGATATAGTTTACGGAGAAATTGACGAAGAAACCGAAACCGGAGTTTTGTCACTTGACCTATACAATGTTATCAACAGCATAGCCAAAGAAATACAAATAAGCTTGCATAAGATTTCAATCAATCTCAGAGCAAATATGTTGGATTCTTTGCTTTCAATGTTGACAAAAAATGATACATTGAAGTCAATGGTAAAGATGCCGCAACTTGACAAAACGGAAATTGCACTCGATTTCACTGACGGTGTAAGCTTGGGTATTGATTTATCAGTTGCTGTTGCCGATGGAGCTGAGTATGTTTTGATTGCGGATTATTATCCTGAGTGGGGCGGCACGAAGTATGACTATGATGATGTCAACTCAACATATTATGTCAGCGAAACCGGAATATATATGGTTCCAAGTGATTTCAATATTAGTTTGTTCCTTGGAAATATTGGACTTGAGTTCAATCTCGAAGAATCAGGAATTTCTGTGAATCCAGATGACTTCGTTGACTTGAAAAAGATAAAACTCAATCTTGCTCTTGAAGGCTCACTCGGATTCTATGCAGCAAACTACACTTCAGACAATATGCAAAACACAGTTGACTTGTCGGGAATATTTGCTATGCTTTTCGAAGGTGGTAGCCTTGCAAGCACCGATTTGGATTTGCGTATAAATGATACAATCGACTTAATTTACAACTTTGGTCTTTACACATATATTGATCTCGAAGACTTGTCAACTGCGGAATTGGCATTGACATTGAAAGAAGATATGGGCGGAGGAGTTGAAAAGACAGCAATCGCCGCATATATGAGTCCGGTCTTTGACGAAGGCGTATATCAAGGTCACACAATATATATCGACCTCAATTTGATTTTGGGTGAGACGGGCAAGATTTCAATAACCAATTTCGATCTAAAGACATTACTTGAAGGTATTGTTGGCGGATTGATTGATGACAGCAATGAAGCAGGTACGGCTTCACTTGGAACAGCATCGGGAATGATAAACGCATTGTTGCCAACTGTGTTTATCGCGCTCAAGCCTGAGTATTTTGCAGCAGCAATCAACGCGAAAGCCATCAATGCAATAATTCGTTTCTATCAACGCGCAGAGGATAAAGAAGAAAAAGATGTGTTCCCTGAAATTGGAGATATTCTTCTTGAACTCTATACAGGCGCTGATGACAAAATGGATATTGCATTGAACTTGAAGATCAATGACAGTTTCTACGGAAGTCTTGATTTGACCGAACTCGATATTGCAAATTCTGCTGATACCGGCGTTAATGGAAGAACAGGACATATTCCAACAACGGCAGAACTTGCGGAATATACAAGCGCGTATAACATTGAAACAGGTGAAATATTGCTTGAAAGTATTGGACTAGCTTTCGACGGAACGCTTGCTTTGACTTCGAACGGCTATAAACTGGGCGATGCGCAATATGAAAACACATTCAACTATTGGATGGGTGGATTGATTGATAATTTGCTTGAAACAGCTCTAGGTTCAGCAGCTGACCTTTCAGATGCAAGTGATTTTGAATTTGTTTTGGGAAATGGTGATATCTCCTTTGACTTGCAAGCGAAGATTGACCTCAACCTCAAAGCAATGATGAGTGGCGGAGGATTAAACCTGGGTGGAATAGTTTACTCGGATTTCTCCATTGAAATATACTTTGGTTCGCCTATCAACACTTTGGCACTTGGTATTTATTATCTTGGCTCATCGAGAGTGACTGGCTCAAACTTTAATTATTCGCTTAATGCAGGAACATATGGCTCATTTGCAGACTATATTTATATCGATTTGACATCCTTTGGTCTTGGAAAAGTAAAATTGAGCGGTATCGCAGGTATGCTTGGCGGAACAGGTATCACTGCAGCAACTCCGACCTCAGATGCCACAACAACGGAAGAGCTTGATGTCAGAGAAGTTGAAAGTATTGCTGCAGAACTTATACTTGAAGAAAACAAAATCGCAGTCAACTTCAATGGCGCTATCATTACAAGAGCTCTTGGTCTATTAGGTCTTGACCTCGCGTTTGGTGACCCTCCAATTCAAAGCGCACAGCTTGATATCGAATTCGACGACGGACTGAATGCTATTATATTGAATGCAACTTTGGATAGTGAAGGCACCGCACTTTACATGTCGCTTGAAAATCTCGACGTGTCTTTCAACACGGGCAATGAAAAACTTATTGATGTCGCAGACATGATTGCGCAAACCTCATATAACTATGCAGGGTTATCTTTGGGTACACTTGGCGTTGGCGGAATATTGCATAACGTTTTGGAAACTCTTGATCCAAATATGAAGATAACTTTGAAGAAGCTCACAACGGATTCTATTGTATTGTCAGATAATGACAGCTTCGCGAAGAAGACGGGCTATGCTGATTATACTGTTTGTCCTACCGCAACGATAACGTTGTCAAGAGGACCGCGTAACATCTCGAATGGAACATCCAACTCGACAGATCCGCAAAGAATTATACTCGGAATAAATGCAGTTCACCCGATGAGAGGAGATGGCGATTTCTCAGGTTATGCAACCGATCCATTCACCTTAACCGGATATCTCTCGAATTCAAACGTTGTGTTGACAGGTTTGAAAGGACTTGTTGGTGACAACATTATTGCAAAAGCTGTTGTTGGCTTCCTTGATCCGTTGGATCTTGGTGGAATGATAAATAAAGAAACAGGTCAATTGCTTGATATCTATGATATGGCAAAGGGCAATAATGACTATTATGATTATCCGACAACTGGAGATGTGGGCGGAGTTTACTCAAAGAACGAGATACCTGATCCTACAAAAATTTACACCTGGGCACCGGATACATCAAATATTATAAGTGGAGCTTCCATAAGTCTGTGGAACAGCTATGGATACACACCATATAAAGACGGTTCAACAACTTATACAGCAGGAAGTGTTACAGAGAGATATACATCAATCAAATTGTCTCTTGATGCAGACACATTCAATGATTTGCTCTGCGGTGTTTACTATACGCTTATTTCGATGCTTGGCGAAAACTTTGCCGCTCCACTAAAATCTGGCGCAGATCTCTATAACGCTGCAACACATTATGGAACAGTAGAAGGCATACTAAGGAATTTCGAGGCGCTTTCAGACGGAACAGTAGCACAAAGAGTCGCTTATATGAAACCGTATGCGGCAGCTTTCCCGGCAGCACTTGTTCGCTTCCTTTTGATAAGCAGCGGATATGACGGTGTGACATGGGCAATACCTGCACCACTTGCGGCTCTCAGCCTTTTGGTTGATTCAATATTGCCGTTGCCTTGGGCAACTAGTGATCCAACTGTCTGTATTTATATTGATGCAATGGCATCCGGCGCAGCCGGCGATATTTCCTCGACACCGGGAATACAGAGCATTGAAATTTATGTCAATGCAACTGCAACCACAATTTTGAATTCTGGTCAATATCTGAGAGCAATCATACAGCCAAATTCTTCAAACTCGGCTATGCTGTCATTTGTTGAAGCGGAATCGATTTCAGCGGCGTCAGGAGAAATCACTCCGCCAACGTCGATTACAATCACCGACCCGTCACAACGCAAAGGAACAATGACCGGTGGTGGCGCTGGAACAAAATCACTCTTCTTGACTGCTGAATATTTTATTAAATCAGATTACTTCCCACAAAGAGCGAATGTCACTTTCCTTGACGGAACGACAAACAACAAAGGCTCAGGCGGAATGGAAGATCTTGGTGGCGCTCATATTACTTGGGACGCGAGCTCTGTGAATATGACAGCCGCATCGGCAACTACGAATTGGTTGGCTGGATATGTATACGGTTATGTGCTGGGCAAGATTGTTTACAAAATCCCTGTTTACGTCACAAATGCTTATGAGGTGACTGCAATCAAGGGCTACTATCAAGCCGATACGACTTGGACTGCAAGAGCTTTGACAGTCGATATGAACAGTAACAATTCAACATTCAATGTTGATTTGCCTGATGAAGTTCGTATCACGTTCAGATCGGGCGGTACAAAGACCTTTACAACTCATTTTAACGATGAGGATTATTTAACAAGCTATCTGCCTGATGTTTGGGGATATATCGCCCCTGCTGATGCAGTATCAGACAGCAACGCAACATCACAGTATCCTGCAGGTATGTTGACTTGGAACTACAAAGATTTCGAATACGATCTCGTTGGAGGAACAGTCAAGGTTTACTATACTTACAAATGGGGCTTGTCGCAGACTGCAACCAATTTTGTGGTCATTCCTATCAAGAACTACAAGGTTGCTTCAATAACCAAATTTATTAATGGCGCAACATCTTTGTATAACTTCACGGGCTTCAACGCATTCAACCTTGATCAATATATCAGTGGAACACAAGCGAGCGACTTTGACCTTGCAGCCTACATTGCAAACTTTAATTCTGCAAATGGCAAATACGCAAACTACGAACTTAATGGCACAACAATAGCTGGCTTGAGTTATTCAGGTTTGGATATTACTTGGGATTTGTCAAACCTTACAAAGGCAATGAGCAAAATTAAGAATGCAGAAACAGACGGCTGGAATTATTATGAAGGTCTAGATGTAACTGTAAAAGCTTATGTTGGTGGAGCAACCTTTGTAGCAAGCGAATATTACAAAAACTATCCAAAGGATACTGAACT
The DNA here is from genome assembly GCA_028710495.1 of Clostridia bacterium. GTDB lineage: Bacteria > Bacillota > Clostridia > Christensenellales > CAG-917 > STD2-102. The sequence goes on from JAQUST010000006.1 coordinate 5,639, forward strand.
TGAAAACAGTACTTTCTATGATGAAGAAACAGGATATGTTTATGTCAAACAAGCTGTCAATGTAAGAATTAAGGTCGCTTCCAGACAATTTGAAAATTTTGTCAAGAGTGAAATAGCATTTGACCCGTATTCATTCGACAGTCTGACAGATGTAGGTGCTATAGACAGTGAGCTACAGGTCTACTTTGACATCGATGGAATAAAAACAGCAAAATGGGTAACAAGCGGTGTTGATATGAGCATTGAAATTCCGAGTGTTGATCCATCACTTATTAGCTACAAAGGTTATTCGGGAGAGGACGACCTTAATGCAACGGTCACAATAGGCACAGTGTCAAGTGGTTATCAAGTTGTTAAGATGCCAATCACAGTCAGAACAATGCTTGCATCAACAAAGAACTTGACAATTACGGATACATTCAATCCGTATTGGTATGAGGCATTTGAGACTATAGATATGTTGTTTGCCGATGGTATCACTCACACGATGCATATTGATTGGTCAACTTTAAGACTCTTCAGCAAATCTATATATACATCCACTTATGAGTTGACTGGCGATAATATGAATATTTACTCGGGTGGAACGAAATACGCGCTTGCAGAAGCATATGTGTTGGATGGCGAAAGCAATGAGCTTGGTCAATTCAACGGCAGCCGTCAGCAAGTCAAGTTTATGCTGAACATCCGCACTAAAACTATTACGGGCGTCTATCAGTATGACGGAGCGGGAGACGCAAGCAGTCTTGATAGCTATAATACAACTGCTTATTCAATCAATCCTCTTACCTATGATGTAGCAAGTGACAGCTACTTCCAAAACACTGGTTATGGAAATGAAGGCGCGAAGGTCAAGATAACCTATATCTATAATGCCGTAGAAGTGCAAGAATTCGCATATGTATTGGAATGGAACACTTCAGACTTCAATCCAAGCTATGATCAGGAGAATACTACAGTTATTGCCAAGATTGGCAATCAAAATAAACTAATCGATGTTACAGTCGAAACGAAGATTGTTGACAGCTTCACTATGGACGGTTCTTATGTTTGGAACGAAGTAGCGGGCGAATATCAATACAATCCGCTCACGGCATTTAGTATTTCAAACACAGCAAACTCAGTCGTGTTTGAAGATGCAACGAGCACATCAAATATCGCAATCGAATGGGATAGTGACTCAGCTCCGACAACTGCAGAACTTAACGCAGGAGAGTTTACCAGAACAATAACTTTCTTCCCGGAAAGCGATATTATGCGTCAAGAAGTTCAAGTCACAATAAAAGTTCTGTATTATGCAGACCTTGAAATCCATACCCCGATTATTGAGGGCGATATAATACCTTATTATATTTTCAGTGAAGTTGACTTGCCGTCAACCGTGACTTTCTTCGATCAAAACGGTACTGAACACAATAATGTTCCAATAACTTGGGATAGTTATGAGTTGCCAACGGCTGAAGAAATTATTGCGGGAAGTTTCACAAGAAGCGGAGTCATTGTCAGCGCTGATAAATATCCTGCAATTGAGCAGACATACACAATCATCAACTCATACCGTATCAAAGAGTTTACAAGAGAAAATGATGAGTATGCTTACACATTGACAGCTGAAAACTTCTACAAGGGTTTGCCTTCAACACTTACAGTTCTTGTTGGAGTGAACGAAGTCCCGATTACAGTCAATGCGGAATGGCTCGATATTAGCTATGATATTTCAGGCATGGCAAGAACAGCAAAATATGTTAAACTCTCAGGAGCAGGTTTTGAAACCACTACTCCGTTGAATGTTGCAAGCAGAACAATTGCTTCAGATTCACTAGTGTTCCTCACAATTGAAGCTGCACAAATCAATGAATTTGCCGATGCCTCAACATTTGTGTTTGACCCGTTTGGCTTATACACGGGCACAGACAAATTGTTTGCAAGCGGTGATGAAATTGCTGTCAAGATTGGTGGAGTTTACGCCAACGGCATTCTTACTGACTATGCAACTTACAATGTTAAAGCAACATACACTTTGCCAAGCGACATCCTCAGCAGCTCAAATTATTACGGTAAGACATTGCAGGTCGAAGTCACATTTGACTATGTAACGGGCGAAGTAAAGAAGATGATGAATGTAACTGTTGTTGACAGAAGCATTTCAAAGATATCAAATCCATTGTATCGCTCAATCGCTATTGACCCGTTTGATTCATCGACCTTCGCAACATTGCCGTCAACACTTAGCGCCTTGACAAGTAGCGACGGAACGACATTCGACTTCTCAGTCACTTGGCCGACCGATTCGCTCATAACAAAAGCAGGCGGAGTGTATCCAGATTATCTTATCAAGTTTGTATATCAAGTTTCAGAAAATGTGCAAGCAGTGCAATATGTCAGTATTCCAATCACAATAATCAACAGAACAGTTGTTGGAACTGAATTTGTGATGAATAGTGAGTTTAGTCAGACTGAAATCCTTTCAAAGAAAGAAACAATGACTTATACTCACAGCAGCGTTGCATTGTCACAGATTTTGCAAACGGTTTATGACAAAGCCACATCAACTCCAACAACATTCACAATCTCGAACCCGTTCTCTTATGATGTAAATATGTTCCCGTCAAAAGTTGTGTTGACATTTGCTGATGGAGAAAAGAGAACCTATAATATCACTTGGGAGAATTTGCCTGAAACAGTTTCAAGTATTGATACTTTGCACCAAATGGTCGAAGTCAAGATTTGGAGCTATATCGGAGCTTCCGACCCAATAATTGAAAGTGAAATTGAACTTGTAGTCAAATCATTCAAGGTCACACGTTTGAACTCAAGCATTGCATCATCAACGCTTGACAACAACTTCAGATATCACTTCTATCCGTATGCTGGCATCAATGGTACTTCTGTCACATACACCAACGAAGACCTATCAACTTCAACACTCACTTTGCTAAATGCATTCAACAGCGCAAACTACAATACGCAGACCACGCTCTATATTGACGGGCAATGGGTGCTTATCTCTAAGCTTGCAAATTATGCAGGATACACAAGATTGACTGATAACGAAGAAACGATTGCTTACAGTTACGATACCGCATTGCGAGCTTATGTTCAGTCGCCAACAGGTGAATATGCCTATATCTATTCGATTACACAGACAATAGATATAAATTGGGATTTGCTTGATTTGACTTACACCTACGAAGGTGGCACAAGATATATAAACGCAAATATCGGAACAACTGATGAATTGAAGCAAACACTCAGAGTGCCAATCATGCTCGAGAAGCAACAACTAGCTCAAGTCACATATGACGAGACTTATTTTGATGCATCTGCCACGATAGCAACGAAGGCGTACTTCTTAGAGAACAAAGTCTTTGACCCGTGGACAACAACTTATGACTACACAGGCACAGACGTATTGAAATTCTATCCAGTGCAAGGGCTTGCTACATTTACTTCTGATGGCGGAACAACAAGCTGGAAGCAACTTGTGGATATCAAATGGAACCTTGACAGCATTAACCCAACTTATTCGGGAGGCGTGTTCTCAGCAAAAGCAATAATCAACGGTAATGGAGAATATAACCATGAGATTTGCTTGGCTAAGACACAAACCTATGTGAAGAGTATGACATATGTTGACAGATCAGGTGCTCTTACAGAGTCAAGCACATACAACAGCACAATTAGGAATTTGGCTGGCTATGTTGATGCAACAGGTATTTCAACAACTTGGGTTGATCCATACAATTATTCAACTCCGACTATGCCTGATTATATCTATGTTGATGTGCTCAATACTTCTGGAACAACAACAACGCAGTACTTCTCAAAGGCTTCAACAACATATACACTCAGCTGGGATTTCAACTCTTTCAGACCAAACTACACTGGAGGAACAACAGCTATCTATGCAGTTCTGACAGTTGGAAATACGACGCAGCGACTCCCAATCGAATTTAATGTCAAGAGGAAGTATGCGTATATTGTCAAGGGTGTTGTGAACGGAACAACAGCAGCTAGCTCAGCAGTCAACACGGGAACAACTGGCAACTATTACGGTATATTCAATACTGTAACTGGACTTGGGTCTGTAACCAACACAACCTCCTATACTTACTGTATGAGCCCGTTTGTATCTGCAACCTACAAGTTGCCAACTTCTTACAACGTCACATTCAAGACTTGGACATATAATCAAACAACAGGTTTTACAGAAGTGACAAATGAAACAAAGGTATTTAGTTACGCAACTGTTACAATGCCTGCAGCATTTGAATATGGTTGGACAGCAGTTCCAGTTGAAAATGCTTACAATGCAACTATCAAGTTTGGTTCACAACAATATGTGACAGTGCCTGTTGCAGTTTATAGTGCATCCATTGCAACTCCGACAACTCCGACATACGGAGGAGGCGCATCCGCGTGGATTACTACACAAACTTCTGCAACAGTAACAATCAACGGTGTCGCTACAACAATCAATGTGCCGGTAGTGTGGTATGGCGTTGCTCTTGTTTACAACAGAACTGCAACAACAATCATAGCAACGCACAAAGTGAGCTTCTCATCAACAAGCACAACGATGAATTTGCCGGATTGTAGCGGGAGACAAGTTATCTATATTTTGAAAGGCGTTGTTGGTACGATGATTGACAGCAATGGTAATGTTCTTACCTCAAAGACAGTAACAAGCGCAGTCACTGAAACATACAACAGCGTAAGCTACACCCTTGCCGCAATCGATGACACAATTCCAATGAGTGCATACACAACGGGCAACTATAGCTATTCTGCAACAATCACAAGCAATCGCTAAACAATGAACAACTGCACCAAACTTCAGTTTGGTGCAGAATACTTCAACTCTATGGAGAGAATTGAAATTTGCAATACAATATAAAAAGTAAGAACCTGTATTGATTTAATTTTGATCAAATGAATAAAAACATTTAAGACCACCATCACTGGTGGTCTTAAAATGGGAAAAATACGAATGGAATTTTCACTTACCGCTATCAATGTTCTAATGTTTATTGCCTTGGCAATACCCGGCTATATTATAATGAAGGTAAAACTTGTAAAGCCTTCAGCAATAGCCTATTTTGCAGCGGTCTTGCTTTATGTGAATCAACCGTTTTTATCGCTGTACAGTTTTTTGAAAGTTGAGTACTCACCACAACTTCTAGCAAATTTAGGCGTTGCATTTTTGGTTTCATTGATTTCCCAATGTGTAATGTTTTTTGTAGTATGGTTCATTCTACATAAGAGATACAGTTTGCCAAATCCGTGCTTAAGCGGTAAAAAATGGGCAGATAAAAACTCGTTTTTGCAAACAAATGCGGATTGCTATAGAAATGGTGGACTGAGAGATAGAAAAGGCGCAGCGTTGAGAGTTTTGACTTTGTCGTGTACTTTTGGTAATGTCGGATTTTTAGGTGTACCAATTTTGTATGCATTACTTCCGCTCGCTCCTGAGGCCATAGCGTATTCAGCTGTTTATATCGTTTCAATGAATCTTTTGTGCTGGACAGTCGGCGCGGCGGTGCTTACGGGCGACAAAAAATACATAAGCTTGAAAAAAGCTTTGCTCAATCCGCCAACGGCGACACTCATAGTCGCTCTCCCGCTCTTTTTTATGGGTATCAAGCTTCCTGATATAGCAATGAAAGGGATTTCTTTTCTTGCGGAAATGACAACTCCGATGTGTATGCTGATTTTGGGAATGAGATTTGCCACAGCGCCGATGAAACAGCTCTTTGAGAACCGAGGTGTTTGGATGGCATCATTGACAAAAATTATAATATTTCCGCTAGCAGTATTCGGCGTTTTGTATTTTTTGCCGATTGACCATATCTTGAAAGTTACTATGTTCATTTTGGCCGCAATGCCTTCAGCGTCTGTGACTCTCAATCTGTCTGAAATTTACAAGGCAGATACAAATACAGCGGCTAATGCTGTTTTGCTCTCGACACTTCTTTGTGCTTTGACTGTTCCTGTTTTATTGTTGCTTGCTTGATAAAAATTAAATATATAAAGGACTAAAATCAAAGAATCAAAAGAAAAAAATAAAGAACTAAGAGTAGTAAACCAAAAGAATCAATAATAAAAAAAACAAATAGCAATGATATTATTTTAATAAGCATTAAATATGCATTTTTCTTTGTTTCCACGCATATATTGAATGTAAATTGCACTCCATTGGAGTGCTTTTGTTTTATAGTTCGGTTGTTTGAAGTAAGTTCGCGGTTTGAGGTGATCCGATATATTTATTGTGGCAATAATTTGAGTCTAACATAATCAAATTTGTTGAAAACTCAAATGCGCTGTGATATAATAAAAGAAAGTTAATATCATTAAATAATTAAGCAAATTTGGAGGATACCATAATGGGATTTCTTAGAAAGAACCTTTTGTCTGTTATAGAATGGAAAGATGACAGCAAAAATACACTGGTTTATCGCTACGTAGTGGCTGATAGATATGAAATTATGAAGGGCTCAAAACTCGTTGTCAACGAGTCGCAAGCAGCAATTTTCGTATGTGAAGGTCAAATTGCGGATATTTTTACCGCCGGTACATATACACTCGAAGCGAAAAATCTTCCTATCATAACCAAAATTTTGTCGTGGAAATACGGATTTGATTCACCTTACAAGGGTGACATCTATTTTGTCAATCTTAGACAATACACAAACATCAAGTGGGGCACAACAAACCCAATTATGATGCGAGATAGCGATTTCGGACTTATTAGACTTCGCGGATTTGGTAACTTCGCATTCCGTGTTATATTGCCCGCTGTCTTTATGCGTGAGTTGTTTGGCACGGTAAAGCTTTTCAAAACAGAAGACATTGAAAACTATATCAAGAACATAGTTTTGTCAACTTTGACAGACTTACTTGGAGAATGCAAAATCCCGGCGCTTGACCTTGCTTCGCAATATCTTGAACTCGGCGATACAACAAGAGATTTGATAAAGCCTAAGTTCGCTGAACTTGGACTCGAATGCACAAATGTGTTTATTCAAAATCTTTCGCTTCCTCCAGAAGTTGAAAAGGCACTCGACGAGCGCACAACACTCGGCGTTTTGGGCGACAAGATGGGACAATATGCTCAATATCAAGCCGCAAATGCCATGCGCGATGCCGCAAAGCAACCAGGCGGAATGGCAGGTGGCGGAATCGGTATGGGAGCAGGTATGGCTATGGGTGGAATGATGGCAAAATCATTTGCCGATGCAGGAACACAGGCTGAAACCGAAAAATGTCCTAAATGCGGAGTCGCAGTCGAAAAAGGTTTGAAATTCTGCCCTGAATGCGGAACAGCTATGGGCGGTTCATCCAAAATTGCTTGTCCTGAATGTGGCGCACAAGTGAAAGCATCTGCAAAATTCTGTCCAGATTGCGGTTCGCCGATGTGCTACAACTGCACAAAATGCGGAGCAGTGTTGAAAGGTAAACAAAAATTTTGTCCTGAGTGCGGAGCAAAAATTAACTAATATTTCTTAGATTTGAGGATAAAATGGCGAATTCAAAGACAGCGGTTGTAAAATGCAAAAATTGTGGGGCGGATCTTGTTTGGGATGCTACAAAAGGAAGACTTGCTTGTCCGTATTGTGATGGCGAAACAGAGATTGAAAAGAAGAGTTCAGCTCTGCGTGACTATTATACTTGCTCAAAGGATGGATATGTTGAGGAAGGTGGCACGGTGTATCATTGCCCAAATTGCGATGCGGAAACTACTATCGAAGGATTTGATACAGCTGTAAACTGTCCGTTTTGCGGAGCGACAAATATTATGAAAACGGAGAATTTGCCAGGACTCAAACCTGACAGCATTCTTCCATTCAAATTGACTGCTGACGATGCTTGCCTGTGGGGCAGAAAATGGATCAAGAAAAGAATTTTTGCACCATCAAAGTGTAAAAAGAACTTTAACCCCGACAAGTTTAAGGGCGTTTATATCCCTAATTTTTCATTCAATACAGATACCGATTCAAACTATGATGGCGTACTCGGTGAATATTACTATGTAACAGTGGGAACGGGCAAGAACAGGCATACAGTGCGTCGAACACGCTGGTTCAACGTAAGCGGTTCGCTCGATAAGGATTATACCAATCTGCTTGTTGAGGCAAGCTCTCATATTGAACAAAAACAGCTTGGTAAAATTTTGCCGTTTGACCTAGCGGCGACTGAAGCATATCGCCCTGAGTATTTAGCAGGATTTTCAGCAGAGCGCTACAACACATCTTTGCAAGACAGTTTTGGTATTGCAAAAGGCATTATCGATGCCGATATACGAAAAGCAATTTTGAATTTGTATAATGCTGATGTCGTTCAAACTTTGAATGTATCAACCAGTTTTAAAACTATAAATTTCAAATACATACTTTTGCCGATATGGATATGCGGTTACAGCTTCAAGCAAAAGCTTTATCAGTTTATTGTGAATGCAAGAACGGGTAAAAGTACGGGAAAAGCACCTGTTTCACCACTTAGAGTTTTGATTGCCGTGCTTTTAGGACTTGGAATTGCTGCATTGGCGATTTGGGGCTTGGGTATAGTTGGAAATTTGGATTCCGGCATTTTGTCTTTTTCTAATTTCCAATTGTTGAACTAAATACAAATGCTTAACGAATTAGCTTGATAAAATCAATACATGTTGTCGAAATAGTTACAAATGCTTAACGACTAAAATTGTTAAGTCTTATATTTGTTGTTGAAATGAAGAATGTCTAATGACTTATAATTAATAAGTCCTGAATTTTTTACTGAAATAGAGCAAACGTTTACGACTTGAAATTGATAAGTTCAATATTTAATTTTAGAAATAGAAGTAAATCTTGAATGACAAAAATTTATCAATTTGATATTTGATGAAATAGGAATTTTATTTTTTTAATTGATGAACAAGCCAGGAGTGGTATTCAATCCACAAACTGACACAAACTATAGAAATAAAAAGCGCAAAGCGCAAACGGAGGACAAAAATGGTCACAAAAGATATGTTGATAGCAGATGTTTTGAAAATGGGTGATGTTGATAAAATTGCTGAAGTGTTTGCAGGTTTTGGTATGCATTGTTTGATGTGTATGCTTTCACACGGAGAAACTCTTGAACAGGCAGCAGCGGCACACGGCGTTGATGTAAATGATATTTTAACAGCATTAGATGCGGTTATAAAATAATTTTTAACATCGCTTGGAGGAACTTGAATGAATCTTAATAACAATGATGCTATATCAAAGCGCTTGTTTGAACTGCGTACATTTTCAGATTACAGCACATTGGAAATGGCTAATATGCTCAACATAGATGAGCAAGAATACAAAGATTATGAAAATGACACAAAAGAGATGCCAATCAATTTGATATACAAATTTGCAAATCTTCTAGACACAGAAGCAGCTTATGTTCTTTCGGGTATTATGCCCACAAATGATGCGGTCTCAGTGGTTTATGATGGCAAAGGTGCATCAGTAAAGCGTTACGAGGGATATTCATTCACTTCACTTGCATCTGACTTCAAATGCAAAACTATGAATCCTATGCTTGTCGTGATTGACCCGACTGACAGCCCTGAGCTTGTCAAACACGGCGGTCAAGAGTTCAACTTTGTGGTTGAGGGCGAATTGAGAGTTATTGTTGCGGACAAAGAATATTTTCTAAGAGAGGGAGACAGCATTTACTTTGACCCGACTTTTCCGCACGCGCAACTAGCTATGGGCGGAAAGCCTGCAAAGTTTTTGACAGTTATAAACGAACATAACGAAAAGAACTAGAAAATATTCTTTTCAAAAAATTCTGTAAAGTTATTATGTAATTCAAAAAACCGCTCTTCGAAAAAGATAGAGCGGTTTTTTTGTAAGTTAATAAAAGAAAGAAAGAACAATTTCGACAAAATACAGTATATTGCCAACGGTTACTTTCAAATTATCCTCAAATACTCCGATAATACTTCAATAATTTTTGGAATATTTTCCGATTGAATTGTTATAATTTTTTAGTGGTGAAAACAAGCAACTGGCTAACTAATAACTGCTAAACAAGCAACTGGCTAACTAATAACTGCTAAACAAGCAACTGGCTAACTAATAACTGCTAAACAAGCAACTGCAAAAACAAACAAATGCTAAAACTAATGACTAGTAAAAAACGGCTAAAATAAGTAATGTTAATAAAGATTTTTTTGTATAAAAATATAATTGTTCAAAGAAAAATTTAGAATTTGGTTTATTTTGAAATCACAACGACGTTGAATTTGCATTTTTCAGAAATAGAATTTATCTTTTTTTAGAGTCGCTTCCGATTTTCAGTTTACATAAATCTACAAAGTGCGCAAGCGATTATTGTGCCTGATAGTGTCGAAAAAATTGCAACAGGGATTGCATATCGCAAATGCTTGACTTTGCAAGTGGAAAAATACACGGCGGAAATATAAAAAATTGTTTCGGTTGCTCCGCATATGACTGAAGCACATCGGGTTATGTAGCTGTCTGCGCCATACTCGGCAATAATTTCGTTGAGTAGTGCAATCGTTCCGTTGCCCGAAAGCGGAATGAGAAAAATAAGCTCCGCTAACTCAGAGGGTATTCCAAGGTATGCCAAAGGATAGGAGAGCAAAAACGCAATTGAATGTGCCAATCCGCTTGCCTTGAAAAGCGTGATGCATACAAAAATTGCAGAAATATAAGGAAGAATGCTTTTGATAAGTTCGAGTCCGCCTCGAGCTCCGTCAATAAAGCAGTCATAAACAGCAACTTTTTTTACGGCGCAAATAACAAGCATAATAATTATTAAAGCAGGAAGAATGTATACAGTCATATTTTTTTCTGTGTTTCCTTTGCTCTTTGCAAATTTGTTGTTTTTGTGTTGAGTGCATTGATTTTTTTTATTGAGCAAGTATCAAACTCTCCGATTTTGTTTGATTTCAAGTTATCTAATTTGCAAAATTCATTTGTTTTTGAAGCTGATTTGGAAGCAGAAGCTAATTCCGAAGCGGATTTGGCAGAGGACTTTGACATAGAACCGAAAATTTTGCAGAGAATGATACCGATAGTTGTTGAAAATCCAGATGCTATCAACGTGGGGAAAAAGATATCAGCGGCGTTTTCGCTACCTGCAGTAGCACGCAAGGCAATCACAGTTGCGGGAATGAGTTGAAGAGAGGTCGCGGCAATAACCAAAAGCAATATCATATTCGGTGTTGCGGTGCTGTCACCTTTGTTCATATGTTCCATTGCTTTTATTCCTGCAGGTGTTGCAGCTCCGCCCATTCCTAAAAGATTGCAAGCAAAATTCAAAGATATTGCGGTGTAGGCATCATCACTTTCGCCCTTGAAAAGGCGTTTAGTGATGGGATGCAGCATTCGTGACACGAGTTTGTCAACTCCTGTGCGTTCCATCATTTTTAGCACGGAAAGCCAAACTGAATAGATAGCAAGAAGCTTTATGCTTAGTTCAATCGCATCGAAAGCTCCTGAAATCATTGTCGGAAAAACCGCTTCTGGCGAATTTATTGTGAGAAATGTCAATGATACAAGCGACAAAACCAAAAACACTATATTCAATTTGCCTCCTTTGACACCTCCAAAACCTTTGTGCCTTGCAATATTTTATTTTACAATTCCTTTGTTTAGTAGTATAATAAGCAAAAAATAACAATAGAGGCTCCCATGGCAGAGAAGTTTTACATCACAACTCCTATTTATTATCCAAGTGGAAAGTGGCATATCGGAACATGCTATACAACAGTCATTTGCGATGCAATCGCGCGTTTCAAGCGAATGCAGGGTTTTGATGTGTTCTATCTCACAGGAACAGATGAGCACGGACAAAAAATTGAACAAAGCGCAAAAGAACACGAACTTACTCCAAAACAGTGGGTTGATATCCAAGTCGAAAATTTGAAGGGTCTTTGGAAACTTTACGGCATAAGTTATGACAAATTCATTCGCACTACTGATGAAGAACACGAAAAGGCTGTTTCAAAGATATTCCAAAAGCTTTATGATAGCGGAGATATTTACAAAAGTGAATATGAAGGTTGGTATTGCGTTCCGTGTGAGTCGTTTTGGACAAAAGGACAGCTAGTTGACGGAAAATGTCCTGATTGTGGAAGAGAGGTTTCGCTCACAAAAGAGTCGAGTTACTTTTTCCGTTTGTCAAAATATGCTGACAAAATTCTGAAGTTGTTTGAAGAACACCCTGAATTTCTTGAGCCAAAAAGTAGAGAAAACGAAATGATAAACAGTTTCTTGAAGCCCGGTTTGCAAGACCTTGCGGTTTCAAGAACTTCATTCAAGTGGGGCATACCTGTTCCGTTTGACAATGACCATGTAATTTATGTTTGGATTGACGCATTGACAAATTATATTACTGCTTTAGGATATTTATCAGACGACGACAGCGATTTCCAAAAGTACTGGCCTGCCGACATTCATATGATGGCAAAAGAAATAGTGCGTTTCCATTCAATCATTTGGCCATCTATTCTTATGGCACTCGACTTACCGCTTCCTAAGCGTGTTTACGCCCATGGTTGGTTGATGTTTGGCGGAGATAAGATTTCCAAGTCAAAGGGCAATATCGTCGACCCTGTTGAGCTAGCAAGCCGCTTTGGCGTTGATGCTATAAGATATTATCTTTTGCGTGAAGTTCCGTTTGGTCAAGATGGTCTATACACAAACGAATTGTTGCTAAAACGCATAAATATGGACCTCGCAAATATGCTCGGAAACCTTGTCAGTCGTTCATCGGCGATGGTTGAGCAGTATTTTGGAGGAGTTTTGCCATCACCTGGAACCCCCAATGAATTTGATACTGAGCTTATTTCCGTAACGGAGTGCGCTTATTGCGCGGTTTCTGCAAAAATGGAGGAACTAAACATTCCCGATGCTTTAAGCGAAATATTCAAAATAGTTATGTGCGCCAACAAATATATAGACCAAACTTCACCGTGGGCACTCAACAAAAACGGTGACAAAGAAAGACTTGGGACTGTTATGTATAATCTGTGCGAAGCAATTCGAGTTATTGGAGTTTTGCTTAGACCGTTCTTGATTGATACGCCATCAAAAATTTTTGAAGCATTCTCAATTCCTGAAGAATTGCAAGGATTTGACAGCATACAAAAGTTTGGAGCAAACATTGCAGGAAACAATGTGCAAAAGAGCGCTGCTTTGTTTCAGCGTATCGATATCGAAAAGGAGCTTAAAGCAATGGAAGAATTTGCAATTTCCCAACAAGCAAAAGCCGAGAATGCAGGGACTGCCGTGAATGCAGAAAATGCAACAGAAGATGACAACAACAAAAGCGCAAACAAAGCTGAGCTAAAAGATGAAAAGCTTAATATCGTTGAAGTCAGTGAGATTTGCATTGATGATTTTGCAAAAATTCAACTTAAAGTCGGAAAAGTTGTGAAAGCAGAAAAGGTTGAAAAGGCAGACAGATTGTTGAAACTTACCGTTGAGTTGGGTGATGAAATTCGCACAATTGCAAGCAGTATCGCACAATATTACACAGTTGAAGAAATAACTAACAAAGAAATTGTGGTTGTAACAAATTTGAAACCCGCAAAATTTCGTGGAATTGAAAGCCAAGGTATGTTGCTTTGCGCAGTCAACGGAAAGGATTTGTCTCTCATTACTCCAATGAAATCAATGCCTAGCGGCTCAGAGGTTCATTGATGATTATTGACACTCACGCACATTTGACAGATGAAAGATTTGAGGGAGAGGTTTCACAAATAGTTGATGCTCTCCCTTTGTTCAACATTGAAAAAGTTGTAAGTGTGGGTTATGACAGTGTGTCTTCTCTTGGAAGCGTTGAAATTGCAAAACAATACGAAAGAGTTTACGCAACAGTAGGAATTCATCCGCACGACAGCAAAAGTGCAAGCGTAGCCGACTACAAAAAATTCGAGGAATTGAGCAAGACTAATTCAAAAATAGTTGCAATAGGCGAAATAGGACTTGACTATTTTTATGACCTTTCACCACGCGAGATTCAAAAGAAAGTTTTTGTTGAACAACTTGAACTTGCCAATGCGCTTTCAATGCCTGTTGCAATACATCTTCGTGACGCTTACGAGGATATGCGGACTTTGCTCTTGCAAAATGCTAACAAACTTCAAAATGGTTTTGTACTTCATTGTTATTCGGGTTCATTGGATATGGCAAAGGTTTATTCAAAGCTTGACGGAGCATATTTTTCGTTTGGAGGTAGTCTTACTTTCAAAAACGCAAAGCAAAATGCAGAAGTTTTGAGATGGCTTCCCTCTGACAGAGTGTTGCTGGAAACCGATTGTCCATATCTTACACCTGTGCCATTCAGAGGCAAAAGAAATGAACCGAAATTCATTTCTTATGTGGTTGACAAGATGAATGAAATATTGGAAGTTTCGACAGAAACGATAGTTGTACAGACAAAAAACAACACAGAAACTTTGTTTGTGCGAATTAAAGACAAAAATTGACTTACAAAAAAAGTCAAAAAAACACATAAAAATAAAATTCTCACTTATTTTCTAGTGAAGGAGAAATGATGAAAACCTATGTTTATGAATTGGGCGACAGCCTTTATATCAATTTAACAAATCGTTGTTGCAATAATTGTGAGTTTTGCATACGCAATAATTCGGACGGAATTGGAGGTAACAATCTTCGCTTGGATGCCGAGCCGACTGTTGCAGAAGTTTTGGATGATTTAACTCTTTTTCCTCTAAAAAAATATAAAGAGATTGTATTTTGCGGATTGGGTGAGCCGCTTTACCGCTTGTCTGAAATTTTGATGATTGCGCCAAAACTTAAAAAGCAGGGTTTGAAAACCAGAATAAATACAAACGGGCTGGGCGGACTTATAAACAAGAGAGATGATGTTGCAAAACTTCTTGCTCCGTTTATTGATACTATCTCAATCAGTTTGAATGCTTCAAATTCTGAAGAATATGATTTTATTTGCCGACCGAAATTCAAAGGTTCTTTTGATGCTATGTTGAAATTTGCAAAGAGTTGTGTTGATGAAGGCATTTATACTGTTATGTCTGTTGTGGATTTTATCGGGGAAGAAGAAATTGAAGCATGCAGAAAAATTGTTGAAGAAATCGGAGCGAAATATAAAGTTCGTGAGACTATATATTAAATTTTATGCCATAACCCAATATCGAATCTAATAAAACGAATGTCTAATAAATCAAATCTAGCAAGTCAAATTGTACAAGTAAGTCTGGCAAATTGAATCGGGAAGTCAATACGGACAAACCAATACGGGCAAACCAAAACTAGAAAAACAAGCTAGATTGTTTTTTGAAATTGCAGATGGATTATAAAATTTAGCAGCGCATTTGCAGGGCGGGGGAGACAAACAGAGAAATTTGTCTCAGTGCGAAAAATTGCAAATTTGGAATTTATAAAATGCAGAAGCAAAAAACGATAAAAAATTAGCTTAATAAAGTAGAAAAGAAACCAAATTCTATTTAATCTAAAATAATAAAAAATTATATGAAAAGTGGACAATCTTATTTGAATGCCCACTTTTCGTTTTGTACTCAAAACATTTCATCTTCAGTACAAAACTAGATTGTGCATATGTTCAATTATTATTCAAAGTTTTTATATTTTTTTGAATGTGTCTTTTATGCGCATATTCACATCTGTGCATAAAAGACGAAAAGCCTTTGTTGAACGGAAAGCTTGACAAAACAATATAGGAGCATTTATTTTTTAGCTAATTTGATTATGACTAATAATTATATTAAATTATAGGGCTATCGGATTGCATTATATAGATTAGTAATATTTGTTTTAACAAAAAAAGATAGGATAAGAGTGGAAATCAAAATATTGAAACAGGCATTTGCATAAAAAATAGTTACAATAGGATTAGAATAAGAGGATTAGAATAGTAAGATAAGTATAGAAGATATACTATCGTATAAAGGTTTAGAAAGGTAGAGGAAAAGGTTGTGATATTAAATTGCGAAAATAGTTGCAATTTTGTCGGTATTCATACAAAATAAAGAAATGGACAACAACAAATTTAATCTAAAAGAAATAATCAACGCAACGGGTTTTCGTTTCAATAAAAATTTAGGACAAAACTTTTTGACCGACACGAATTTGCTCGATGCAATCGTAGTGGATGCAGGTGTGACAGCGAACGACATTATTGTTGAAATCGGAACAGGCGCGGGCACGCTTACACGTTCACTTGCAAAAATCGCAAAAAAGGTTTATTCGTTTGAGCTTGACCAAAATCTCATTCCTATTCTTGATTTGACGCTGAAGGGCATCGAAAATGTTGAAGTTATTTTCCGAGATGTTTTGAAGATGAAAGATAGCGAACTTGCCGAAATAGTTGGCGGAAATTTTAAGGTGGTCGCTAATCTTCCATATTATATCACTACTCCAATTATTATGCGCTTTTTGGAAAGCTCTTTGCCGATTGAAAGTCTGACAATTATGGTTCAAAAAGAAGTGGCTGACCGCTTTGTTGCAAAACCTCAGACCAAAGAATATGCCGCAATAACACTTGCTATTGAGATGTGTGGCAAAGCCATTATCACTCGTGCAGTAAACCGTACAATGTTTTTTCCCTCTCCGAATGTGGATTCAGCCGTTGTGAGGATAGATATAGAAAAAGGGAAAGTAGAGGAAAATATTTTTTGTACTGTGAAAAAACTTGTGCATTCGGCCTTTGCGATGCGTCGTAAAACACTTGAGAACAATATTTCCGCAACTTTCGGAATTTCTAAAGCGGAAGCAAGCGAAAGAATGATTCGTGCAGGAATAAAGCCGATGACAAGAGGAGAAGCGTTGAATCTTGAGGACTACAAAAATCTAGCAAAAGAGTTCAAATAGCCGATGAGCTCTAGAAGCTAAACAACACAAATAGCTAATAATTTCAATCAACTATAATAGCTAAAATAACGAAATAGAATAAGTAGTTCAAATATCGAAAGAACTTGATTAGCAAAAGAATTTAAGCTGCTATAAACTCGAGAAATCTAAGAACTCAAATACGAAAGAACTCAAGAAATCTAAAAACTTAAATACGAAAGAACTCAAGAAATTTAAAAAAAAAATAACGATAGAACTCGATAAATCAAAGGACTCAAATAACGATTGGACTCGAGAAATTTAAAAAAAAAATAACGATAGAACTCGATAAATCAAAGGACTCAAATAACGATTGGACTCGAGAAATTTAAGAACTCAAATAACGAAAGAATATAGTAATTAAAGAATGCGAGTAATTCTCAAAAATATTGATAATTGTTGATATATAAAAGAGAGCGGAATATCCGCTCTCTTTTATTCGGTCAATTTCAGGTTGTTCAATTCCGTATTTTTTTGCTTTTTTCCCAAAGATAGCTATGCATTTTTGAGGCACTTTCCAGTCATAGCATTTTGGTAAATCAACCAAAATCCATCACCAAACTTGTTTTCGAGGTCAAACGGAAACCACTCGCATACATCAGCAATTTCCTCTGGCGGTTTGACAGGGTAGGTGCCGGGTATCCCATAGCAGATAAACTCCGGTTTATCGTTTTCATCAAAAATAAGTCCCACAACATAGTATTCATCATCACAATCAACGCGCACCCATTTGGAGTTTGATATCAATTCTTGCAACCGTTCTTCTGTGGGATAGCATTCAAACATTTCATCGAGCTGGGGTTTGACAGCTATGTAGAAATTTTCTCCTTCATAGCTTATTCCTTCGTTTATCACGGCTGAAGGTTCGGAGTTCTGCGCTGAAGCTGTTTTTGCTGAAGCGGTGTGATTGTTTCTTCCAGTCTTTGCATTTGCGCTTTTGGAATAATTATCGTGCAATTGATTGTCCGCATATTTTGAGTCACTTGCGTGTTTGCTTTCGTCATTATTCTGTTCTCGTTCAGTCTCAGTGGAGTTATTGTCTATGGTATCTTGGTTATGCGTTTTTTCGGTATTTCTGATTGCTTTTGCTTTTTTTTCACTATAATAATTCTGAAGTTCGCTCAGTTTTCTCAAATCATTATTCGTTGAGCCCGAAAGCAATGGCATTTCATTTTCAAGCAGCAGACAATGAGCTTCGCCGGAAAATTCTGAATTAAGCGTAAATTTGCATTCATTTTCAAGAACGGAAACTTCGTGAGTTTCGCCTGTGTTCAACAGCAATGAAAGAGGTGATGTAATAGCAAAGTTTAAGGTAAGCACGCCCTCAACCTCTGTTCCGTTGGCAGTGAGCCTCAAAACGCCTGAATTTTTGCCGTTGTCAGATTTTAGTATCAATATCTTTTTTATAAACATAAATACACCTCGCACAATAGCCTATGAAACTGAATCTTTCAATATGCAAATTGTGAGGGCGGAAAACTGGCAAAATTAAAATAGACACAACAAAATATACAAAGAGAAAGATATAGGACAGATTCATGAATATATAAAATGCAGAGAAAAGTTTTGGACGGATTTTTGATATACAAGATAAAGAGAAAGATTTAGTATAGATTTGTAACTATAAAAGAGTAAGAAAAGATAAATTATTGTTTCATTTGCTTGACATTATTGTTTGCTTTTATTATCATTAGAAAGCTACACAAATGTGGAGAATGTTTTGCTGTGGAACTAGCCCCTCTTACAGCGGAATTGAAATTTTGGAGGTTACACCATGAGCAATAGTTTGCCTGAAATGGCAAAAAATAATAAAACATATATGGCAAAGCCAACCGAAGTCGATTCAAAGTGGTATATCATTGATGCTACTGACTGTGTTTTAGGACGTCTTGCTTCACAAGTTGCAAGCATCTTAAAAGGCAAGAATAAGCCAACATACACCCCGAATGTCGACACCGGTGATCACGTCATCATAATCAACTGCGATAAAGTCCGTTTGACAGGCAAAAAGCTTGAGCAAAAATATTATCGCTATCATTCAGGTTTTATTGGCGGTTTGAAAGAAATCCAATATAAGAAACTTATGAAAGAGAAACCAGAATTTGCCGTTTACAAGGCAGTTAAAGGTATGCTTCCAACAAAGAACACTCTTGGAACACAAATGCTTAAGAAATTAAGAGTTTATGCAGGCAGTGAGCATACACATCAGGCTCAGCAACCAATCGAACTCAAGATTGAGGGTTAAGAGGTGAATTATGGCAACTAAAAAAGTATTGAAAAAGAAAGTACAATTTATCGGCACTGGTCGCAGAAAGACTGCAATTGCCCGTGTTCGTTTGATTCCAGGTGGAGAAGGCGCTATCACAATCAACAAGCGTACCATCGAAGAATTTTTCCCACTTGACACAATGAAGCAAATTGTTCGTCAGCCAATCGTGTTGACAGACACAAGCGATAAGTTTGACGTAATAGTCAATGTCAAGGGTGGCGGTTTCACAGGACAAGCCGGAGCAATCCGTCACGGTATCGCAAGAGCACTCTGCAACGCAGACCTTGCATATCGCGCAGCACTCAAGAAAGCTGGCTTCCTCACAAGAGACCCGAGAGAAAAAGAGCGTAAGAAATGTGGTCTTAAGAAAGCTCGTAAAGCACCACAGTTTTCAAAGCGTTAATCGATTCAGTTTTCAAATTATTTTCAAACGAAACAAAGACCACTCAAAGGTGGTCTTTTTTTTGCCTGTTTTAGATTTAATTTTGAATTAGTCAAAGGAAATTTCAGATATTTCCGAAATAAAGCAGTCCGAAGATGATTATTTCAAAGTGCGTGATTTACATTTTGTCAGAACTAAGCCATCTGCAACTGTGATTTCTTGAGCTGTACAAATATTGCCGTCATTGAAATTGCACTCGGCGTTGCACTGAACAATATTGTCAGAAACTGCACGAATGTCCAATTCTTCTGCTGCCTCGACATCAGCAAATGCCTGTGCCAAAACTCCGCCTTCACGTTTTACCTTGGAAAGGCATTTTGCATTTTCACCTATTGTTATGACGCCTGCCATACATTTTGATTTGATATTGTGTTCACAATTTGTTGTTGAGCAATTTAGTGTTTTCATATTTACCTCGAAAAAATAAGAATGATTTGTAATTATTGTGCACAAGCAATCAAAATTTATACTTTGTGTGAGCTACTTACTGAGAAGAAGTTGAAAAAAAGAAAGGTCTGTGGTATAGTGAATAAAGACAAAATTCAGTAAGGAGTACACAATATGAAGGTAATTTTACTTGCAGATGTCAAAGGCACGGGCAAAAAGGGTGAGATAATTGAAGTCAATGACGGTTACGCCCGTAATTTTTTGATAAGAAATAAAATGGCGCAGGAAGGAACGCCTGCAAATCTCAATGCTGCTAATCAAAAAATCAAAGCCGAAAAGGCTCGTATTGCTGAGGAAAAAGCAACGGCAAAAGCAGTATGTGAGAAATTGAAAGGATTGGTGATAGTTGTCAAGGCCAAATGCGGTTCTGATAACGGAAAAATGTTTGGGAGCGTGACTGCACAGGAGATTTCAGACAGCCTCAAGACTCAAGGCTTTGATATAGAAAAAAAGAAAATTGTGATGAAGGAAAGCATACGCGAATTTGGTCGTTATACTTTAACAGTGAAGCTGTATCCCGAAATCTCATCAGATTTGGAAATTGATGTGCAAAGGAACGTTTAATGCCAAACGAGCAAATAAATAACACCTTACTTTTGGAGGGCGAAAAATTTGAGGATTTGCAACTTGACGGTTTGCAAATAATTCAATCTGATAAATTGTATCGCTTTACTTCTGACAGCGTTCTGCTTGCAAATTATGTGAAAGTCAAAAACGGTGATACTGTGATAGACTTGGGCACGGGCAGTGGAATAATCGCAATACTTGTTTCAAAAAAGACAGATGCGGGCAAAATTGTGGGTGTTGAAATTCAGACCGAACTTGCAGATATGGCAACGCGTAGCGTTTCTTTCAACAAACTTGATGACAAAGTTAAGATAAAAAATATTGATTTGCGGGATGCCTATAAAGTGCTGGGAAATGAAAGCGCTGATATTGTTGTTTGCAATCCGCCTTATGAAAAATCCAATCAGCAATTGGGAGAAAATGCTAATATTGCTGGATGCAATGCTGAGCTTTTGGCTACGCTTGAAGATTTTGCTAAGAGTGCAAAACAGTTGCTGAAATATAGTGGGAAGTTTTATTTGATTATAAAAGCAAAACGAATGAGTGAAACACTTTGCACATTGTCAAAACACGGTCTTGAACCGAAAGTCATAACTTTAGTTGTTCGCGACAAGAATGAAGAAGCAGACACGGTAATGATTGAAGCAAAAAAGGGCGGGAGCACGGGAGTGAAAGTTACAATCCAAAAGGAAAACTAATGGCGAAATTATATATTGTCGGAACACCAATAGGAAATCTAAAAGACATCACTTTGCGTGCTATTGAAACACTCAAAATGGTTGACTTTATTGCGTGCGAGGACACAAGACATTCCTTGCAGTTGCTCAATCATTTGGAAATTACTAAGCCTTTATTTGCATATCATCAACACAATGAAAATCAATCCTCAGAGAAAATATGTGCTCTTGTCAGAGAAGGAAAAAATGTTGCATTGATAACAGATGCAGGTATGCCTTCAGTTTCTGACCCTGGCGCAATAGTCGTTTCAAAATGTAGACAGGAAGGGCTTGAAGTCGAAACTGTTCCTAGTGCAACAGCACTGACAACGGCTTTCGCTCTAAGCGGAATACAATCGAAAGGTTTTGCGTTTCTAGGGTTTATACCCTCAAAACAATGCGATAAAGTTCGTTTTTTGTCAAAATACTCGAAATTGAATATACCAATGGCATTTTACTGTGCGCCTCACGATATCATAAAAGATGCGCAATCAATGCTTGAAGTTTTTGGCGACAGGCGTGTTTGGGTGGCGAAAGAACTCACCAAAATTCACGAAAGTGTTCTCGAGTGCACACTTGCAAATTTCTGCATAGGTGAACCTAGAGGAGAGTATGTGCTTATTGTTGATGGCGCAACAGAAGAAAACAAGCTTTTGGATTTGACAATTGAAGAACATCTCGATTTTTACATTGAACAGGGAAATGACAGCAAAACTGCAGTCAAACTTGTGTCTAGCGAAAGGGGACTCAACAAAAACGAAGTATACCAAATTGCGCTCAAAATGAAGCAATGAATTTAGCTTTTTACATTAGATTGCTTAATTTGAAATAGCAGTTCAAATAAAAAGCTAATGACGCAGTCAAAATATAAAAATAGCAGAAGAACCATAAAGTTTGGCAAAAGCAGTAGAACCATATTGCCTTAAAAACAGTCAAGCTAAAAAGTTGAAAGAAGAATATAATTTCGTTATTAATATTTAGAAAAGCAGTTTACAGATAATTATTTTCCGTTGATTAGCAAATTGTTCTTCACAATCGACACAATATGCTTTTGTTTGGCAAATATTCCTAATCTTTGATATGCGCCTCGTGCTATATTTTGCACGAGGTTTTTAAATGGGGAAAGCGATTTTTGAATTGAGAAGACAAGAAGCAACCAAAAATAATGTAAGCGTAATAGAAAACGAAATTGCGTCAAGAGCAGACAACGAAATTGATGCTTTGTTGTGCAAAGATGTTGTTTGCAGAGAAGTTGATGGCACATCTGTTTTGGTAGGGAAGGAGATGCTAAAAAGACTTCCGCATATCGTCGAGGATTTTGCACCATCTCCTCAAATTGCAATCATTTATCTTTCAGATGTTGCGCATATTGCGCGCAAACTTTCCGTTGCAATGAGTCATGCGGGTTGGCGAGTTTATGAGATGAGTATGCCAGATGAAGCAAAATTGACTGAGCAAAACAAATTGCTCCTGTCTGTGCCTGAATATATCAGATTCATTATAGCTATCGGAAGTGGAAGAATAAGTGAGTTGTGCGCACTTGTTGCGAAAAAACAAAATATTGATTTTGGAATATATGCCACAGCACCTTCTACGGACAGTTACATATCGGCAGTTAAAGCTCCTAAATTTGTTGTTGCTGACGAGCTGGAATTGCAGTCGTGTCCAAAACAGCTTGTTGCCGCTGGAGTCGGAATTGTGCTTTCTCAACCTCTAAAGGAGTTCGAACGCAGAGTTGAATCGCTTTTGTTTGAAACAATTTATTCGGGGCAAATTGGCAAAAATGCTTCAAAAATAAGAGCCAAACGTATAATGCTGGAAGACGGCACGGTGGATGTGATTGAATTGTTTTGGCAGCTTGTGGATTTGTCAAAGCAAAATAAACGGCAGAGTTTTGTTGCATCAGCTGAGATTTTGGCAGATATATTGGCACGCGCAGATGGCAAGCGATATTTTGGAGAATATGTTTTTGTTGCCTCGTATCTTATTGCAGGATTCTACTCAGCATATTTATCGGGTGATTGTTCAGATGTTTTGCTTCCACCTGACAAGGTGAAAACGATGAAGCTACTTGAGAAGAAATGTGGCTTCAATTATTTTTCCCTAGTCAAAAGAATTGACATTTTGAGCATTAACAGTTATTTTAGAATTAAATATATACTTAGCGAATATAGAAAAGATTTGCTTGATGAACTCAGTGATTTGAATTTCAAATCCGCACAAAAGTTCTGGCGCAGACAATATGCGGATGCAGGTTTTTGGTTGTCAAACACATTCTGTGTGAAAGAACTGCTATCACTTATGTCCTTGTCGGGTGAACTGGCAGGTGGTTTGCTTGGGTTTGCGAAGGCAAGCGGAGCTTTAGAAAATTATATTTAATCTATTCCGTCCAAACTTTCTATAATATAAAAATTGTTTTGAGATATATTGCAATCAATTTTATGTTCACAAATGAAAATCAGATAGTGTTTTTTTATCCATCAAAACACTATTATAAAATCAGTTGCGAATATACAAAAACATAGGCTACATAAAAGCTAGAACAAAAATAAAGATGTGAAATCATTCGATTTTACGCAATAAACTGAATTACTCAATGAATAATTAAATTGAAGAATAGATATTTCAATTTGGGAGAAACATAAGAATATGACAAAAACTACAGCGCACAATATTAAGGATGTTGACCTTTTCTTGTTTGACCTTGACGGAACAGTCTATATTGGCGACAGAGAAATTGAAGGTTCGTTTTCAACAGTCAACGAACTTCGAAAAATGGGCAAGCGTATTTGTTTTTTTACGAACAATTCTTCACGCATGCACACTGATTATATTGCGCGTCTAAATAATATTGGGCTTCGTGTTTATTCGGATGAAATCTACACAAGTGGACAGGTTACATGTGAGTATATTTTAGACCATTACCGTGGATGCAAAGTATATTTGCTCGGGAATGCTCGTTTGCGCGCGGAATTTGCGCTATATGGCATTGAGGTTGTTGACGATGACCCAGATATTTGCGTGATTGGCTTTGATACATCTTTGACCTATGACAGACTTTATCAATTCTGCAAATTTGTGAAGAAGGGACTTCCCTATATTGCTACTCACCCTGACTTCAACTGCCCGGCCGATGAATGTCCTATGCCTGATGTAGGAGCTATGATAGAAGCAATCAGATTGACAACCGACCGCACACCGGATTTTATTATGGGCAAACCTCACACAATCGCAGGCGAGCGAATTTCAAAGAAATATAATCTTCCGCACAAAAAAATTGCCATGATTGGAGACAGACTTTACACAGATATCGCATTCGGAAAGAATTGCGGATTTGTTTCCATTTTGGTGCTTTCGGGAGAAACTACAGCGGAAATGGCAGAAGAATCCAAAGTGAAACCTGACTACACTTTGAATTCAGTCAAAGATATTTTGGGATTGCTAAAATAATATGATTAAATGTCCGAATTTGAATTGAATGAAAATACTCATTCAATTTTTATTTATAAAAATAATTAGCTAACTATTTTTATTCGGATACTATGAATTTTCTAAATATATTTGGAATCAATGAATTTTCAAAAGATAGCATTGAAATAGTTAATACACTAAGGAAGTATAAATATGTCTAATATGAGCACGCTGATTTCTGCAACAGGGGTATGGCAATACATCATTTTTGCACTGTATATGGCCATTATGATAACGGTTGCATTGGTATGCAGAAAAAAGAGTAAAAGTGTCAACGAATTTTTGTTTGCAAACAAAGGTGTTGGCGGTTGGCTGACAGCGTTTGCTTATGGCGCTACATATTTTTCCGCAGTTATTTTTGTGGGCTATGCAGGCAAATTCGGTTGGAATTTTGGACTGGCGGCGGTTTGGATTGGAATTGGGAATGCGATTTTTGGTACATTTGTAGCGTGGAAAGTTCTTGCAAAACGCACAAAGCATATGACAAATACGCTCAATGCGCGCACGATGCCAGACTTTTTTGAAAAGCGTTACAAAAGCAAACATTTGAAGCTTGTTGCTTCACTAGTTATATTTGTTTTTCTTTTACCATATTCATCTTCAGTTTATCAAGGTCTTGGGAATATTTTTGAAGCTGTCATAGGTTTGAATACGACCTGGTGCATTCTCATTTTGGCTGTCATTACAGCGCTTTATCTTTTCATGGGTGGTTATTTTGCAACTTCAGTATCTGATTTTATTCAAGGTATCATAATGATAGTTGGTGTTGTCGTGATGGTCTTTATGTTTATTTCAGGCGACAAAGTAAACTGGAGTGAGGGTTTTAGCACGTTGACACAGAACGGTTTGGGAATAATCCCGTCAACGGCTATACCTGCGGGGAAATCGTTTATAGATAGTTCAGCATTTAATATTGTCATTATGGTGTTGTTGACTTCTTTTGGAATTTGGGCTTTGCCGCAATCAGTTCACAAATTTTACGCAATAAAAGACGACGCGTCAATAAAGCGCGGAACAATAATTTCCACCTTGTTTGCGCTTATTGTTGGCGGAGGCGCATATCTTATGGGCAGTTTGGTCACTCTTTTCGTGGACAACGACACTTTTATAAATATACTTGGCGGAAAAACTGACAGGCTAGTGCCGATGATGATAACTCAAAATTTGCCTGAAGCACTGTTAGGGCTTATTGTGGTGCTTTTGTTTTCTGCAAGTATGTCAACTCTGGCTGCTCTTTCACTTTCTTCTTCAGCAACTGTTTCTATTGATTTTGTCAAAGGTTATGTCAAAAGAGATATGCCCGAAAAAAATACGAATATATTGCTCAGAGTTTTGTGCCTTGTGTTTGTTGGAATTTCGGCTGTTCTTGCAATTTTGCAGATTGATGCAATCGTAACTATGATGAGCTTAAGCTGGGGTTTACTGGCAGGTTGTTTTATGGGACCATATGTGTTGGGGTTATATTCAAAAAAATTGAATAAATTCGGCGCGTATGCTTCCATTATATCTACTTTTATTATTACAATATCAATGATTGTAGGATTGGGCATTTGGCAAACGGGTGGTGGTTCATTCGTGGCGGTATTAAAAGCGGGTATCAGCAGAAGTCCTCTAATTGGCGTTGTGTCTATGATTATGTCTTTGATTGTCACTCCGGTTTTCAGTTATATTTTCAAAGATAAAAATATTAGCGAAGGATTTTTAAGTACAATTTTTGCAGGTAAAATTGACAAACAGATACAAGAGAAACAAAAGAATCGATAAAAAAAATTTAATAATAATATGAAAAGGAAATTAATAAATTTCTCTTTGGGTTTTTTACCAAAGAAATAAAAGAGTTGAAAATATTTTGAAAAGATAAATAAGCAACTAATTAAACAAGTATCGTTAGAATGCGGAACCGCAAATAAAATCAAAATCGCGGCAGTAGTAAAAAATCAAAGAAAATAAAGAAAGCAAACATAGATGAAAAACTAAGCCGTTCCGAAGGGGCGGTTTTTTCGTGTAATTATTTTTCAAACAATATGTATAAAAATTATTTTCGCGTCAATAATTCTTGCAAACGGAGGATTGAAAAATGGCAAACTTCAAACAAGCAACAAGAAAAGTAGGAAAATTTCTTAAAAAGAACGGTTATATTTTTTTAATCGTTATTTGTATCGCAGCAATAGGCACAATCATTGGCGTAACAGTCTACAAAAATAATCAGATAAGTGATCCTATCACCCAGCTCGACCCGCCTGCAGACGTACCTGTGATTGATGACACTCCAACAAATCCAGACCCTGATGTTCCATCTTCAGACGATGATGACATCCCGCCAGTACCTGTTGATGTGCCAATCAGTTTTGTTGCACCAGTAAATGGGACAGTGCAGACAGACTACTCAACAACAACTTTATGCTGGAATCAAACTTTGGGACAGTATTCAACACATGAGGCAGTAGACTTTGTTTCCACTTCAGATCAAAATGTTTATGCGGTGTGTGACGGAGTTGTGAGTGAAGTTGTAAGTGGCGATCCGCTTTTGGGAAACTATGCAATAATAACTCACGAAGACGGTTATGTGTCAAGATACTACTCGCTTGGCGATACAATGCAAGTTATCGCAGGTCAAACTGTAGTGAAAGGCGATGTGATCGGAGTTATGTCAAATTCGATGCAAAAAGAATTTCTTGACGGCGTGCATTTGCACTTTGAAATGTCGAAAGATAATGTTGACATCGACCCGCTTTCAGTGCTTGTGCTAAATGAAAAATAAAGATAGATAGAAACTATATTGTATGTGTTCGTGCTTTATTTGAAAATGCAAGTAAAGCAAAGGACAACCAAATTGTCATCAACAAACGATGAAAATAATCTCCCCTTGGCAGGGCACCTGTGGAAATCCGCGGGTGTTTTGCTTTTTTCAATTGTTTGCTAAATTTGGAACAACGCTATTGACTATAAATTATCAATACAATATAATATATATAATAATAAAGTAAATAACAAGATAAAGCGCAATAAAGCGCAAAGATTAAAGGAAAAAAATGAAAAAAGATATCAATACCACGATGTATGATTTTGTACTCAATTCAGCTGAACACACGAGAGGTGATGCATTAGCTTTCGGGAACAAAAGAATTTCATTTGTAGAATTCACAAAAGAGGTCGACAATGTTGCAGGACGATTGACGGCAAGCGGAATTGGCAAAGGAGATTGCATAGCGATTTGCCTGCCAAATATCCCTCAATCGGTTATAGCTTTCTATGCGTGCTCCAAAATTGGCGCAATAGCGAGTATGGTACATCCGAAAACTAGTCCGAATGAGTTTGAAAAGCAACTTAAAACAACAAGACCTAAACTTGCTTTGTTGACAGAAATAAATTATTTTGCGTACAAACCTTTGCTTGAAGGAGTGAAGATAGTATTTTGTTCTTTAATCACCGGGAAGGGTTTTATCGGTATGAAAAAAGCAGTGGAATATACCTCGGTTGAAAGTGATGGCAGTAACACCGCAGTTTATATGCACTCAGGCGGAACAACTGGGGCTTCAAAAACGGTGGTTTTGTCACACCGAAGTTTCAATGCACTTGTTTTAAACTTGCTTGAATCTATGCAATATCCTTTTGATGAACATGACACAATGTTGGCAATTCTTCCATTGTTTCACGGATTTGGACTTTCTGTCGGTGTACACATGTCACTTTGCTCAAGAATGGCAGCAGCACTTGTCCCTGTGTTTAAGCCCAAAAAAGTTGTTTCGTTTATGAACAAACAAAAAATAAATGTTTTGAGTGTGATTCCAAGAATGATGCAAAAAATTTTGGAAGAGCCATCATTTAGTGGTGAAGTGGTCAAAAGGATTCGAAAGCTGTATGTTGGCGGCGACAATTTGAATGAAAAACTGCGCGTTGCTTTCAACACAAAATTAAAAGATGAGGGCTCAAAATGCGTAGTTCAGCAAGGCTATGGTTTGACCGAAATGGGTAGTGTTTGCGTTTTGAATTTTGCAGAACAAAGACCAGATTCAATAGGGCAAGCATTGTTGAATGTGGACGCAAAAGTGGTTGGCGAAGATATGTCTGAGATGCCTTGCGGGAAAGCGGGCGAGCTTTTGTTCAAATCTGAACAAATGATGGATGGATATTTAGCAGATGAAGAAACAACGAAACAATCCTTTGTTGAAATTGATGGCGAAAAATGGTTGAAAACAGGCGATATAGTTTCAATGGACAAAGACGAATATATTTATTTCTTAGATAGAAAGAAAAGACTTATCAAAATTTCAGGGATGAATGTTTTTCCTCTCGAAATCGAGCAAAGCGCCAAAAAGCTAGAAGAAGTTTTGAATTGTGTGGCAACGCAAAAAAATATTGAAGGCAAACCGTTCATTTGTCTTTATGTTGTGCTTAAGGAAGGTTTGGAATTGGATGAGAAATTGAAAAACAAATTTTCTGATTATTTTGAAAAGACCTTATCTCATTGGAGCGTTCCAAAATATTTTGAGGCTGTTAGTGAACTTCCACACACAAATTTCGGCAAAGTTGATTTCAAGGAAATTGAGAAACTTTGCAACGGTGATAATAAATAATATATATGGAGATTTTTGTCTAAAAGTGTTATAAATTTGAATACGAATTCTTTGTGAAAGTAAATGGAAATACTCAGTAAAAGGGAAGATAACTATGAGTTTTACAAAGGTTAAGAAAAAAATTGAGAGGCTTTACCCGTCGATTGCAGTTTCGTTTGAGCGCAGTTGTATTGTGCTAAGAGGCGAACTGGATGAATGGGAAGATATCTATACTGCCGGGACGCTTGCTGTTGATAGCGACAGTCTCGGGGTCATTAATGATATCAAATTGAAAGGCTTCTCTGAAGATATTAAATTGCCACTTGAAAGAGACAGTTCGCTTGAAGGCGGAAAGCCTGATGTGCTTATTGTCGGCGGTGGTATTGTTGGCTCTGCAGTTGCACGAGAATTATCAAAGCTTAAACTAAATATTTGGCTCGTTGAAAAATCGGGCGACGTCGCAGTTCACACTTCATCAAGAAATGACGGGTGTGTTCACGTTGGCATAGATTTGCATAAGGGTATGCAAAAGCTTAATTATTGTTTGGCAGGAAACAAAATGTATGATGAGCTATGCCGTGACTTGAATGTTAAATTTGAAAGGACAGCTCAAATTATAATTTATTCAAAAAATTGGGAACGGTTTTTGCTTGGTCCTATGATGAAAATTCAAGCTAAAATGCTTGGTGTGTGGGGGCTTAAATCGCTTTCAAAAAAAGAACTTGGCGATGTCGAACCTAGTCCGCCGAAATGGACAAAAGGTGCAATGTATTTCTCATCAGGAGGAGTTGTTTCACCTTACAAAATGACTATTGCACTTGCTGAAAATGCGGCAGAAAACGGTGTGAAGTTTTATTTCAACACAGTAGTCGAGTGTATGGAGCTGTCCGAAAACGGTGAACAAATTGTATCTGTCAAAACAAATCGGGGAACAATTCATCCTAGACTTGTTGTGAATTGTGCGGGAGTATTCGCTGATACTATTGCAGATATGGCAGGAGACAGAACTTTCACTATACATCCGAGAAAAGGTACGAATCTCATTCTTGACAAAAAGAAATTTTATTACGCAAAGGCGTCTATTGCTAGAAGTCCTTTTTCTAAAGCACCTGTTCAATATCGTGAAACCAACGCATCGAAAACAGGACATACAAAGGGTGGGGGGTTAGTTCGTACGATTGATGGCAATATTCTAGTTGGACCAAATGCTATTGAACAGCCGTATCGCGAAGACTACACCACAAATATTGAAGAAATCGAAAGCCTATTGAAAAAACACAGTCTTGTTGCCGAATCTCTTTGCAAGAGCGATATCATTACATATTTTGCAGGTATTCGCGCCTCGACTTATGAAGAAGACTTTGTTGTAAGGAAAGGAATTTTTACAAAAAATATAATTGAAGCTGCCGGCATTCAATCTCCTGGTATCACCGCTGCGCCAGCAATAGCAATTGATATACGCAAATGGACAGAGGAGACACTCAAAGCGGAGGGCAACGGCAATTTTAATCCCATCCGCAAAGGGATACCGCATCTTGCAGTTATGCATGATGAGGAAAGAGATATACTCATAAAACAAAATCCGAATTATGGCGAAATAGTATGCCGTTGTGAAGAAGTTTCAAAAGGCGAAATTGTGGATGCAATAAAAAACCCGTTGGGAGTTTGTTCGCTCGATGCAATAAAGCGTCGTGTTCGTCCTGGAATGGGAAGATGCCAAGGTGGTTTTTGCTCGCCATTGATTGTCAAAATTATTGCAGAAGAAAAAAGAATATCGCCTGAGCAAGTGCAAAAAGGCGAGGAGCGTAGCGAATTGCTTTTTGGCGACACAAAGAAACCAGAAAAAAAGCAAGTTAAGGCTGAAAGTGTTAAACGCTTAATGAACGAAAATGTAAATGGCAAGAACACTAATGATAAAGATATAAATGGCGAGAAAGCTAATAATGAAGATATAAATGGCAAGAAAACAAATATAGAAGATATGAAAATTGAAAAAAGCGAAGATTGTGTGTCTGAAAAAAAGAATGATAAAACGAATAACGGAGATATAAAGAAAGAAGTAAAAAAATTCAGCACTAAAAAATTAGAAAAACAAGTTGCAGCAACTCAAGATTTACATACTGAAAAGACTTCGGAGTCAGAAGCAAAGCCTGAAAATGGAGGTGCGCGCAAATGAGCAGAATTTTTGATGTAGCTGTCATTGGCGGAGGACCTGCAGGCCTTGCGGCAGCTGTTTCCGCTTCAGAGAATGGGGCAAGTGTTGCGCTCATCGAAAGAGAGAGCAGACTTGGCGGGATTTTGAAGCAATGTGTTCACGACGGTTTCGGACTTATACGTTTTGGTCAAAAACTCGCAGGACCTGAATATGCAGAGAGATATATCGAATTACTTAAAAATACAAAAACGGAAGTTTTTCTCACTACATTTGTAACAGCGGTCAAGAAAGCAGATTTTGGATTTTCAATAGCGATTGTCAACAAAGAGGGCATATCCCACATTGATACAAAGACTATTGTGCTTGCAACAGGTTGTCGTGAAAGAACTTCAAAGCAAGTGCTAATTCAAGGAACAAGACCGTCTGGAGTTTTTACCGCAGGTGTTGCTCAAAACTTCGTGAATTTGTTGGGAAAAATGCCAACCAAAAAGTGCGTAATTTTGGGTAGCGGCGATATCGGACTTATTATGGCGCGTAGATTGACGCTGGAAGGAGCGGAAGTTGAGGGAGTTTATGAGGTAAAACCCACGCCAAGCGGGCTAACACGAAATATTCATCAATGTCTATTTGATTTTAACATTCCGCTTCATCTTTCAACAACAGTCACACGGGTGTTTGGAGAAGACAGATTGAATACGGTTGAGGTCGCACAGGTTGATGAAAAGATGAAAGTTGTTGAGGGGACAGAGCGCATTATTGAGTGCGATGCACTAATATTGTCTGTTGGGCTTATTCCCGAAAACGAAATTGCAGAAACACTTGATGTGAAGATAAACAACGCTACAAAAGGCGCGGAATGTGACCAGACATATATGACTAGCGTTGATGGGATTTTCTCAGCGGGAAATGCACTCAATGTTTTTGACCTTGTTGATTATGTATCTGAAAGCGCCCAAAGTGCAGGGGCGAGTGCGGCGGATTATCAAGGCACGAAACGCGAATATATTGAGATAGAAAGAGGTAAGGGGCTGTTGTCATTTGTGCCGACCAGACTTGATATTTTGGGCAAGCTTGATAAGGTGATACTTTTTTTCAGAGCTGCAAGAGATATGGACAAAGCCAAGTTGATTTTGAAAATAAATGGAGAAATAAAGCTGGAAAAAAAGTTTAGTTACTTGCGTCCGCCAGAAATGCAAAGACTTGAACTCGATTTGCAAAATTATGGACTTGATGGAAGCTCAAAAGTGTTATTGACATTGGAGGAAGGATGGAACTAATTTGCATTGTATGTCCAAAGAGTTGTCATCTGACTGTTGATGGCGACAAGGTGAGTGGAAACGGTTGTAAACGCGGAGAACTTTTTGCAAAAGAAGAAGCTATTGCGCCAAAGCGCTCTGTGACAACGACAGTAGCTACAGCTTTTTGTGATTTTCCTGTATTGCCAGTGAAAACAGAGAGCGATATTCCAAAAGCAAAAATAGAAGAACTTATGCAATTTGTGCGTGGATTATATGTGACCAAAAAGCTAAAGTGTGGAGATGTTGTCGCGGAAAATATTTTGGGACTTGGCATAAATCTTGTTGCGACTGAAAGCGTTTTTACACAAAAGCAGGAGGTATCAGAATGAAAAAAGAACCATTGGTTTTGTCCTTCGATTTTGGAACTCAAAGTGTTCGCGCTATTTTATTCAATAAAAGCGGAGAAACTCTTGGCAAGGTAAAATTAGAATTTAATCCGTATTTTTCGCTCAATCCAGGTTGGGCAGAACAAAATTCGGAAGTATATTGGGAAAAATTTTGTGAAGCGTCGCAGCTGCTTAGAACGCATGAGCCTGAGCTGTGGGAAGATATTGAGGCAGTTGTTGTTACTACCATACGTGATACATGCGTATGTATGGACCGTGACGGAAAAGTGCTTCGTCCAATCATTCTATGGCTTGACCAAAGAGAAATAGAAAGCGTGGGTGACAGAATAAAGTCATCTAAAAAATCGATGCTTAAAATGGTGAATATGTATGAAACCGCCGAACTTCAATGCCGCGTTTCTGCATGTAATTGGATACATGACAATGAACCTGAAATTTTCAATCAAATTTTCAAGTATTTGATGCTTTCGGGGTTTATCACCTACAAACTGACAGATAAAATGATTGATTCGGTGGCAGCTCAATGTGCGCATATTCCATTTGACTACAAAAATAAAGAGTGGCAGAGTGATACCGCGCTGACTTCTTGCTTGTTTGATGTCAAAAGAGCGCATATGCCCGAACTCGTTGAGCCGGGAGAAGTTTTGGGTTTTATCACTGAAAAGGCGAGCGAAGAAACTGGTATTCCTGTCGGGCTCAAAGTGATAGCAACAGGCTCAGACAAAGGCTGTGAGACTTTGGGAACGGGCGTAATTGGTAATGATGCGGCGTCACTCAGCTTTGGGACAACGGCAACCGTGCAGTTTTCAACAGATAAGTATATAGAACCTCAACCTTTTGCTCCTGCATATCCGGCGGTTTTGAATGGCAAGTACAATCCTGAAATTCAAATATATCGTGGCTATTGGATGCTAACTTGGTTCAAAAAGGAATTTGCTGAGAAGGAATGTAAACAGGCATTGAAAAAAGGGGTTTCTGCCGAGAAACTCTTAAATGAAAGATTGCGTGAAATCCCCGCCGGTTGTGAAGGTTTAATTTTGCAACCTTATTGGTCGCCGGGACTTAAAATGCCAAATGCTAAAGGCGCAATACTCGGATTTTCAGATGTACACACAAGAGTACATGTGTATAGAGCTATAATCGAGGGGATAGGGTTTGGCTTGTATGACGGTCTCAAAACCTTGGAAAAGAGAACGGGCAACCGTATCAAACGAGTTATGGTTTCGGGTGGCGGTTCGCAATCTGATGAAATTTGCCAAATAACTGCTGATATATTCGGAGTGCCTGTTCAAAAAGTTCAGACCTACGAAACATCGGCGCTCGGTTCTGCAATAACAGCATTTACGGCGATTGGAATGTATGATTCTTTTGAAAGCGCAGTGCGTGGTATGGTGCGGGTGAGCAAAGAATATTCGCCTAACATGGAAGAACACAAAATTTATGAAGAAATATATCAAAAAGTTTACAAAAAGATTTATCCTGCAAACCATAAATTATACAATGAGATTGCAGGAATTTTGAAAAGAAAAAAATAGTTATAGATAAAGTTATATAATAATAACATCAGTTGCTCACAAGGTGTGATTTGCCTTTTTATGTAATTTGTTTACGCTTGGTAATAAAAATATCTGCAGTTGTTCACAAGGAGGAGATATGTCCACAAAACCGTATAAGGGATTTGAGCCAAATTGGTTTACCGATAAGCCCACTGAGCGGAGTTTTCGCTCAATAATGAAATGGGGTGACCCTGAAAAAAATAAAATACCCAAAGAAGGTCTTTATAAAATAATGAAAGAGCGCTTCAATTTGAGCGACGATGATTTCAAACAAACGGTTGATTTGGGAGAGGAAGTAGTCGACTTCAAGAGTGCTTCAAAACTTAGTAAAGCACAAATTGATACATTTGTGAAAATTGTTGGCTCAGAGAATGCTACGACAGATGAGTTCAAACGGCTTCAAGTCGGTTATGGAAAAACGATGATTGACATAATGCGGTTGAGAAAGGGCATAATTGAAAATCTGCCTGACTTGGTGCTTTACCCTGGTACGACCGATAATATAGAAAAAATAGTTGAATATTGCAACAAAGAACAAATCTATATCTACATATATGCGGGAGGTTCGTCGGTCACTCGTGGCACAGAGTGTATGAAATCGCCGAATGTAATTTTGGATTTGCGAAAAAACTTCAATAAGGTTGTGAAATTCAACGAAGAAAATCAAACTATAACTGTGCAACCTGGAATGTATGGACCTGAACTAGAAAAGATTTTGAACAATGCGCCAGAAAATTTCGGAACAAAATTTCGCTACACTTGCGGGCATTTCCCGCAGTCATTTGAGTATTCGTGTGTAGGAGGTTGGGTTGTTACGCGTGGAGCAGGACAGAATTCTACTTATTATGGCAAAATCGAAGACATAGTTTTGGGACAGGAATATGTTACGCCTATAGGGAAAATAAAATCAGACAGTTATCCACGAAAAGCAACGGGACCGGATATTGACCAAATTATGATGGGTAGCGAGGGCACATTCGGAATACTGACCGAGGTCACGCTGAAAGTATTCAAATTGTCGGGAAGCCACAAACGCTTTTCATATATGTTCAAAAATTGGGACGACGCGCGCAATGCAATGCGTGAAGCTATGCAAGGTGAGTTTGGTTTTCCTTCAGTCTTCAGACTTTCAGACCCTGAAGAAACGGATTTGATGATGCATATGTACAACATTGCCGACAGTCCCCTCAATTCAATTTTAACAGCAAAAGGAATCCGCGAAAATGAGCGCTGTTTGATGCTCGGATTCACCGATGGTGAAAAAGGACTGCAAAAAAATATTGCAAAGAATATAAAGAAAATAGCAAAAAAATATGGAGCGCTATCTTTGACTGGCTATGTCACAAAGAGTTGGGAACACGGAAGATTTGCAGACCCGTATATGAGAGATAATTGTCAGGATTTCGGCATAATAATTGATACATTGGAATGTTCAGTCAACTGGGACAATATGGACTATGTTCACAAATTTGTTCGCGAATATGTCAAATCTAGACCAAACACGATTTGCACAACTCATATGTCACATTGCTATCCACAAGGAGCAAATTTGTATTTCATCTTCATTTTGAAAGACAATGACCTTGAAGATTTCAAAGTCTATCATGAAGGAATATTGGACGCGATACAAAAATCAGGCGCAGCAATGAGTCATCATCACGGAATCGGAAAGCTATTTGCTCCGTATTTTGCGAAATCGATTGGAAAAGAAAGAATGGATGTGCTTAAAGCCTTAAAAAATCATTTTGACCCCAACGGAATTATGAATGCTGGCGGTACACTGTTTTTGGACAAATAATTATATGCTAAAAAGAGGCGTTGATTTGAAAGGGGAGTTTCATCGCTAAAAAATGTTGATAGTAAAAAACCGATGCAAAGCATCGGTTTTTTTATTATTTTTTATGCGGTTACAAAGGTGCAAAATTTGATTTTGAGCAAAAGCATAATGACTTTTATAATATTATAAAAGTAGATATAAAGGCAGTATTCAGCTAAAAAGCCTATACTGTTTCTTCTTTTAATGCAAGCTCGTACGCTTCAAAAACTTTGTTGCGAATTATTTCGCGAGTGTTTGTGTTTATTGGATGAGCGATGTCCTTGAATTCTCCGTCTGGGGTCTTGCGTGACGGCATTGCGATAAAATTGCCATCAGTCCCCTCTATAACTTTGATGTCATGGATAACAAAGCAGTCATCAATAATAATTGAAGCAACAGCCTTGAGCTTTGCATCTTCCTTTTTTACTAGCCTAACTCGAACATCGGTAATGTTGAACATAATTTGCACCGTCCTTATGTGTTTGCTAAATTTATCATATAATAAAAAAGGTATGATTTCAAGGGGCAAATTGAAAAAAAATATAAAATTGCTGTCATATGTGAGTTTTTTTACATATACTGGGCTGTGAACACATCATTTTCAAATAAAAAAATCCATTTTATTGGTATCGGTGGCATAAGTTTGAGCGCACTTGCCAAACTTATGGTGCACTATGGAGCAACAGTTTCTGGCTCGGATGCAGTTCAAAGCGAAAGACTTGACGAGCTAAAAGAAATGGGCATACAAGTTTGGGTCGGCTCTCACCCTGAATTTGTTGATGCGGATTTTGTTGTTTTCACTTCCGCTCTAAATTCAAATGATGCAGAATTGCGTTTCGCAATAAATTCAGGTGTTCCGGTTTTTGAGCGCCATGAATTTTTGGGAGTAGTCTCACAAAATTTTGGAAAGGTAATAGCAATCGCAGGAACTCACGGTAAGACCACAACAACCGCGATGCTCACTGCGATTTTTAGTGTCGCGAAAAAAAAGTTTACTGCTCACATTGGTGGCGACGTCATTGGCTATTCGAATCTTGTTGTGCAAGGCGATGAGTATTTTATAACTGAGGCCTGCGAATTTCGTCGTAGCTTTCTATCTCTAAGACCCGACATTGCGGTAGTTTTGAATATTGAAAGCGACCACCCCGACTGTTTCCATAACGAAAAGGAGCTATTTACCGCATTTGAAAGTTTTGTGTCAAATGTGAAAGAAAACGGTCGTGTTGTTGTGAGGCAAGGATTTGAGGAGATATGCAAAAGTGAGCATATCATCACATTTTCAAATAAGAAC
This sequence comes from Clostridia bacterium, assembly GCA_028710495.1. Lineage (GTDB taxonomy): Bacteria > Bacillota > Clostridia > Christensenellales > CAG-917 > STD2-102. The sequence continues at coordinate 43,447 of JAQUST010000006.1, forward strand.
TCTACAACCCGAGAGTGCACATATCAAGCGGTGAGGCGAGATGGCTTGAATTCCACTGGCAATGAGTTCGATGTTTATGAAAAAGGAGAATTGATTTGTGCAATTCAACTGAAACATCAAGGGGATCATAATATACAAAATGCTATTGCTGCATTTTCAGTAGCCCGTGAATGTGGCATCGCGGTCAATGATATAAAATTTGCGCTTGAAAACTTTCAAGGAGTGAAACGGAGATTTGAAGAAATGGGAAGCGTGAAAGGAGCAAAAATAATTTTTGATTATGCACACCACCCGAGCGAAATCCGCGCTTCAATTTCCGTTGCACGAAAGCAATATCCTCGCCTTGCCGTTTTGTTTCAACCTCACACATATTCTCGCACTCGCTCGTTGTTGCCTGCTTTTGTGACTTGTTTTTCTGATGCTGATTTACTTGCCGTTCTTCCAACCTATGCCGCTCGTGAAAAGGAGAGCGACGGTGTTGGTGCAAGTAAACTATTTTTGGAATTGCTTTGCGGACACGAAAAAAGTGCTGTTACTTCACGATACAACTTGTTGAATGGTTTGGAGGACGGGGCTCAATTTATTAAGAAGATGGCAATAGATTATGATTGTTTCTTAATGCTTGGCGCTGGCGACATAATAGACATATCAAATATGCTGAATTACGATAAAATAGTAAATTAGAAAAATATTGAGAATAAGTTTTGATACTTAGATTATTATATTACATATTGCAGTATCTGTGCTAGTCAATAAATATAATGGTTCAAATAGCAGAATACACACAATAAAGTGTGTATTCTGCGTATGAACTTATTGTTTTGCTGTTTGTTGCATTTTCAGATAATATCTTGCAAATTAAAATTTAATATTTCTCTCAAATTATTCGAAATATTTAGTATGCTCTCTGTTTTAGATAATGCGCTTTTCATATCGCCGCATTCAAGACTTCCCTTCGATTCACCCAGCGATACTGAAAGCAAACGCAGGTCCGGTGAGAAAGTGAACATTTCCATTCTATGTCTTTTTCCCTCCCACCACTCGATAGTATCGTTGTTTGATTTTAGAGCTGCTTCGACATTGTCATCAACGATATATTGTATAACTATTTCCAAGCGACTGTTCAATTCAACAAAAGTTTTTTCAACAAAAATACTTTCTAAAATTCCTGCAGTTAGAATTACGGCAAGTATGGTTATTGCTATAATCATTTTTTTCATATAACTTTTTCTCCTTGCCCCTCAGTAGTTTTGCTTTCGCCAATGTTTCTTTCAATATCCTCGCTTTCATCATCTGGATATTCCGCAATAGAGCGGTTGATTGAATCGTTATTGAATGGCTGAATAAATATACTTTCCCCAGTCAAGGTGAGAAGAAAAATATCTTTTTGTGATAAATTCAAATTTTTCAACACTTTGAGAATGCGTTCTTTTGAAACACAATTGTCAACTATTTTTATATTGTTCCCAAGCCAATGTCCTTCAACAATTAGAGTAATAGGCAAATCAGATTGTCCACCGTCTATTTTCATATCAGCATTTGACACGGGCTTATTAGCAAATTTTGGCATTACAGTGAGTGTTCCATTGGTTTCGACAACCGCACATTCTACTTCGGCAGGTGTAAAGTATCCATTACCTCGTAGCGCTTCCAACAAGTCATTTGCAGTCATATCAAGTTTTTTCAATTCATCACACAATATGTTTCCCTTGTCGATGACTACAAGAGGTGAGCCATTTAGCACTTTTCGGAAACGAATGCTTTTGACAGCTACTTTTGTGATAAGAAGATGCACTAAGAACAAAGTGAACACTGGGATAATTCCATAAATAATCGGTATTGTTTGGTCTGACATAGGAATGCATGCGAGCTCGGCGGCAACGAGAGTTATTGCGAACTCAAAAGGTTGCAACTCACCTAGCTGCCGTTTGCCCATAAGTCTCATCGCTATGAGCAGAAAAAAATATATTACTATACATCTAATAAATAAGTTTAACACAAAAATAGTTTGCGAAAGTTGTCAGTGTTTATGCGTTTATGCCGACTTCTTTTGAATTACTAATGAACGGGATTTTGAGAAAAATTTGAATTTGTGTGCAAAAATACTTCCAAATTGAACAGCCTTAAAAACGGTTACTAATATGAAATAAGCTATTGCGCCTATACCGCCGGCAAAGATAATGACAAAAACATTTGAAAGGTAATGCGATAGTATACCTTGCAAAAAATAGGTGATTGCCGTTGTTGGCAAAGCACACAGAACAAGCAATCCGCTTTTTTTGAACACGCGTATCGGCTTGTCAAGCCGTTTTCTTAAAGTGCGCATATTCAAAACTGCCGACACACTAAAGCATAATCCGCTTCCGACCGCCATTGAATAGACTCCAATAATTTTTGGCAAAAAGAAAATGCAAGGTAAAAGAACCACTAAACCTGCCAAATAGTTGAAGAAACATTTGTTTTCCATGCCTAGTGAATTGACTACGGGAGCAACGACCTGATTGATGCCTAACGGAAACATAAGCAGACAACATTGCGCGGTGTAGAGTCCTGCCGTCTCATCTCCGAAGAACAATAAACCGAGTCCTTTGCCAAGCGGAGCGTATAACACAAAAAACAAAGATGAAATAAACATGCAAAAAATTATGGAGCTTTCAAGCTTGGAAACCAATGATTTTGTGTCGCCCATTGCAGCGTAGGACGCCATTTCAGGAATAAGAACAACTGCTAATGCTCCGGTTATTGAAGTCGGTGCCATAAGCAAAGGCATTGCCATGCCAGCAACACGTCCAAACGCTGCTGTTGCTTCAGCAGAGGTCAAACCGATAGCGACAAGTTGGGCGGGGATAACAATAGCGGTGAGTGAAGAAACAAAGCTTCCCGTAATATGCATTGTTGTGATAGGCGCAGAGGATTTTCCGAGTTGTAAAAAGCCTGCTGATTTATTAAGTCGACCGCCACTAGTGAAGAATAAAATAAACAAAACAATAACACAAAGAGTGTCAGCCGCTGTGAATGCAATAGCTATTCCTATCGAGCCTGAAAAACCAGCTATCAAACCTCCAACAAACATTGCGCAAAAACCTATTTTGAATATGTTGTCTAAGAACTCAGTAAACGAAAAAGCCAAAAACTTTTTTCTGCCCCAAAACCATGCGCGGATTATTGCGTAAAGAGTTGAAGTCAAAACAGCAGGCAACATAATCAAAAACATGTCTACGCAACGGTCATCAGCAAATATCAGTGAAAGTTTGTCGCCTAGTGCGTAGAATATTGTGATTACAACAACAGAAAGCGTTAAACCTATAAGCAGTGAAGCGCTCATTAACGAGCCTTGTCGTCTGTAATCACCCTTTACCTCAGCTTCTGCAATCTTACGCGACAAAACTGTCGGTAGCCCTCCAGCCGTCAATGAGAGAAGCAGAATGAGTACTGAGATGCATATTTGATAAAGTCCAACTGTTTCTGCACCTAGTACGCGTGATATATAAACTTTGAACAAAAATGACAGAAATCGGGTGGTCACCGAAAAAACTGTCACAGTTGTTACAGATTTAATAAGCTTGTTGATATGCGCCTCCTAAACCGACTGCGTTGGTAAAACGATTACTTCACCGACATATACTTCATTTACACCGTTGAGCTGACACAATTCTTGTTCCGAGACGCCAAAAACTTCCGCTATTTTGGAAAGCGTGTCAAAAGGCTTCACTATATAGGGAGTCCCCTCCAATAGCTCTATGAGCAGTCTTTCCCCTTCGGAAGTTGAGCTTATACCGTTAAGCTTTTTAATTTTTGACGTGGTGCAGTGATTATCTCTTGCTATTTGAGCAATGGTTTCACCGCAAGTTACTTTGTGGACTATATACATAGAAAACCTCCTTAAAGTATATGAAAGGTTTTGTTGATTAAAAACAAAAAGCAAAAAAGCAATAAAATATTGATAAAATAGAAAGGCAAAAAGCAACAAAGAAGTGAAGATATTTTAAAATTAATTTCAACAAAAGTTTTGCTTAATAGTAAAAAAACACTCCGCAAATTTGCGGAGTGTTTTAGTTTATCAAATATAATAACAACTTTTGTGATTATTCCTTGAATTTGTCGTACTCATCTTTTTTGACTTCAAGTGAATCGGAAGTCTTTGCTTCTTTTGAGTAGCTAGCCTCAAGTGCCTTTTGCTTTCTTGGCTTGTAGAATTTTTTGACGATAACTGCAACCAAAACCATAATAAGTGCTAATGCCATAATGATTGTTGGAATCATCCACCAGAGATAGGTGAGGTCAGGTGACCATGTTGGCTCTTCTTCGTTAGGATCTTCATCATCGTCCACATTTGCTGATGATTCAGGCGCTTCAATGACGTATGCTCTGCCTGAAGTAAATAGCTCGGATTCGGTGTCAATTGCTTCATATTCTGCTTCTGTCAAAATGCCGAAAGTGACATTGTCAAACATTGCATATCCAGTCAATAAACTGTTTGTATCTTCTTCGGTTTCTGCATTTTTGCCAAGACCAATTTTCATTGCGACATTGCTGATGTCTGTGTCTGCAGTCTTAACAAAGAACACATATTCTGTCCAAGTTGAAGTATTGATATTTATAAATTCTTTGTCATTGTCGGTCACCGCAAGTTCAACGTATGCGCCCTTGTCTTCAGTGACGTTGTAAGTCTTCACCCAAACGCTTATGCGGAAGAAAGTTTCTGCTGAGAGTGTGTAGGCTGTGCTTGTGTAGAAATATCCGTTGTCTTCTTTATTGTTGATGATAAGGAATCTGCTTCCGCCATTGGACATTGGATTGAGCTCGGAAATTGGAATCTTTGATGCTTCAACATCTGCAGTTATAGCATCTTTTTCTGCGCCTTCTTCCATTGTGGCATAGCCATCTGGATAACTGATACCGAATACTGAATCAAGATCAATAAATGAACCGAAGTCTTTTGCGTAAATAACACCTTTCGCTGATTTTGTTGCAGTGCCGCCAGTGACGGCTTCGCCTGTCCAACCATCCGGGGAAGTAAGACTGGATTTTGCTCCTATTTCGTTGCCTGCTGCGTCAAAACCGTCAGAAAGGAATGACATTTTGCGATTGTTTGTGTCAACTGAAAGTGCATCGAATTCTTCTGAGGTTACTGTTGAACTATATGTTATTGAATCAAAAATTACAATGCCTTTTGATTTTACTTCATCAGTTACTTCTGCATTTGTTCCAAGCCACATACCAAGCTTGACTGATGTAGAAACAAGACCGACTTCAACATAGAAAGTATGCTTTGTCCAAACGCCATCAGAAGTGGTGACTTGAATATAGTTTGTTTGGTCAAATTCGGTTGTTGAACCATTTTCACCAATGAGGTAAAGACTGTATGTTACAGTACCGACCGTTCTCACCCAAACTGAAATGGAATAGTTTGTAACTTTTGAGAGTGAAATTGAATCAGAGGCGTAACCATATGCATATGAGTCAGCGCCCGATGTTCCATCTATGACAAGTGCGTTTGGACCACCGTTCAAGTTGTCGATTGCAGATGCACTGTCTGTTGGCCAATTATCATATATGCTCCAGTTTGCTCCGCCGAGTTTGGCGACTTCGTTTTCAACAGCTGAAGAATAACCTAGATTGTCAAGCTGTGAAGCGGGATCGATGATAAAATCAGTGCCGTTTCCTGTGTTAAATTTTGCAATGCCTGATTTAACATCAGTATTCTTTGTTGATGAAGCTGTCCAGTTGAGTGGCGTGCCTAAAGCTGTGCTGAGTTCACCGTCAACCATACCTTCCGTCTCATCCAAATCAATAAGATCAAACGCGCGGTTGTAGATAAGAAGTCCACTTTCAGTTGTGCTGTATGATGCGCTAGTGGTGTATGAAGTCACTGCTGAAAGTGAGGTGTACTCAGTTTCGGTGATAGCGCAACAATTTACGTTTGCGAAGAAAGCTGTTCCGTTTGCAAGAGTGGTTGATGCCCATTTGTCACCCGAACCAATAGCAAGTCTGAGCGAGGCTGTGATATCTTTATCGCTATAGCCACGGACAATAAATGAATATTCTACCCAATCGTTTGTAAATTCATCTTCATAGTCTGCAGTGTTTATAAGTGCGCTGGCTTTCAAAGTTGCATCGTTTTCATCCAAGAGATAAATGTATGCTCCCGATGTGGCTTTGATATCTGCGGTCTTAACCCAAACTGAAATGCGGTATGAAGTGTTTCTTATTATATCGAAGTTTGCGCTGTCAATTCTGTAAAGTTGATTTGCGGTGTTTCTCAACATGAGCACATTTGTTGTGCCGATATTATAAGGCACGCCCGGATTTGCAAGTCCTAGTGTTGTAAAATATTCGTCATCAGAGGTGTCAACAGTTCCTGCTCTTGTCAATGAATCTATAGTTACACCATCAATTTTTGCATTGTTTGAGTCGGCATCAAAGGACGTGACCCAACCTGACGGAGTGCCAAGAGTGTTGTCATCATAAGAAATGTTTGCATCATTGAAGTTTGTTCCAAAATTTCCGTCAAAGGTTGTGAAATAATTTGTTTGGCTCAAATTGAGTCTCATTGATTGATTAGCTTCGCCATCAATCTCTGTATCTTCACTTCCAAATGTAATAACGGGAACTGCTCCGTAGCTATTGTAATTTGCTTCAGAGGTCTCTGCCAACTTGATGCTGTCAAAGAATGCCCAGCCTTTTGTAAACGTGCCGTCTGACTCATATGTTGTCTGAGTTGTTTTCTTTGTCGTTGTTGTGTAGTCTTCAGCTGCGCCAGTGTAGCGGGTGACGGATTTTTCCGTATTGTCGGAAGTGTCGCCTGTGCCAAGCCAAAGTTGCATTGTGTATGAAAGGTCACGATACTGATTGCCTTTGATTGCAAAAGTATAGGTTGACCAGCCGCTTGTGGTGCCTGCTACTCCGGTTTGAGCTTCTTCGTCATCGTAGACTGATTTTGATATGCCTGTAAAGGAAATCTTCTCGCCGTTTCCTGAAAGTGTTATTGTGACACCTTCACCGAAAATGCCGGTTGTGTAAACGGGAACGGTAAGCACATAATATTTGCCTTTTTCAATAACTATAGGTGTTGTTGAATAGAGATACTGTGCTGTCATATAGATTTGCGACAACATATAGACATTCGTGCCGGCTACTCCAGTTGAGACGCCGGGATTTGTAAGGTCAGAAACCGAGCTTCTTGCAACAACTGCACTGCCTTCAACTGTGTAGATTGTGGTACCAAGTTTTGATTTGCTTGTGGTGAACGCACTTTCTTCAGTGTTTACAATGCCATTGTAGCGATAGGCTGTCGGCGCTGAGTAATCAGTTGTTGATCCGCCTGTGGAAAGTGTCCAAAGCGATGGAGCGGATGAAGATGAACTTGACGCGACTGAACCAAAATCGAATTCACCGTTTGGAACAGTGTATGTGATTTTGTTTATTTGGTCATCCATTGCGTCGGTGACTTCATCGTATTGAGCTTGTGCGGTTTTTGAATCGGTTGCCGCAATCTTTGCAAGCTCGATATTGTCAAAGAATGCATAACCTGTTGTCAAATACTCGGAAGTATGTGTGCCGGAGTAGTAACCAAGGGAGAAATTTATTGTGAGTGTTTTGCTTGAATCTTTCGGACCTTCAATATAAATTTCGTAGGTTTCCCATTCGCCGTTTGTGTTTATGCTCTTAAATTCGGTGTAGGCAGATGATGCAACATAAATTCTTGCTCCCGCATTTGCGCCGCCTGCAATATCTTCAGTTTTTACATCAACTAGAAGTTTGTAATAATAACCAGGTGATATTGTAAATGAAGTGGAGGTGTAGCCGTATGCGGTCGGTCCATATTCAATTTCAGCTTTTGCCTCATCAACACCGTCAATGTCGGTGTCTGCCGCTGGCATATAAATCATTAATTCGGCGTCATCATCGGGGGCACCGTTTTTGCCAGGGTTTGCCAGATTGTACCATTTTGATTTGTTAGCATCATAAGTGGAAGAACTGACATCAATGACACCAGCTATAACATCATTTGGATAAGCAGTGGTTGAAAACGCTGCGCCAGTCCAATTTGATGGTTTAAGCGGGTAAGTAGTACCGGTGGTAACTTTCAAGTCAGAATTGGTGATAAGCAAACCTTCAGTCAATTCTACGGTTGCTGCGGGGTCATCTTCTTCTACTTGCGGAGTTGTGTTGTTGCAGGCAGCAAGCATAGCCAGCGACATCACTAACAGTACGATAAGCAATAGGTTGATAATTTTTCTTCTCTTTTTCATAAAAAAGCACCTTGTAAATATTTAGTGTAGAGATTTGCGTTTATAGTGAAATTTTAGATGTAATTCAGAATTTATTGTATTCGTATAAGCGCACATAGTATTGTATATTATAAAGCTCAATATTGCAAACATTTTTGATAATTTCCATTAAAAAAGCAAAATATAGTCCTATATACAAGTGTACACTAGCAAATTTGGTGCAAATATCTTAGGAGAAAACTAATATTGATAGAGAATGAGATTTTGAAATACAAAGAGGAAAGCGCCCAACAAAAACGGAAAAGAATAACATTTCTCATACTTGGCGGAATATTTATCGGCTTTGTCAATGGTTTTTTTGGCGCCGGCGGAGGAATGCTTGCTGTGCCGCTTTTATGTTTTGTGGCAGGTCTCAATGAAAAACAAGCACACGCAACAGCAATAGCCGTGATTTTGCCTTTATCGATTGTGAGTGCAATAGTGTATGTACGTAACGGAGCGCTTGATGCTTCAATATTCTCCCCGGTTTTGCTTGGCACAATAATAGGTGGTATAGCAGGAGCAGTGTTGCTTTCAAAGCTCAACAACAAAGTGCTTGTTTTGATATTTTATTTGGTTATGGTTATTGCAGGAATAAGATTGATAATTTAAAATTTTGCATTTATGCGGAAAAAACATATGTTTTGTGATGTTTTTTTACGCTTTCAACTCATTAAATTGAGAAATTATAATTATTAGTGAGGTAAACAATGTTTCTATGGTTTTTACTGGCAGGCTTGGCAGGCGGAGTATTAGGTGGGATGGGAATGGGAGGTGGAACGCTCCTGATTCCTATTTTGACATTAGTCTTGAATGTGCCTCAGCAAGCAGCGCAATGTATAAATCTTCTGGCATTTGTGCCAATGAGCTTGTTTGCGCTATACCTGCATTTTAAGAACAGACTTATTGAGGCCAAAGGTTTGCTGTATATTTTGGTGCCTGCCGTAATTTTTGCTGTTATTTCCTCATCTTTAGCTGTCGGCGCTCCTCCTGAGTTGCTTAAAAAACTTTTTGGAGGTTTTTTGATAGTGCTAGCCATTTTCGGTGTCGTAACAAGTTTTGTCCGTGCAAAACAGAAAAACTAAATTAATAACGAATAGTTGACAAAGAGGTCTATGTCCGTTTAGTTCCTCGCAAAACAAAAAATAAATTACCAAACTAGAAGTTAACTAGTGTTTAAGTCTGTTTAGTCTAGACAAAGACAACAACTAAATTTGCAACAAAAAAAATAATATACTTTTTCAATTTCGATTTACGTTCTTTAATTTGCCTTTTTTAAATTGAGTAATAAATTCATGTCGAAAACCTATTCTGCTCCTTTCTTCATTTTAATACGGAAAACAAATATTGTTCAATATTAAATTATTAAGATTGTAAAATAATCCTGGCAATATTGAAAAAAATATTAAATATTAAATTGTTAAAACTGTAAAAATAATACTATTATTTTAAGTTCATGTTTGAATTTTCAACAAAAAATGTATTTGAAATCACAAATAAATGTTAAATATGTGCAAATAATGGATATAACTTTATTAAGTATATTGACAATTATAGTATTTCAATGTAAAATTAGTCGAAATATAAGTACTAAATAAGGAAGAAGAATGGCAAAAACTTTCAAACACGGCACACATCCGCCGGAAAACAAGATAACAGAAAATTCCCCACTTGTTGAGTTTGCAGTGCCTGAGAAACTTTACATATCTTTATCTCAACATATTGGCGCTCCTGCGCAAGCTATTGTTGAAGTCGGAGATAGTGTCAAAGCGGGTACTCTCATTGGCAAGGCTGGAGGATTCGTTTCAGCAAATATTTTCTCATCAGTTTCCGGAAAGGTAACAAATATTGTCACTCTCCCAACTGCTACGGGCGGAGAGGCAAAGCATATTGAAATTCAAAACGACTTCAGGTATGAAACGGTTTCACTTCCCGAAATTACTGTTCCCACAAAAGAAAACATATTAGAACGCGTCAAAGAGGCTGGTATCGTAGGCATGGGGGGAGCGACATTCCCGACGCATGTCAAACTTTCGCCCTCAAAACCTGTTGACACCTTAATAATAAACGGAGCAGAATGTGAGCCATATATCACTTGTGATTACAGACTTATGCTTGAAAAAACCGATGAGTTTATTGAAGGTGTGAAGCTTTTAATGACGGCGCTGTCCGTAGAAAAAGCTTATATAGGTATTGAAAACAATAAGAAAGAGGCAATTGAACTGCTGGCAGAAAAATGCCCGCCAAAAATAGAAGTTGTCGAACTCAAATCAAAATATCCACAAGGCGCAGAAAAACAACTGATTTATTCAATAACTCGCAGAGTTGTACCGACTGGCGGACTTCCTATGGATGTCGGAGTTGTGGTGAACAACGTGCATACTGCCTATTCCGTTGCAAGAGCGATAAAGGGTGAACCTTGTTATATGCGTGCTATGACTGTTTCGGGTGACGGAGTCGAAAAGATAGGCAATTATTTTGCCCGTACTGGCTTAACTTATAAATTCATTTATGACGAGTGCCGTGGCAATGTGGCAGAAGAAGTCACTTGCAAAGTGATAAGCGGCGGACCAATGATGGGATTTGCGCAGGCAAACTTGAAGCCTGCCACCACAAAGGGCACTTCATCCTTACTTTTTCTATCAGAAATCAGAATATCCAAAAGCGATACTACCGCGTGCATAAATTGTGGACGATGCGGTATGGGTTGCCCTATGAATCTTCTCCCGAATGAAATCGAAGAAAACACATTGCACCGCAATTTTGAAGAAGTAATAAAACTCAATGTCGCAAGCTGTATCGAATGTGGTGTTTGCACCTACAACTGCCCCGCAAAGAGACCTTTATTGCAGGCAATACGACTTGCAAAACGCATTATAAAAGAAAAGGGGTTGAAGTAATGGAAAATTATCTTGTATCATCATCACCCCATATCACAAGTCCGCGCACCACAAGAAATATTATGCTCGATGTCATTATCGCGCTTGTTCCCTGCGTAATCGCATCGGTCTTGATTTATGGATTGTATCCTTTAGTCAGCATTTTGCTGTGTGTCGGCAGTGCCGTTTTTGCGGAATGGCTGTTCAACCTTATTCGCAAAAAACCTCAAACTGTCGGTGATTTGTCCGCAGTGGTAACGGGTGTTATTCTTGGATTAAACCTGCCTGCTGTTGTTCCGCTTTTTGTACCGGTTATCGGCGCTTTTTTTGCAATCATAATTGTCAAAATGTTGTTTGGCGGTATCGGCAAAAACTTTGCAAACCCTGCTATAACAGCGCGTATATTTTTAGTGCTTGCCTGGGGTGGAGTTATGACATCATATGTTTTGCCAATAAACTTGGCAAACGGAGCGGGTGAGCTTGTCAAATATTTATCAGAAGCTTTCAATATAAATCTTCCTGCTGCGATAACCTCTGCAACACCTCTTGCTTCAGTCAAAGCGGCAATCGAATCGGGTGCAAATCCTGCAAACGGTTTGTCAGCACTCAATATGTTCCTAGGGAAAATAGGCGGAAGCGCAGGTGAAGTTTCCACTCTTGCAGTGCTTATCGGCGGAGTTTATTTGGCTGTACGCAAAGTCATTGATGTGAAAATTCCAATAATTTATATTGGAACAACGGCTATTTTTACTGCAATATTTTTTGCTAACAGCGGTTATGTAGGCGAATATGTTTGGACTTATATGCTTGGCGGCGGATTGGTATTCGGTGCTGTGTTTATGGCAACAGATTATGCAACAACTCCAAACACCAATCTCGGCAGAATTATATTTGCTTGCGGATGTGGTTTTTTGACTGTTATAATACGCAAATTTTCAACAATGCCTGAAGGCGTTTCATTTGCAATTTTGCTTATGAATATTGTATCGCCGCTCATTGAAAAAATAATACCAAAACCATACGGTCATCCAAAGCGCAGTATGATGGATTATTTTGCAGAAAAGAAAGCACAAAAAGTTGCAAAAGGAGGTTCAAATGTCTAATAAAGAAAAAACCTCTAACATGGATATTCAAAAAGTGAAAGTCAATGACTTGAAGATGAAAGAACAAGAAATGAAAGAGCAAGAATTGAAAGAAAATGCTTTCACTGAGCAAGTACAAGAAGTAAAAGAAAAAGAAAGCGAAAATTTTGATGCAATTGATAAGATAGATGCAGGTATGGCAAATCTAAAGGCCATGGCAGAAACTAAAAACGGAGATGAGCCAAAACGCAAGCTGTCACGAAGCACCCGCGATATTTTGAAATGTATTATTGTTTTGACAGTGATTGCAGTTTTTGCAGGTGCATTGCTTGGAACTATAAACTATTTGACTTATGTAGATGCTGATGCCGCAATTATTTCGGAAATTGCATCACACTATTCAGTTTCGAGTGAGCTTGTCCGAAAGGATGAGTCGCGAATAATTTCACAAGATGGAGCAAAAAGCTATATCGAGGATTGTTTTGTGGTCCTCAAAGCTGTTGGCAGCGTTGGCGACGGCACTCCTTCGATAGGAAACCCAATTGACGTCGACGCAATTATTTATCGCGCGGTTGGTTCAGGCGCATACAGTGGCACTGTTGAACTTTTAGTGTTTGTGAGTGACGATGTCGTCACCGACATAACAGTTTATGCTCAAGAGGAAACAAAGGGTATCGGTTCAAAGGCTCTTGCTGTAAGTCATTTATCTCAATATATTGGGGTCAATCTGAGTGATGTCGAAAGTTTTGTCAAATCCAATGACGGAACTGCGGACAGCGATATTGAGTTTATATCAGGCGCGACAAAAACTTCAACGGCAGTCAACAATGCTTTGAATGCAGTTTTGTATGCGTACAATAATTTTGGAGGTGCAAGATAATGAAACGCAGCTTCAAACAAAATATGATAAAAAGTGGCGCAATCGTTTCTAACGGTATCATCACAAACAATCCAGTTTTCAGACTAGTGCTTGGAACTTGCCCAGTGCTAGCTGTCACAACAAGTGCAGTCAATGGCCTAGGTATGGGGCTTGCGGCAACATTTGTCTTGCTATGCTCAAATATGCTGGTTTCTGCGCTTCGCAGAGTTATTCCTGATAAAGTAAGGATTCCTGCCTATGTGCTTATTATAGCGACCTTTGTCACGGTGGTGCAAATGGTGTTAAGGAAGTTTATTCCCTCGCTTTATGACTCGTTGGGAATATATCTGCCACTTATTGTTGTCAACTGCATAATCTTGGCGCGCGCAGAAGCATTTGCTTCAACCAATCCTGTTTTGGACAGCGCACTCGACGGAATAGGTATGGGACTCGGCTTCACCGCCGCCCTTATGTTAATAGGTATAATTCGTGAATTCTTTGGCTCGGGCTCATTCTTCTTCGGCGAGCTTGCAGGAATAAAAATGGGTTGGCAGTTTAGTGCATTGAGCGATTTCTCAATGTCAATATTTATTTTGCCTGCAGGTGGATTTTTGGTGTTCGGGTTGCTTATGGCAGCTGTTAATGCGTTAACTGATTATGCGCAAAAGAAAAAAGATAAGGCAACTCAAATGAGAAAATCTGAAATAAAAGCAAAAAATGAAATAAAATCTGAGGAGGTGGCACTATGACATATTTTATTTTGATTATCGGCGCCGTCTTCGTCAATAACTTTGTATTATCGCAATTCCTCGGTATTTGCCCATTTTTGGGAGTTTCCAAAAAAATTGATACATCACTTGGAATGGGAATGGCGGTCATTTTCGTTATGGGTATTGCTTCAATATTCACTTGGCTAATACAACAAGTTTTAGTGGCGTTTTCAATCGAATATTTGCAAACAATCGCATTTATTTTGGTTATTGCGGCTCTTGTTCAACTTGTTGAAATGGTGTTGAAAAAGTTTATGCCGTCGCTATACTCAGCACTTGGAGTTTATCTCCCGCTTATCACAACAAACTGCGCAGTGCTTGGTGTTGCAATTTTGAACATACAAGCCTTTGGTATTGAGACTGCTTCGAGTTTACTTCAGTCGTTTTTGAACGGTATTTTCTCGGGCGTCGGTTTTACTCTTGCAATATTGCTGTTGGCAGGTATTCGTGAGAGAATGACAAATGCAGATGTTCCGAAACCGTTTAGAGGTTTTCCAATCACATTGATTTCAGCTTGCATAATGAGTATGGCATTTGTTGCATTCTCAGGTATGGTAGGCTAAGGAGGTAGCATTATGGTAAATTCATTGACAATTTTGTATTCCGCACTTGTCCTATTAGTGCTTGCGGCCATATTTGGTACTTTACTTGCCGTTCTTGGCAAAAAGCTAGCAATAAAGCAGGATGAGAGAATTGATAAGGTCAAAAACAAACTTTCAGGTGCGAACTGTGGAGCTTGCGGTTATGCAGGTTGTGAAGCTTTCGCTAAGGCACTTGTCGCAGGGAAAGCGGATTTGTCCTTATGCAATGCAACTTCAGCTGACAATAAAAAAGAAATTGCAAACATTTTGGGTGTGGATGCCGATATAGTCCAAACTGTTCCCGTGGTATGTTGCGTTGGCGGAAATTCTGCTGTTGACAAATATACTTATATGGGATATGGCGACTGCCGTTCAATGGAACTTTTGGGCGGAGGAAGAAAGCTTTGCAAATGGGGTTGTCTTGGTATGGGTTCGTGCACGGATGCTTGTCCTGAGCACGCTATTGATGTTCGAGACGGTGGATATGCAGTAATTGAGCATGACAAATGCATAGGATGTGGAAAATGTGTAGAAGCTTGCCCTAAGGGCATAATCAAAAGAGTGCCAATCACTGCGAAGGTTTATATCGCTTGTTCAAACTGCGTGCGTGGTGGCAAAGACGTGCGCGCTTTCTGTAAAAACGGATGTATAGGCTGCGGTCTTTGCGCAAAGAACTGCCCGCAAGGTGCAATAGAAATGGTGAATAATTTGCCTGTCATCAACTATGACAAATGCACAGGCTGCAAAGTGTGCGTTGCAAAATGTCCTTCAAAATGCATTTTGGAACTTGATTTGAACAAATAAAAATTATTGCGCAAGTATATATGAAAGATAATTGCGAAGATAGTGCTAAGAATAATTTATTAAGCAAAGTCCAGAGATGTTTTGGCTGAATAAGAGGAGAGATAAAGCGAATAAGAATTTTGGAAAACCTCTTGAATAGGGGTTTTCTGTATGATATAATAACAGTACGTTTAGATTGGGTGGAGTATCCGCTCGTTAAAGAAATACGGAGAAAAAATGGAAAAAATAGCAATAATAGACATCGGTTCAAATTCTGCGCGACTTGTGCTCGTAAACATCTTAGAGGGTGGCTACTTTGTCGTGTTTGATGAACTAAAAGAATCTGTCCGTTTGGGGCAAGATATGGATTGGGATGGCTTTTTGAAGCCAGCACGCGTGGCACAGACAATCAAAACTTTAACAATGTTCCGTCGTCTTTGCGATGCGAATAATATAGATAAAATTTATGCGTTTGCAACAGCGGCAGTAAGACGAGCTAAAAATCAAAAAAGTTTTCTTGAAGAAGTCTCAGCGGTTTGTGGAATCAAAATAAAAGTTTTGACTGAAACCGAACAGGCGCATCTTGTTTATATGGGAGTTATCAACTCGATGGAAATTCCAAAGGGTTTGATTATGGAAATGGGTGGTGGAAGCACCAACCTTATTTATTATAACCGCAAAAATATCGTTGCCAATGCTTGTCTTGAGTTCGGTTCGGTCACGCTTACAGATTTGTTCAAAAATGATTCAAGCGAGCCCGCTGAAAGAGCCAAAAAAATTGAAGATTATGTCCGTGAAAATTTAGAAAAAGTTCCTTGGCTTTCGACACTTGACCCTGACACTCAGCTAATAGGTGTCGGTGGCGCATTCCGAAATTTGGGTAGGATTTCAAGACTAATAAAGAAATATCCTTTCAATATGACGCACAACTATGAAGTGCCAACAACAGAATTTAGTCAAATTTACAGCACAATACGTTCACTTGACCTTGACAGCACAATGAAAATCAAAGGTTTGTCATCAGGACGCGCAGATATCTTTCCGAGCGCACTTGCTGCAATGAATGCGATTATTACACAATGCAATTTCTCTAAAATAATGATAAGCGGGTCTGGACTTCGTGAAGGAGCAATGTTCCGCCACGCAGTGCCGACTGTTCAGGAAAAGCCGATTACAGATGTTTTGGGACACAGCCTTGACACTTTGATGCATTACTTTGATATCAATATTCCTCACGCAGAGCATGTGTTTAATCTTTCGGTGCAGTTGTTCCGCCAGCTTAAGGTTTTGCATAAATTGCCACGTGTGTATATGAGAGTGCTCAAAATTGCCTCTTTACTTCACGACAGCGGTATGCGCATAAAATACTACAATCACCAAAGACACAGCAGTTATATTATTTTGAATTCAAATCTTTACGGTGTGCCTCACAAGGACTTGGTGCTGGCTTCTTTTGTTGCCGGCGGACATAGAAAAGCAGAATTCAACCGCGAAGATTTGATTCGCTACAAAGATATGTTGACTCCTGAGGATTTGGATGCAATCCGCAAGCTTTCAGTTATTTTGAGAATTGCAGAAAGCTTTGACAGGAGTATGTCGGGCGTTATCACGGGCATCGATTGCGATGTTTTGGGAGGCAGCGTGATAGTAAAAACAGAAACCGAGGGCGATTGTTCCCTTGAAATCAAGGATGCGTTGACGTGTGCGTCTGAATTTAAGCTTGCCTACAACAAAACACTGGAAATATTATAATGATTACTTTGGCATCGGCATCTCCAAGAAGAAGCGAGTTGCTTAAAAATTTAACAAATAATTTCACGGTTGAGCCTTCAAATGTTGACGAAGGCTCAACTCATAAAAATCCTAAGAAAATGACTCTTGATATAGCCAGAAGCAAAGCTATGTGGTCAGGTGGTGACGTGATTTTGTCAGCTGACACCACAGTATATTACAAAGGCGAGCATTTCGGAAAGCCGAAAGATATCGAGAGCGCCGTGAAAATGCTTTTGACTTTATCAGGGAAGTGGCACAATGTCTACACAGGAGTTTGTATCAAGACAGTAGAAAAAACATATCAGTTTGTCGAGGTTTCAAAGGTAAAGTTCAAAGATCTTTCCGAGAGCGCTGTTCGAGAGTACGTTGAAAAATATAAGCCGCTTGACAAAGCAGGCGCATACGGAATTCAGGACAACGAAATTGTTGAGAAATACAAGGGCAGTTATTCAAATATTATGGGTTTGCCGCTAGAAAAACTTGAAAAGCTTTTAAGAAAAATAGAAAAAGAGCAGAATATCAAACTGCTTGTTTAGGAGTTATATGTCAACCATTGAACTTTCCATTGATTTAGGTTCAAGTTTCATCACAATTTATCAGCGTGGTGTAGGACTGGTTCTTCGCGAACCTGCGCTTGCTATAGCCACAAAAGTCAACGATAAATATGAAATCCGAGAAGCCGGTTACCGTGCGCAAAGCATGCTGTCACAGTCTCTTGGTGGTGCAAGGGTTATTTCTCCGATAAAAGAAGGAAGCATAATAGATATAGAAATGTGCGCAATGTTAATGTCATATTTTTTGCGAAAAGTTGTTCCAACTTCTATTTTTATGCCAAAAATAAGCGCTATAGTTTTGATATCATCATCTCTTATCAATTCTGACCGAAAGGCGATTGAAAAAGTTATGCTGAAAGTTGGAGTAAAGGAAATTCTACTTGTGGAAAGTCCACTTGCACTTTTGTCATACACTGGCAGTATCGGCGGATTGTTCGTTGATATCGGTTCGGGAAAGACTGAAATTGCAGCCGTAACAAATCAAGGTATTATTTCGGGCTGTTCTGTGAATATAGCAGGTGATGCCTACAACAATGCTATTGTGGATTATATTGCCGACCATTTTGATGTTAAGATTGGAGATTTTACGGTTGAAAAGCTTAAGCTTGATGCATTAAGTCTTTTTGACAATGACACAAACATAAACTACGTTACAGGTCGCGCTCTTTATGACGGCTCACCAAAAAATGCCAAGGTCAAAGCAAGTGATATGTATAATGCGGTTTCGCCATTGCTTGACGATTTGATTGAGGTGGTTCGTTCCGTGTTGGGTACAACTCCCCCTGAACTTTCTGCAGAAATTTTGCGTAAAGGTATTTTTATCTCTGGCGGTTCATCACAAATACCGGGCTTGAAAGAATATATTGCCAGAAAGCTTGCTCTTCCCGTAACGCCGCTTGAGGATGTTGAAAATGCTGCAGCAATTGGTGGTTCTCACTTCTTTTCCGACAAACAGTTTTTGAGTGATATGCTTGGAATTCATGTGGACTAAAGAAGCATAGTGCGTAGAAGCATAGATGCTCAAAGAGAATAAAAGTACAAAAAAATAAAAGTTAAAAAGTATAGAAGCTCAAAATGAACAAAAGTCTAAATAAAGTACAAAAAGAATATAAGTACAAAAAGAATATAAGTACAAAAAGAATATAAGAGCTAAAAAATCGAAGTGTTAATAATTATTGAAAAATAAATCTGCAAATGAATAAATGCTCGAAAAATTGAACGCAAAAGTATAAAGTTAAAAATCAAAAAGATAGCTATTTAGCAAATTTGCAAAATAGAGAAAAGATTGAGCGCATATGCGCTCTTTTTTTATGTTTCAATATCAAATTCAAAATTTTCTCATCGTCAATAAAAAACAAGTTTCGGCACAAGAAGCTATAATATTCCACTAGTGTGTTGGTACAATCTTGATATGAGAAAAATCGTGGTGACTTCTGGAAAAGGTGGAGTTGGCAAAACAACGGTTTGCGCTACGCTCGGTCGTGCTCTTGCAGATTTGGGGCAACGCGTAGTGCTTGTCGATGCTGATGTCGGACTAAACAATATTGATGTCGTTATGGCACTTGAAAATCGAATTGTTTATGACATCGTTGATGTCATAACCGGCAGATGCAAAGTGTCGCAGGCGCTTATTCAAGATTTGGAAAGCGGATTATTTGTGTTGTCCTCTTCTTGCGAAAATCCTGTGGTGACAGCACAATCGTTTCGCGGCGTGATTGATAGTCTGAGCGATTTCGATTATGTTTTGATAGATTGTCCCGCAGGCATCGAAAACGGGTTTCATCGTGCTATTTCGTCAGCTAAAGAGGCGATTGTGGTGACAACACCATCTATTTCTGCAATACGAGATGCGGACAAAGTGTTGTCTTTGCTTGCAGGTTACAATCTAAATATAGTAAATATAGTTGTCAACCGTGTGCGTCCTGAGATGGTTGCAAAGGGAGAAATGATGAGCCCGACAGACATATCAAGATTGCTTCGAACCCCACCAATAGGAATAATCCCTGAAGATGATTGTATAACTCTTTATTCTCAAGTTGGTCGTGTGCCTGATTTCGCACTTTCCGACAAGGCGTTCAGACTGCTTGCAGAAAATTTGCATTTTGGAAACAAGAAGTTTTATGATTATACAAAACCGCAACGAGGGATTTTGGGAAGAGTTAAAAAACGAATAACCGCCAGATAAGGTTTGTAATCTTATTATTATATAAAACTTCAAGGAGAAATTATGGGCAGAGAAAAAAAGAGATTAACTGCCAAATATCTTTAATTATTTTCGCATATTAATGCGAGAAAAATTTGAAAACTGTATTACAAAAAAATACTTATTGCTTATATTTCTAAACCAAATTGTTTTTGAGCCCGAAATAGCTAAAACCAAATTGTCTATCAACATGTGCAGTTTTAAGAAAAATAGCGTCTTATGACAACTTGAATTTGAATAAAACTATTATGCAAATTTTAATTTGCATATTCCTTGTAAGCTTATCGCAACTTAAATTTGAATTGAAAACAATAATTAGCTTTGAATGAAAACAATAATTAGCTTTGAATTGAGAGCGCGAAATAATAATAATTTTTAGTTATTAAAGGAGAATATATGAAAAATACAACTGCAAGAGAAGCGACTGCCAGACTTCAAAGTATGCTTGTTCGCGACAAGGTGCAAGCGCCAGATGGATTTTCAGATGTTTTGCGCGCCGACCTTTTAAGACTGCTAAACGATTATTTCGAATTGTCCGATTCAGTTTCAGTCGACATAAAACTTACGGAAGTTTCGGATTTTGATGTTTGCATAACAACAAAAGCCCATAGAATAAAATCTTTTCACTGCGCAAAGTAAAGTATGTAAAAACATAATGTCAAATTCATTTAAAGAATAAACGCTAAAAATTTATAGAATGAAATAAACTATGAACAACGCCATAACGAAAGACGAGTATTCCCACCGCTTGGAAAGTCTGCGTATGAAATAAACTATGAACAACGCCATAACGGCATATTTGTTCATAGTTTTGTTTGTATATTTATTTTGCAATATTCAGAAGTTTTCTAATTAAAATAATATTTTCTATACTCAGTCATTTTTGTGTATGTTTTGGCATATTCTTTTTTGAGGTGAATTTATGAAATATTCTGCCGTCGAAAGAGTTGAAGCCACAGTATTAGAAAACGACTATGTATCACGCGACATCAAAAAGAGAAAGCAATTTTTCAGGCCATTTTTTAACAGAGTCGATTTGCTGGATATGGCAATAATTTTTGTGTCGTTGGGCATTGCGGTGTCGCTTGGCTTTGTAGTTGCAGGGCTTGTGAAAGCATTGTCGGGTGTGGAAACAGTTGTTAATGCTATCTCTGCCCTAGTATAGTGAAAATCAAATTTCATCCGCTCTTTTTTTTGCTTGCCCTAATTTTAGTTTTACTGGGGCAGGCAATTCCTTTTGTCTGCGCATTTGTTGCAGTAGTTTTACACGAAATGGCGCATGCACTGGTTGCTAGGGCGCGTGGATACCGATTGCGCGAAATAGTGTTGTTGCCATTTGGCGCAGTTTTGTATGGAGAGGAAAACATTGAGCGTACTTCAAGCATATTGATTGCGCTAGCGGGTCCTGTTGCAAATGGAGTCCTCGCACTGTTTACTCTTGCATCTTGGTGGATTTTCCCTGCAACTTATGCTTTCACCGAGCCGTTCCTTTGGTCTAATATTGTGATTGGAGCATTCAACTTGTTGCCTGCATTCCCACTTGATGGTTCAAGGGTGGTGCTTGGACTTTGCAAAAACAAACCTAAAGCACTCAAAGCACTTCGCTGGACAGGCGTGGTGCTTTCATTTTTATGTTTTGGTTTATTTATAGCATCGGCGTTTTTTGCAATAAACTTTACGCTCGGAATTATAGGTATATTTTTGTTTTTGGGAGCAACTTTTGGAACAAATCGAGAAATGTATATGCACATAGCAGATCAAGAGTTCAAAAATTTTCGTGACGGAATATGTGAGCGAGTGGTACATATTGATTCTTCAGTTACATTATTGAGGGTTTTGAAATACTTGAAATCAGATTATGTCACATCGTTTGTTGTGGTTTCAGAAAAAGGAGAGCAGCAGTGCAGGCTTGAAGAAAACAAAATGAGAGAATTGCTTGAAAACAATCCTCTCAAGATGTCACTTGATGATGCTATAAATAATCAGAAAAGTTAACTTCATATAAATATGCAAAAGCAATTCCAATTACATATTTTTAACATATAAATTCAATATTATGTCTTTGTAGTCTGGCTTATAAAATTTGTTTGGTAATTCGATGAAGTATTATCGAAATCCAAATTTGTTCAAGTAAAAAGAATAACTTAAAAATCGCCTATTCCCTTAATTGCATTTTATAGATTTATAAATTCACTGAAAAAACATAAACAAAAAGAAAAGAGCCGATGGCGTAATAATATCTTTTAGATAATATAAAATCAAAACCCGAATTTCTTCAAATCTACCGTATAGTCTGTAAGTTCGATGCCTTCTTTTTCAAGAAGTTTTTTTTGTACATCAATGCCACCAAACACATATGCCTCAGCCAAATGACCAAAGCGGTTTACAACACGGTGGCAGGGTATTTCTCCTTGTCTTGGATTGAAGTGCAACGCATATCCGACAGCTCGTGAAGCACGAGGACTTCCTAGCATTGCAGCAATTTGTCCGTAAGTCATAACTCGCCCTTTTGGTATTTCTTTTACTACTTCATAAACCTTGTCATAAAAACTCATATCAACTCCATTCGTAATTTACTTCATTTACTTTATTCTTTGCTATTATTTAATCATAATATCTCTAAATTTTCAATATGCAAATTTTAGCAAATTTAAAAAAGTGTCAAATTCTGTTTGCATCGGGAAAATTTATAAAATATGACCCACTTTGAAACTAGCTCATTGACTTTTAATCGCGCGTGCAGTAGAATAAATGCATATTGAGGTATTTATGAATTACATTGGAATCGATATCGGTGGAATGAGCGCAAAGGCTGGTATTGTCGACGAAAACGGCAATATTTTGTTCAAGCGTTTTGTTGAAACAAATTCGGAAATTACATCAGATGAATTTGAAGCGCTTATGGCAAAACTCGTTTTGGGTTTGATTGGCGATGCAAAGCTGACTTTGGCTGATATTGTCGGAGTTGGTCTTGGTTTCCCCGGGTCGATTTATGGTGAGAAGGGAATTGTGAGATATTGTTGCAACCTGAATTTGAAAAAAGTTCCATTTGCTGATGAGCTCAAAAAATTGCTTGGTGAAAAAATTGAAGTCAAAATCGGAAACGACGCAAACCTCGCTACACTTGCCGAAACAAAATTTGGAGCGGCAAAAGGTGCTAAAAATACAATATTGTTTACATTGGGCACAGGAGTTGGTTCGGGATTTGTTTCGGACGGTAAGTTGGTCACGGGAAATCTTTCAGCAGGGGCAGAAGGCGGTCATACCGTGCTTCGTATCGGTGGTGTAAAATGCGGATGCGGAAGGCGTGGATGCTTTGAAGCATATGCCTCGGCAACAGCTCTACTTCGTCAAACGAAAGAATCGGCAGAAAAAAATCCGCAGAGTCTTCTTGCTCAAATGATTGTAGAAAGCGGTCTAAATGGCAAAACTGTGTTTGATGCTGCAAAAGCAGGCGATAAAACAGCAAATGCAGTTGTAAAAAAATATATAAAGTATGTTGGCGAAGGAGTCACAAATTTTGTAAATATTTTCTTCCCTGAAGTTGTGATAATAGGCGGCGGAGTTTCAAATCAAGGCGATTATCTTATCAAACCTTTGCAAAAATTCGTTAGCTCACATTTGTATGGCAAACAATACAATCCAAAAGTGAAAGTTGTCCGTGCAGCACTGGGGAATGATGCTGGAATTATTGGAGCTGCCGCACTCTTTATGTAAAAATGCCGCAAGTTGTGATTTCCACTGTTTCCGAAAACTAGAGGCGAATTGATATAAACTAAACTGATAGCCATTCTACTTACAGCTTTGATTGCAAAATCTAAACAATCAAGATTAAGCCATTGTGGCACATTAAGTAAAGATTTATAGATATGAAATTGCGCCCTTGCGTATATTACCACATTAAATTATTCATACCGTGATGAAAAATTTAATGTTCGCTCTTGCGATTTTTGCGAGACGAGAGGCAAAAATTGATGACAAATTTTAGAGATAGATTAAACGCATTGCTTTTGGATGTCGAAAAACCTGCGCGCTACACCGGCGGAGAATTCAACACTCCAAATATGAACAAACCTGTAAAGGCAAATTTCTGCTTTTGCTTTCCCGATATTTACGAAATCGGAATGAGCAATTTAGGTTTGCAAATTCTTTACGATATTGTAAACAAGCATCCTGACTACCGTGCTGAGCGGTGTTATGCCCCGTGGGTGGATATGGCTGATGTGATGAGAAAGGCCGATTTGCCGTTGCTGTCGCTTGAAACAGCCACGCCACTTCGTGATTTTGATGTGATTGGTTTTTCGGTTCAATTTGAACTGCTTTACACAAATGTTTTGTATATGCTGGATTTGGCGGGAATTCCATTTTGGTCAAAGGACAGAGATGAAAGCTTTCCGTTGGTTATTGCCGGCGGCCCTTGTGCTGTAAACCCCGAACCGTTTGCAGATTTTTTTGATGCAATCGTTATAGGCGAAGGCGAGGAAGCGGACTTGGCAATTTTGGAACTTGTTGCTGAAGGCAAAGAAAAGCATTGGACAAAACAAGAAGTTTTGGCGCGCGCAAAAGCTATTGACGGAGTTTATGTTCCTTCAATGTTTGAAAAAGGCGAGAGTGTCAAAAAAGCCGTAATTCTTGATTTTGAGAATGCGTCTTATCCAGAGCATCCTCTAGTTCCAAACATAAATATTATTCACGACCGCGCAACTCTTGAGTTGTACAGAGGTTGTGCTTCCGGTTGTAGATTTTGTCAAGCAGGATTTTATTATCGCCCCATTCGTGAGCGCAGTGCAAAGCGCGTTTGCGAGCTTGGTCGTGCGATATTGGACAGCACTGGATTTGATGAGATTTCGCTTTGCAGTCTTTCAACAGGCGACTACACGGGACTTAGTGACCTTATAGATGAAATGACGCCTTACATCAACGAACACATTGTGAATTTGTCACTGCCCAGCTTGAGATTGAACAGTTTTGACAGTAAATTTGCTCAAAGCTCGCGTCGCAGTTCACTTACCTTTGCGCCTGAAGCGGGAACGCAACGACTTCGCAATGTTATAAACAAAAATATTTCGGATAAAGATATAGAAAATATAGGGGAAGCGTTCCGAGTAGGTTATGACAGCGTTAAGTTATATTTTATGATTGGACTTCCAACCGAAACCGATGAGGATTTGGCAGGAATTGCAGAAATATGCAAAACACTCCGTGAACTATATATTTCTATAAGACACAAAAAATTTATCAATATATCAGTCAGTTGCGCGGTTTTCATTCCAAAACCTAGCACTCCGTTTCAATGGGAACCGCAAATTGATATTCCTGAAATGTTGAGAAAACAAAGCTATCTCCGTGGATTGCTCCGCAATATTAAAGGAGTGAATTTCTCGTGGCACGGTGCGGAATCATCAAGGCTTGAGGGCGCATTTGCAAGGGGCGACAGAAAACTTGCAAAAGTTATTGAACGCGCCTATAAATCGGGATGCCGTTTTGACAGCTGGTCTGAACATTTCAAATGGGATTTGTGGCAAAAAAGCTTTGAGCAGGAAGGCTTGACAATGGATGAATATGTGAATGGTGTTCCGGTTGAGCAGGATTTACCGTGGGATTTTATCAATACGGGTGTGGATAAGAGCTATTTTGTGAAAGAGCGTGAAAATGCATACAAGGGAATCACTACAAAATCTTGTCGCGAAAGCTGCAACGGATGTGGCGCAAACAAACTGGGACGGTGCACAATATGCTAGTGTTGAAATACGAAAAAACAGGCGCAACCCGCTTTATATCGCACATTGACATACTTCATCATTTTTCAAGAATTATGCGCAGGGCAAATATTTCCGTTGAGTTTTCAAATGGCTTCAATCCGCATATGTTAATTTACTTTTCACCGCCGCTTGCGTTGGGTGTTGGAAGTGTTGCGGAATATGTGACAACGGAAGCAAAAAACATAACGGCAGAAGAATTTATATCGCGCTTTAATGTGGCAGCTCCCGATGGTTTGCAAGCAAGCGCTGTTTTTGAATTGGAAAAAGACCCGAAACTTCAAGGTATAGTTGTTTGTGCGGATTATATTCTTCCATTTTCTTTGGATGGGATAGAGTTGGGTGAACATTACACCATAACTTACAGCAAAAAAGGCGAGGAAGTAACCGAAGATGTTGGTGACAAAATATTTGGTATTTGGGAAAAGAATGGTCAAACTTTTATTCGCGTTGCATCAGGCAATAACAATTTGAGAGTTGATAGAGTTGCAAACCAAATTGCAAAAGATTTCAATAAAGAACTTGTAATTCCAAAAATTTTGAAAGTTGCGCAATATGTAAAAATTGAAAACGAATTGATTGAAGTTGACGAATATCTCAGGGGAAAAAATAAAAACTGGGACGGCAAAAGATGAAAAAATTGTTCATAGATTACAACCCTTTTTATGTTCGTGTTGCGCTCACCGAAAATGGTGAGCTTGTTGAGTTCTATATTGAGAGAAGCACGGTTCAGGGTATTGTAGGAAATATATATAAAGGTAAAGTGATGAATGTGCTTTCAGGAATGAAAGCCGCGTTTGTCAATATCGGACTCGATAAAAACGGTTTCCTTTATGTTGGCGAATCTCTTGTTGACACGGCTGTACTTGCAAGAAAAAAGAAAATTGACCGCACTCTCCGCATATCTGCTGGCGACAGTATAATGTGTCAAGTTGTCAAAGACCAGTTCGGCGACAAAGGCGCGCGTCTATCGATGGAGATTACTATTGCAGGGCGAATGCTTGTTATGGTGCCAAATAGTACATTTGTCGGTGTGTCAAGAAAGATTGATGATCTCGTGAGAAGGTCGTATCTTGAGGAATTTGTGAAAGCGTCCTGCCCACCAAATACGGGGTTTATAGTGCGAACTAGTGCAAATAAAGCCTCTGATACGGAAATATTGCAAGAAATGGAAGAATTGCAAAGTGTTTGGAAAACAGTTCAGGAAAAGTACGAAAAATCAAATGATGCCAGCATAGTTTTCAAAGAAGCCGATTTGATTTGGCGTGCTATTCGTGATATGCTCACTGATGATATTGATGTGGTCATTGTCAACGATCAGCAAATATATGGAGAGCTTGAAGGCAAAGTTGGAAACGCAAAACTCGAACTTTATGAGGGAGAGGAGAATATTTTAACTAGCTACAGTTTGATAAAAAGAATTCAAAAGCTTAGTGACCGTGAAGTCAAACTTAAAAACGGCGCATACATTGTTATCGACAAAACCGAGGCTTTGACTGTTGTCGATGTCAACACGGGAAAGTTTGTCGGCGGAAAAGATTTGGAAGACACGGTTTACAAAACAAATCTTCAGGCGGCAGAAGAAATTGCAAGGCAGCTTAGACTGCGCAATATCGGTGGCATTGTAATTGTTGACTTCATTGATATGTTGAATCCAGACCACAAGAGAGAAGTGATTGAGACTTTGCGTGAAGCGCTCAAGAGTGACAGAATGAAAACGACCGTTGTTTCTATGACCAATTTGGGATTGGTGGAGCTGACAAGAAAAAAATCCAGACTTCCCGTTGACACTTATCTTTTGCGTGAATGCCCATATTGCAGGCACGGGTATCTTTATTCGCACGAAAGCAATATTTTGCGATTGCGCGAGCGCATAACCGAAGAATTTATTAAATGTCGCCCAAGCTCAGTTTTGGTAGAAGTCAACCCCGAACTTTGTGACAAACTTTTTGAAACAAGAATATTGACGAGAGAATGTAAAACAATATGGAAAGGGAAAAGAGTTTACATTTTGAAAAATGAGGATCTTCATATCGAAGATTTTATTATTACGCCTGACAATTCCAGAATTCTTACACTTCCTGAGGATGCAAGGTTGCTTTACTAAACAATTGCACTTTGTAAGATATTATGTTATAATGCTTAGACGAGGAAGCTATGAAAATAATACAAATAAAAACTCCAAAAATGTCAAGAACTGTTGAAATTCACGAGGAACGAAAGGAAGGTGAAGTCAAAGTCAAACTTTCTAAAATTGCCTTGTCAAGAACAGACTTGAATCTTTACATGGGCGTGGAAGAAGATATCTATCCAATCATTCCTTCCCATTCTGCTATCGGCTATGTAAGTGAAGCGGATGAGGGCAGCGGATTCAAACTTGGCGCAAGAGTTGCGATAGACCCATTTGTGGATGTTAGTTCCTTCAGCGTTGGGAAAGAAAGAGCCAAAGCGATTGAAGTTATGGGAATAACAAGAAATGGATTGCTTGCAGATTTTGCCAATGTGCCTGTTGAGTGTGTTTACGCACTGCCTGAGGGCATAAAAGATGAAGAAGCAATATTTTTGGACTACATTTCATTTGGAAGCAAAGTCTTTGAAAATTATGACTTCAATAAGGGCGATTATGTTGCAATCATAGGCTCGGGAATATTCCAGCTTATACTCGGACAACTTGCAATTTACTATCAGATTGTGCCTATTCTTATTGATCAGAATGCAGATAAACTTGATGATGCTAAAAATTTCGGCATTTACTATACCATAGATGCGTCGAGTGAAGATGTGTCAGAAAGAGTGAAAGAAATTACCGGCGGAAGAATGGCAGAGTTTTCGGTATTTTTGCCAAAAGAAACGTTGTTTAATGTTGCCGTTGACATAACGATGCAAGGCGGTACAGTTATAATCGCAGGATTTGACAAAGTTTCAGACAAATTATCAGCAGATGTTTCAAGTATTTTGAAAAAGCAGCTTACAATAATCGGAGTGAACAACGGAGCAAACGAAACTGCTTCGGCAATCAATTTGCTTGCGAACAAAATTATAAAAACCGAAGGATTGATTTCAAAAGAAGTAGATTTTGCTTCCGCATCAAATTTATTCAAAGATTGGGCTAGAGACCCGAGCAAATATCGCAAAGTTATAGTACTTGTTTAGTAAACGGCAAAGTTTGTAACATTTTACATACTTAGTTTATGGCGATAAAATGATATTTTTATCTCGCAGTTTGAGTATGATTTGATTGATATTTCAGTTTTAGGATTTTAGATTTTTCATAATTAGCTAGAAACTAGTATTGAAAGATTAACTTATAGAAATACAAAGTAGTATGTTTGTTGAGCTAATAGAGCTTTTGCTTGTTGAATTAAAAGAGCTTTTGTTTAGGTTGAATACTTAAATAAAAAATCCCGCATCAATGATGCGGGATTTTGTTTTTGCAGTGTTGTTCAATTCTGTTCTATTTTTCTTTGTGTTCTGCCGAATATTTGATGAGTGCGAGAGCAAGCTGGTCGGGGCAAGAGGTATTGTTGCGACATTTTATGCCTTGCAACATCGGTATAATTTCATCGACATTTTTGCCGATAACAAAGCGTGAAATTGCTTGCAAACTGCCCGAGCAGCCTCCTACAAATTTTATGTCAGTCAAGATATTGTTTTCAACAGAAAATATAATCTGTCTTGAACAAGTACCTTTTGTATTATAAATTGTCATAATATCTCCTAGTCTAATAATGTTTCGTGTATGAGTGAGTAAGTGATTGATGCTTTGTCAACCCAGCTTTTGTATAAGTATTTTGCTAGCTGTCGGTTTGCGACTATGAGTTTGAGCTCCATAAGTGTTGTGATATCATTGTTGACTTTCATAACCACAGTGTATGTGCCGTCTGCGTTCTTTGAGTAATCGCAAAAATAAGATTGGCGACGCTTATAGCGCATGCGGTTTTCTCTTGTGTATTGAGTGATTTCATCGCGCACGTGGGAAGGTATGCGTGTAAAGAACAAGGCAAGACAAGATATTCCGTCTTGCGTTATGTTGAGATATTCGCTTTTTGGCACGCGGTACAGCAAATTGGTTTCCAAAAGTTCTGCTATGAATTGTTTGCAATCCATATAGCCAAGCCAGTTGTTGTCAGCAGTGCACAGGTCAAGAACGGTAGATTCCTCAAGAGGAATTGCCATCTTTTCGAACACAAACAACACAATGAGCTTTTGAATTTTACTGTCCAGCGGATTGGCTGGCGCGTGTTCCTCGTACAATGTGCATCTCCAAATAAGTAGTGATGAGAATTGTACCATAATTTGCGTTCTAATTCAATATAAATATTTCAAAACTTTTTCTACCACAATATATTGTTTAGAAAAATCATCGAAACACTTTAATTCAACTAGACGCGCAAAAGTGATTAGTTTTTAGCGCAAGTGTTGAGCAAACAACGGATAAAGAATTGGGTAGCTTTTTCCATATCGTTTTTGGATATTCGCTCGTTTAGACCGTGAATTCTATTTTGATCTTCAATTGAGTTGATAAAAGGTCCGAAGCGGAAAACATTGTTTGTTAGCGGATAGTAGAAACGCGCATCCGTTGCCGCAATAAAAGGATATGGTGCAACAACGACATTCTCAAAACATTCATTGATTGATTGAACAATCTCTTTGTAGGCTTGATGATTTATGTCTGCCTCAGGTGTAGGATTGGTGCAGGCAATGACATTTACGTCAATTTTTTTACCCAAGAGTTTTTTGAGATATGCAACAACATCATCAATCGTTTCACCTGTGAGTATGCGTGTGTTTATGTTTGCTTTGGCATCATAAGGAATAACATTTCTTGCAGTTGCGCCCCAAAGCATTGTAGGCGCGAAAGTTGTGCGCACAAGCGCATTTGTCATTGGCGCAGCGACTGTAAAGAGTTTTTTTAAGGCAGGGCTCATTATGTCACGGTTAGTAAAAATAAATTTGAAAAGGGGCTTGCAGTATGGCGCTAAAGTCTTGAAAGTTTCTTTTGCCATTGGAGTCCAGCGTGTAGGCATAGGATTTTTCTCAATTTTTGAAACCGCTTCCGTCAAAAGACCCACAGCAGTTGGGCGTTTTGGATTTGATGCGTGTCCGCCTGCTTTGTGAACTGAAATTTCGATATCACAATTTCCTTTTTCGCAAGCTCCGATAAGAGCTACTGTGGCGGGGACGCCAAGCAAACTGCCGTCGAGCATTGTTCCGCCTTCATCAATAACGAATTCCATTTCCACGCCATTTTCTAAAAGATGTTTTACTATGTTCGGCGCGCCGTCGAAGGAGGTCCCTGGTTCTTCATCGTGACCGAAGCAAAGATATATATCGCGCTCAAATTCTTGATTTTTGGCAAGCAGATGTTCAAGCGCTTCAAGCAAAGCAATCATATGACCTTTCATATCTTGACTGCCTCTGCCATAGATATAATCATCATCTGTAATTTTTCCGCTGAAACAACCTTCTTCCCATCCTTCATCTGTTGCGGGAACGACATCCTGATGAGCAAGAAAACAAGCAGGTTTCAATTCCGCATTTTTTCCTTTCAAATGATAGATAAGACTGTAGTCAGCTATCAATGTTTTTTCAGCATATTTATGTAACAAAGGGTATGTTTTTTCAAGCCATTTGTGATAATTTAAGAAAGCTTGTGTATTATCTTTATATTCTTCAACCATTGAAATCGTTGGAATTTGGACTGCTTCAGAAATATGCTTCGCTATTTTTTCTTTATCGAGGTCTTCTCTCAATATCGGCGTTTCACCTATTTTAATTTTCGGTTTATTGCATATGGTTCGAATGACCATTATGAGAAGCAGAAGACCGATAAGCCCTAAAGTTATGTAAAGTACAGGCAAAAAAATATTCATATGTCCTCCATGGGATTGCGTTTTGAATTAGTAAATTATACTCTACTTTCAAACAAATTTCAATAGTCATTTTGAAAGAGTAGATAAGATGCTTTAATTCAAATAAACGTAAACGCTAAATTTTTTAGCAATAACATTGCTGACTAATTGTCTTTTTGCAAGCATTTGTATTTATTGTGAGTGGTTGGCGCCAGCTTAGTGCTAAATGAAAATATTGTTGAAATCAACTTTTCATAAACAATGAAGGTATTGCTTTCGCCTAAAGCGGGGCGTTCCACCAGCATAGAAATCATTTTTTATGGACAATGATGTCATCTAGAAAAATGACTGCAGAAATACGATGGCTATATACTAACGGAAGTTGCATATGACGTAAACGAAAATGCATACAAGATAATATTTGACTAATCAAGCTTTTTGCTGTATTATATAAAGCATTAAATATTGGGGTGCTAATATGAGAAAAAATATCGCATTGGTTCTTTGCTTATCGCTAATTGCGTCGCTTGCCTTGTGCTTTGTTGGATGCAGCAGCAATGATAATTATCAAATTAACTCGGCTTTATTGAACGATACATCTTATATTGATTATGCTGAAAATGTTTTTTTGAACACTGAAAAATATGAAGAACTTTGTGATCAGGGGCTTGGCATTGTCAGTGGCTATGATGACCAGGGTGTGCCGATTGAAGTCGCCGCCGATAACAAAAACAATTTGATAAATTATTTTGACTCGACGCTTCCATCGTTAATTATCGTCCACGGAGTACAGTTGGGAAACGGTAGATATGGAACTGTTTATTTTGACACTGAAAATCAAGGTGCAACTGAAGAAATGGGAAATTATTTCTTTAGTGGTGACAATTCGGAAAATCAAAAATGGAATTTATTTTATTTTCATTATGAAAGATTTGCAGATGCCGAGGACGGCATAGGTTTCAACGGCGCAAGTTCTATGGATGCAACCTCCGTTGAAAACAGAATTTGGACACGCGGAGCAGATGGACTAGGAAGCAAATTTATTCAAACCGATGGAACATATAGCGATGCGGATGCTCTTGAATATAGTGTTGCGGAGCTTTTTGCAGCAGAATATATTCGCACTATGAATCAGATTTGTGAATTGTATCCTGATTTTGAAAGCAATCATAATGAAATAAGAACAGCTTCGCACTCAATGGGTGGAGCTTTGACAGTCGCAAGTGTTTCATTATTGAATATATTGGCGCGCGATGGACAAATCGGTTCTGACTTGCTCCCAAACCGTATGGCTTTGCTTGACAGTTATGTGGGCGGTGGAAAATCCGAAGTTCCAATCGCTTGGTCGGGCAAGGGTTATATCAATGGTTCTGGACGTTCAAACTATTATTACTCGCTTGAGAATATCGTTTTGGGTGCAGGTATTGCAGTTGAGTTTTACTATAACCAAGACGGATGGGTTCCATTTATGGGACAGCTCGAGCTGACGAAACAAGAACAGGATGATGCTTTAGTATATTATGATGAAATTAAAGAGCTTACAACTATGATTTTGCTCTATCCTGATTATACGAATGTAAATTCAGTTGCAACAGATGGGCATAATGCAATAAGAGAGTGGTATTTCACTTCATACAAATATCAAACGCCGCAATATTTCGGTTCGGATGATTTTGTTTACGAATTTGAAATTTACAATGAGGGAACTGCCGAAGAAGAAATATATACTTATTCATATGGCGGTCTGAAAGAAGGTGCAGTCGCACTTGGATTTGCTCCGTCTGCATCAGCTTCAACACAAACAATCCGTGAATTGAGAGGCAAGTGCTTTGAGATGAAAAAGACTTGGGATGATAATAGCAAGGCAACAGTTGCATGCGATGATGATATTATTGTGACCAAATAGAGAAAAACAAAATGTTTTATTTGCATTTATCTCAAAAGCAAATGTAGTTTTTGACCATATTCAAATGGTTTGGTTGTAAATTGAAATACAGCATTAGAGCTCGATGATTGATGTCGATGCTCGTTGCTTAATAAATATTTTTTTTGTAGCACAGCAGCAAAACTTGAACAGAAAGAGAACTACAAAAGCGGGAGAACTCACAGTTGCGTGAGGGAACTTGTACCCAAGGGGAGCAACTCGCCGAAATCAAGTCGGATTCGCCATGAAACTTTGGAGGGACTGACAAGAATTTTGCTGATACAGAAATGTACAGCACAGCATAGGAGGCTAAAATGAATAAGTTTGTAGAAGAATTCGTCAAAAAATCCAGTGGGCTCACAAAGCCTGATAGAATTATTTGGATTGATGGCTCAAAGGCACAGATTGATGCACTCAGAAAAGAGGCTTGCTCCACGGGCGAAATGACAAAGCTTAATGAGGACCTTTTGCCGGAATGTTATCTTCACCGCACTGCCGTGAATGATGTGGCACGAGTTGAAGACAGAACGTTTATCTGCACAGCGAAGAAAGAAAACGCGGGTCCAACCAACAACTGGAAAGAAAGCAAAGAAGCGTATGCAATGCTTGAGCCGATTTATGATGGCGCGATGAAAGGGAGAACTATGTACGTTATTCCATATTCAATGGGCGCGGTAGGTTCAAAATTTTCAAAAATAGGGGTTGAGCTCACGGACAGTATTTATGTCGTGCTGAATATGGTTATTATGACCAGAGTCGGTCAAAATGTTCTGGATGAACTTGGAGAAAGCTCAGACTTTGTCCGTGGTCTTCACGCAAAAGCCGACATTGATGCTGAGAAGAGATATATTTGTCACTTCCCAGAAGACAATACAATTATGTCAGTCAACTCGGGATACGGCGGAAACGTTTTGCTAGGTAAAAAGTGTTTTGCTCTACGTATTGCCTCATGCCTTGGCAGAGATGAGGGATGGCTTGCTGAGCATATGCTCATTTTGGGCTTGGAAAAGCCGAACGGAGAAGTTAAATATATTGCTGCAGCTTTCCCATCCGCTTGTGGCAAGACAAATCTCGCTATGCTGATTCCACCAAAGGAATTTGCAGAAAAGGGTTACAAAATCCACACAGTTGGTGATGATATAGCTTGGATTAGAAAAGGCAAAGATGGCAGACTTTATGCAATCAATCCTGAAAACGGATTCTTTGGAGTTGCTCCTGGAACGAATGAAAAATCAAATCCAAATGCGCTTGCTTCAACCAAGCAAGGCACAATTTTTACAAACGTAGTGCACAATCTTGAAAATAATACTGTTTGGTGGGAAGGGCTTGACAAAAATCCTCCAAAGAATGCAATCGACTGGAAGGGAAATCCATGGTCGGGAGACAGCGAAGTCAAAGGAGCGCATCCAAACAGTCGTTTTACTGCTCCCGCAATCAACTGCCCGTGTATTAGCGATGAGTTCGAAAATCCTGAAGGCGTTCCGCTTTCGGCAATTATATTTGGCGGAAGACGTGCGCAAACTACTCCATTGGTTTATGAAGCCACTGATTGGGCAAACGGTGTGTTTGTAGGCTCAATTATGGCTAGTGAAACTACTGCAGCAGCAACAGGCGCGGTCGGCGTTGTTCGCCGTGACCCTATGGCAATGCTTCCATTCTGCGGTTACCATATGGGCGACTATTTTAAGCATTGGCTTGAAGTTGGAGAAGCAACAGAAAAACAACCAAAGTTCTTCAATGTCAACTGGTTCAGAACAGATGACGAGGGCAATTTCTTGTGGCCTGGATTTGGCGACAATATGAGAGTTTTGGATTGGATAATTCGCCGTTGCGAAGGCACAGTGGACGCAGTGTCAACACCAATAGGCAATGTTCCAAATCCAAAAGACATCAACCTTGAGGGCACAAATATGACTGAAGCTGATATCGCCAATCTTCTTACCGTCGACAAGGCACTTTGGAAAAAGGAAGCTGAAGGAATTGGTGAATTCTACAAGAAATTTGGTGAACAATTGCCAAAACAACTTGCTACAGAACTCGATAAACTTAATAACAATCTTAAATAAA
>JAQUST010000006.1:78905-81375 GCA_028710495.1 Clostridia bacterium
ACTAGTCAAAATAATAACGAAAGGAAACCCGCCCATAAGCAAAGCTTCGGGGCGGGCTATTCAACAAAATGGAACTATATAAAAAATATGTTACAGAAAAAATAAACGCAGACGGAACTCTTTCGGGACTCGATTTTCATATTTCGAATGATTTCAATTTCGCGTTTGATGTGGTAGATTATTACGGTATTAATGAGCCGAACAGGCGCGCTATGGTTTGGGTCGCAGATGACGGAAGCGACCGCGTCTTTACTTTTGAAGACATAATGCGCGGTTCAAATCAAACTGCAAATTATTTTAAGTCGCTTGGCATAAAAAAAGGTGACAGAGTTTTGCTTGTACTTCGCCGACATTATGAGTTTTGGCTTGCTATTGTTGCGCTTCACAAAATTGGAGCAATTGTCATTCCTGCAACTGATCAGCTGAAAAAGAAAGATATTGTTTACCGCTTTGAAGCCGCGGGAGTTTCTGCTATTGTTTGCACAGCAGACGGAAGTGTGCTAAAAGAAGCAGTATTGGCGGTCGAAGAATATCAAGGTGTAACAGCAAAAGTTGTTGTCAATGGAGACTGCATTGGTTGGTCATCATTTTCAAAAGAAGCTAAAAGTTTTTCGAGTGATTTTCCTCGCCCAACAGGTGAGGATGCAACCCGCAAAAATGATATTATGCTGATGTATTTCACATCCGGCACAACTTCTTACCCAAAGATTGCCGCTCACGATTATACTTATGCAATAGGGCATTTTGTAACAGCAAAATGGTGGCATAACGTTGACCCTGAAGGTATTCATTTCACCGTGGCAGAAACAGGCTGGGGGAAAGCGGTTTGGGGAAAACTCTATGGCCAATGGCTTTTAGGTGCGTGTATTTTCACTTATGATTTCAAGAGATTTGAGCAGGATAAAGTGCTTTCAATGATTGCAAAGTATCAAATTACCACTTTTTGCGCACCACCAACTATTTATCGTTTTATGATTAAAGCGGACTTATCAAATTACAATTTGTCTTCGCTTAAATATGCGACTACGGCAGGTGAAGCGTTGAATCCTGAAGTTTTCAACAAGTTTAAGCAAGCAACAGGATTGGAAATTATGGAAGGCTTTGGACAAACAGAAACTACCGTTACTATAGCCAACCTAATAAATTCTAAAATAAAATTGGGCTCAATGGGTATACCAAGTCCACAATATAAGATGCATCTTGTGGATTTTGATGGAAATGAAGTCGAAAATGGCGCGGAAGGTGAAATTTGCATTGATATATCCACTGAGATGCCCGTAGGTTTGTTTCAAGGATACTTTAGAGATAAACTTCACACTGATGAGGCTATGCACGACGGTTTGTACCATACGGGCGATATGGCTTGGCGTGATGAAGACGGCTACTTATTTTTTGTCGGGCGCACTGATGATGTCATAAAATCCAGTGGTTACAGAATTGGACCGTTTGAAATCGAAAGCGTGCTTATGGAACATCCCGCAGTTGTTGAATGCGCAATAACCGGTGTTCCGGACCCTGTCAGAGGTCAAATTGTCAAAGCAACAATTGTTTTGGATAAAGGTCACAAGGGCACTGAAGAACTTAAAACCGAAATTCAAAATTACGTAAAGAATGTTACTGCACCTTATAAGTATCCTCGCATTATTGAATTTGTAGAAGAACTTCCAAAGACAATAAGCGGAAAAATCAAGCGCGCAGATATACGCAAACAGGGTTGATATTTTTTTCTGTAGTTATTTGCTACAAAAAAGACGCAATGAAAAAAATAAATATTATTGCTTAAAATCACAAAAACAGCGCAAAAAACATAGAAAAACATATGAATTTAAGACATTTGGCTGTCAATATAAGCGAAATAAATTCTGAAAAAAATATTCCAAATCACGACCAATAAAAAAAATAATATGGATACTTGCCGTCCCTTTTGTGGGACGGTTTTGTTTAATTTACTAAAAAAACTAAACAAATACTTAATATTTTTTTATAAATCTTGAGTGCTTTTGATTGAATTAAAAATATTCGTGTGCAATAGATTGCGTGAAACATTTTATGCAAATTTTAGGAGTTGACAAAATGCTTTTGAAAGATGTAACATATATATAAGTATAGAAGTTTACGCGCGTGTTCTGTGCGCGTGGAAATACACACGCTGCGCGCGCATATTGCCCGCGATTGATTGATGAAAAGTAATTTTATATTTGTAATTGCGAGTGCGCAATACATAAACAAAAAATTGTAGCGTAAATTGCGCTAAAGTAGAAGCGATATAGCTTCTAAAAACAGAGTCGAAACAAGAGGTGAGGTTTATGAGTTTGAAAACCGGATCGAAAAGAAGAATATTTATGAAAAAGAATTCCTTCCAAAAAGTGTTTGTGGGAATTATTCTGGCATTGGCTTTTACGCTGGTGTTGGGCACAACCATAACAGGAATGACAGGATTGAATTTTCTTGGAGCTGATGAAACAGCGTT
>JAQUST010000023.1:0-10950 GCA_028710495.1 Clostridia bacterium
CTGTCGTGATTGTTGAGCTGCTTGGTCTATTGACATATGCCGCAATCAAACTACTGCATCCGTCAAATGCATACAATCCTATGCTAGTGACGCTTGAAGGAATTTCTATACTTTCCAAACTACTACAATTTTGGAATGCATAATTGCCAATTAAAACCAAACCTGTTGAAGGAAGTATTATGCTCGTTAAACTGCTACATCTCCAAAATGCACCTTCTTGTATGTTTGCTATTGAAGGAAGCGTTACACTTATTAAACCTGTGCAATCCATAAAAGCATAGCTACTAATTAATACAACTCCCGAAAGAGTAATATCCGTTAGTGCGTTACATTGCAAAAATGCATAAGTTCCAATCGCTGTTACACTAGACGGAATTATTAGGTTTGTTAGTGCCGCACAACTGCTAAAAGCATAAGTAGAAATACTGGTTACTCCAGATGGTATAGCAACACTTGTTAAATTATCACATTTTGCAAATGCATATTGATATATACTCGTAACTTCAGATGGAATTGTGTAAGACAAATCCGTTTTCCCTCCTGGATATCTATATAATATAGTTCCTGCTTTGTTGAATAAAACGCCATCTATAGATTTGTACGTTACATTCGCATCATCAACTGTAATACTTGCTAAACTATCGCAATAGCCGAAAGCATTTAATCCAATAGAAGTTACACTTGCTGGTATTACTATATTTGTTAATGCCTTGCAATTTTTAAAAGCATCCGAGCTGATCGTCTTCAAACCAGAAGGTAGTGTTATGTTATTTAGTTTTGAGCAATTATTAAATGATTTGGTTGAGATTGATGTTACGCTTGACGGAATATTTGTGGTCAGCAAATTACTGCATCCATAAAAAAGTTCAGAATTGATTACTGTAATATTCGCTTGATTATCAGCATTTGTTAAACTGTAACAATTTTTAAATGCATATAGACCTAAACTCGTAACACTTGATGGAATCATAACATTTATTAATCCACTACCATAAAATGAATAATATCCAATACTTGTTACACTTGATGGAATCACAAAACTTTCCAAGGAAGAGCAATTCTGGAATGCATAATTACCTATGGTTGTTATGCTTGACATAGCATTTACACTTTCTAAATTGGTGCAACCGTCAAAAAGATGATCAGCAATAGAGTTCACACCTGATGGAATTGTTACATCCGTTAATGAAGTGCAATTTTGGAATGCACAAGCACCAACATTAGTCACGCTTGACGGGATAGTGACACTTGTCAAACTTGTACAATAATCAAATGCATAAGTACCAACATTAGTCACGCTTGACGGGATAGTGACACTTGTCAAACTTGTACAATAATCAAATGCATAAGTACCAACATTAGTCACGCTTGACGGGATCGTGACACTTGTCAAACCACTGCATCCAGAAAACATACAACCCGGTATAATTGTCATGCTTGTAGGTATTATTATATTATTCAAACTTATACAATTACTAAATGCATATTGTCCAATGCTTGTTACTCCTTCTGGTATTGTTAAGTTTGTTAAACTTGCGCAATTATAAAATGCACGGTCTCCAATAGTGGATATACTTTCTGGGATTGTCACGATTGTTAAGTTGGAACATAAATAGAAAGTATAGTTATTTATAGCTGTTACGCTTGAGGGAATTACAATATCAGTAATATGACTACAACCTTCAAATGCATTATTTCCAATGCTTGTTACTCCTTCTGGTATTATTATATTAGTTAATTCCGTGCAACCTTTAAATGCTTGATCACCGATGCTAGTTACACTTGATGGAATAATAACACTAGTTAGTTTTGTAAAATTATAAAATTTTTGATAACCAATGCTGGTCTCACCTTCGAGAATGCTGATTGAATATGAATTACATCCTGCAAATGAAGTTGTAGTAAAGGTGGTGTAGGTAGTCGGAATAGTAATATTTGTTCCAGCGCAACCCGAGAATGTATAATTTGGAATACTGGTTATGCTTGACGGAATTATCACGCTTTCTAGACTTGTGCAATTTTGGAACACATAAGTTCCTAATGAAGTTACGCTTGACGGAATTTCAACATTTTTTAGATTACTACATCCTGAGAAAGCATATGCGCCAATACTAACAACGCTCGACGGAATAGTAATATTTGTTAAGCCTGTGCAGTTTTTGAAAGCGTAACTATCTATGCTCTCTGTTCCTGACAATAAGGTAATGTTGCTCAAATTGTTACAACCGGAAAATGTGTAAGCACTCACACTGGCAACACTTGCAGGAATTGTTATATTTGTCAATCCTGTGCAGTTTGCAAATGCATAAGTACCAATATTTGTTATACCCGGAATTAAGCACAAATAATTTAAGCTGCTGCAATCAGAAAACGCATAAGGTTCAATGCTTATTACGCTTGATGGAATGTTTGTGAAGATCATTGAGCTGCAACCTGCGAATGCATAAGTTTCGATGCTAGTTAAGTTCAATGGTAGCGTCATATCCAATAAACCGCTGCAATTCAAGAATGCTCTTTCTTCAATGGCAACCACACTTGACGGCAATGTAACATTTGTCAAGCCAGAACAGCCCGAGAAAGCGTAAGCGCCGATATTTGTTACACCATACGATACCACTATACTGCTCAATTTGCTGCAATTTGCAAATGCATAATCACCGATTCCGTATTCTCCCGGCAAAATTGTTATTGTGCCTTCATTTTCTGGAATTGTTATTGTTGTCAATTCAACGCAACCATCAAAGGCGTGAGTTCCAATACTTACAACACTTGACGGAATAGCAATATCAGTCAATTCGACACAACCCATAAATGCGTTTATGCCAATGCTGTTGACGCCCGCGGGAAGAGCAACGCTCAACAAGTTTACGCAGTTGTTGAAAGCGTAATCATCGACGCTGTTGATACTTGAAGGAATAGTAATATTGATCAAATTATTGCAATTGTTGAATGTGTAGTTGTCTATATTGTCGATTTGACCATATATAGTTGCGAGCAACATTCCGCTGCAATTATTGAAAGCATAAGAATCAATATTTGTGACAC
Source organism: Clostridia bacterium (assembly GCA_028710495.1). GTDB lineage: Bacteria > Bacillota > Clostridia > Christensenellales > CAG-917 > STD2-102. The sequence continues at coordinate 3,046 of JAQUST010000023.1, forward strand.
TTGTCGGAATTATTATGCTTGTCAGTCCGCTGCAATCTGAAAATGCTTTCTTGCCGATCATTGTTGCAGTTGTTGGAATTGTAATATTTGTTAATCCACTGAAACCATTGAATGAAAATGCTTCAACGCCAACAACTGATTTGCTGTTGTATGTTGAAGGGATATCAAAAGTTGTTCCTGAACCGAAATATTTGAGCAAATACAAATCATCATTTTTTTCGATATAGTAAGCATTTGCGTCAGAATAAATCGTGTCTATCAAAATGTTTGTATTCAAAACGCTGTATGACACGATATCGTCATAAACATCAACATACATTCCACTTATTCCTGCGCTTTGAATATTTGCTGTAAGATAATTGTAGAAGCTCTCGGATGATTCTAAATCCACCAATTTGAAATAGTAAGTCTCAATACTGTCTAATTTGATGATAGAATCAATCAATGCATTATCGAAATCACTTCCCAAACTTGTTTCCAATGCTGTCATATAAGTATTTATTGAAGTCGTATCGTCGAGATAAGCATTGTCGAAGATTAAGCTTCCAAACAAATCGCTATATATAGTGCTGAGAGTTGTAAACCTTTCTTGGAAATAAGTCTCGCTAAATCCGGTCAAATACAACCACTTTGCATACAAAGTCTTGTCTGCAGTTTCTGTTGCATCAAAAGCGTACAAAGAAGTCAATTCTTCATCGCTACACCAACCAACAAACGAATATCCTCCCTTTGTCGGTACTTCCGGAGTTGGAATCATCTCGCCTTGCGTAACTGCCAATGTTGAGTCGGGCGAATTATTGTTATAAACAAATGTAACAGTATATTCGGTTTCAACAGCAACATTTGCAACCCACTTCGCATAGACTGTGAAATCCTCTTCAACCGGAATATCCATCAAAGAGTTGGCTGTGAATGGTCTTTCAAACACACCATCGTCCCAAAACCATCCAACAAATTTATAACCTTCCTTTGTTGGGTTCAACGGCATCGAAACAACTGTCGCGCCGTTTGTTGTTGTGGATGCAACTTCTGTTCCTCCATTACTTTCAAAATTCAAAGTAGTTGAGAAAGTAAGACCGTTGCAAGCTGCAAATAGTGTTATCAATAAAACAACAACTATAAGCATTCCTAGAAATTTAACTTTCCTCATATTTTCCTCCTGCCTAATTTTTTTGGATTATTCATAGATTGATAAAATTCGGTAATACTGCAAAATAACATTTCAAATAATCCAACTAAATTATATCAAGCGCAAATGTTCTCAAAACAAATTATCGTGTCGCTTTTTGTTGAAAATTGTTATATTTTAAAAATAAAGTTCCGGGAAATAATTGACAAGGAATATAAAAAAACAGATATCGATTGCTGTGTGTTATGAGCATTGATTATTTATAAATTAGTTATGAAAGTACATCTAAAAAATAAGAACCACTATTTTGTGGTTCTTATTTTGAAAATTTTATGTTTATTATTAGTTATATTTACTGTTTTAGTTCCTTCAAATTTTTTAATTTTTTTATTAATATTAAAATAAAATTATTAAATTATACAATTTAAAATCTTTCATTTCCCATTTTTATTAATCTTCACCATCTTCATATCTTCGATTTGTATGAGAAATTTTATCTTTATACCAAATTAAAATAATTGAAGCTAAAACATTTCCATTTTTATTCATCTCAACCTTTATTCCTTTCTTTATTTATTTGGAAAGTTGTGATTTAATTAAATAGAAACCTTTCATTCCCCTTTTTTATTCATCTCCCTGCTTGTTACTATCTTCAATTTCTTTGAGAAATTTGTGGACGCCGGTCATAGCTTCGCGTGATATTTTGAGGATTTGCGCAACTGGAAATGCGTGTACTGCAGCAAATCCTTTCCCGAAATAGTAGTCATAGTCAACGCCGATATCTTCAAATCTCCACATAAGTTCAATACTACTGACCGCAAGCTTGTCCCGCTCTGCCAAAACAACGAAAGATGGAGGAAAATCCTTTGTCACAAAGTTTATTGGCGACACTTCCTTTCGTTTTTCTTCACTCAACATCATTATTGGCTTACCACAAAACGATTCCACATAAAAATTCATATTGCGAAAACCCGTGTTTATGACCTTGACCATATCATAAACTCCGCTGATAAGAATCAATCCCTTTATCTTTATGTTGCGGCTTCGCTCATCCAAATTGAATTTTGCATTATACTCTTTATTTGTCGATATCGCGCCAGCCATAGCTGAAAGATGCGCACCCGCGGATTCTCCGCCGACAAATATAGAATCAACTTCAATATTATATTCCTCTTGATGTTCGACAAGCCACGCAAACGCTTTGTAGATATTCTCAATGAAATCAGGATGCGAATAAAAAGGCGCTAGCCCATAAAATAAGCCGACAACAAAATATCCGCTGTTTGCAACACGGGTTGTGAAAGCTTCACGCTCATTGGGCGAACCGCTCATCCAACCGCCACCGTGAATGTAAACAAAAACTGGTTGTTTCTTCTTCATATCGCGGTTTCGCTGTTGATATATATTGAGAAATAATCTTTGGTCATCCTCGCAGTAGCGAACTCTTCTTGTAGTCTTCACATTGAATGATCTGTTAAAATTAAATACCGTTAAAAGCCCGAGGATTTCGCTGCTCAAGTGTGAACTTTTGACTCTCAGATATTTTAGATCGTATTTGAGATCGCGTTTTCGTTCATCTTCCATATTTTCCCTCGTCTTATGTACTCGTTAAATTATTTATAAGTATAAATACAACAATTAAAAATAAAATCCAAAACATCAGCTCATTTTTACCGCAAACAAATTAACAGAAGTATCAAACACGATTGATTTTCGTTTTTAATTTCTTCTTTGCTCAATACTTCAATGATATATGCTCATCAATACTATGTCAACAGTTAAAACTCTTCTAATCAACGCAAAACCCATTTGGTATTTATTAAATTTGCTTTTTTCTTTTCAGTTTTATTATGTCCTTTTCATGCAATAATCCCCCCAAATCTCCTCCTTCCATCAAATGTATGTTGACATAATATTCGGTTTAGCATAATATTTAATTATACGATAGTAAAATTTGAGGAGATGAGCCTCATGGAGAAATTATTATGAAACATAAAACCAATACATATTCTGATAACTACAATTCATCATTTGACGAATCAATTAGCAGGCGGAAAAAGCTTAATAGTCAGCTTGTCTCTGTCAATTTTATTATTTCAATAATTTCAATAGTGGCAATCATATCTTTACTTATGGGAGATTTCTGGTCTGTTGGCGTAGAATACAAAGTTGATGGCGCAAAACTAGAACAGCTTATGGCAAATGGCGGAGCTTTGCCCGAGGGAGTTGAAATTGATTATTCTTCACTTGATATTGATGTAGCGTTTGGCGTTTCTCTTGCATTTCCATCGGATTCACTTATAGTCAGCGCTTTTGAAGATAATACAACAGCAGTATCAAAATTGCTTGACGACACACTTGCAAATGTTATCGGCACAGCCACCGATCTTGTGCACCAAGTTTTTCGTGCGGGCGTAAAATTTGCTCTTGCCACCGCTTTGGATGAAATAAAAACGAATGAAGAGATTGCAGATCTTGTCAACAATTTGGATTTAGCGCCTGTAGAAAGTATTATCGACGAACTATTTGAAGAAAGTCCTGACACGGCGCAAATAGAAAATGACCTTATTTCGCTAATTCAAACACAAATTGAAAGCGCAGGTGAAAGTTTCACACCTCAAATGGAAGATGAAATTCACAATTCCTATACACAAATTATAACCGAACTCTCTGATGATGAAGGAAATTTCTCTCTTTATTCTGCTGTTAGCGTTATGCTTGATGAAGCAGGAATGTCAATGGGTGACACTGGAACAGTTGTCACGGAAGAACAATTATCCATGGCAGTTCGCAACGAAATTTTGTCAGCAATGGGACCTGATGCAATAAATTATGTCGCTATAGCCTACAAAGTCATAGGAGGACTATTACTTTTTACTATTGCAATGTGGGCGTTCCTTTTGCTCTCCACCGTGCTTCATACCTTCTCAAACAAAAAGGGCGTGAAAATGTGGTATGTAGTTTTGTGGTGCGCTCTTCCTTATCTTCTTATGGTCGGAGTGCTCAAACTTGTCTCAATATACGGAATGGATTATGCAAAAGCATATTTGGGTTCACAAGCCTCAATACTTGACGGATTGGCAATAAATGCGTCAGGAAACACCTATATTTCTGCAATTTGTGTTGCAATACTTATTGTCATAAGTCTTGGCTTCTATGCTAGACTGAGGAAAAATGCTAAGCGTGCTTAGATTTCCGACAGCTTAAAATGATTTTTACAGGTAGCAAAGCTGAATTGTATGAGCAGATTGCAACTATGAATGGTTTTTGCAGATTAAAACAAAAAATATTTTTTCAAACAAAAAGAACGGCATTTGCCGTTCTTTTATTATATTTTCATTTCCGCTCTAATCTTTTGCAATCTTGATTTCTGTTCTCTCAATTTGCTTCCACTATTTTCTCTCTATGGACTTTCTTTCACTCAGCTTTTGTCTTAATTTCTTTCACTCAGCTTTTTGACAATAGGTTTTTCTCTATGGACTTTCTTCCGCTCGACATACTATGCTATCGACATTCTCTTCAATCTTACGCCCATCTTTCCTTTCAACTTTAGTTTGGTTTGTTTATTTTTCTCTCGGCAATGAGTTCTTCCAAAATCTCCGCTGCATCAAAAACCATCTTTTCGCAAGGCCGCATTTTGTAGTATTCTTCGTTGCGCTCACTTGGAACATAACTTTCAAGTTCTTCTTTCTTTTTTCCGAGCAACTCACGGCATACAATAGAATTATTTCGCGCTTTGAATTGCGTGGCAAGCTCTTGAATGCGCTTGTAATGCTCCGCCTTTTCAGTTGTAGCCTTTGCATCGGTGTAGCCATCAAGAGCGCCTTCAATCATAAACATTGCGCTCACCGCGCCGCAAACCTCTCGAAGTCTTCCCATTCCGCCGCCAAATGATGACGATATTTTCAACGCGGTTTCGCGTTCAAGACCAAGCTCGGGAGCAAATGCAAGCACCACTGCCTGACAGCAGTTGTATCCTTCAACAAAATATTTTCTTGCCATTTCTGCGCGCTCGCTCAATTTCTCTCCAATTCTTTCTGCTAAGTTGTTTGCTTTTCAGTTATAAATTTCTTTATACTTTTTGCCATCGATTTTAGCTATGCCTTTCGTATTAACTTTTGAGTATCTTTTGACTTTTTTCAAAGTCCTTTATTTGATATATATCTATACTCAATGTACACAGTTATTTTAATGCTAAAATCACTCGGATTGCTTCATCAAGATAATTCACTTCGAGAGTTTCGAGGTTTCCTGCATCACAAGCTTCAGCAACTTTGTGTTCAATAGGCATTCTTCCAAGCACCATAAGCTCAAAATCTGTTGCGACCTCATTTACTTTGCTCTTGCCAAACACGCTGATTTCTTCTCCGCAGTTTTCGCATTTGATATAGCTCATATTTTCGACAACGCCAAGCACGGGAATTTTCATCATTTTTGCCATCTTGACAGCTTTCTCAACAATCATTGACACCAGTTCCTGAGGAGAAGTGACCACGATGATACCGTCAATTTTTATTGATTGAAAAACTGTAAGCGGAACATCACCGGTGCCTGGAGGCATATCTACAAACATATAGTCAATATCGCCCCATATTACATCTGTCCAGAACTGTTTGACCATACCGGCGATAAGCGGACCTCTCCAAATGACAGGGTCTGTTGTGTTTTCCAGCAAAAGGTTTGTAGAAATCACTTTGACTCCCAGCATGCTTTCGCGAGGGAAAATATTCACGCCGTCATTGTCGGCCATGCCTTTTATTCCAAAAATCTTCGGAATTGAAGGACCTGTTATATCTGCGTCCAAAATGGCGCATTTTTTCCCCTTTTTCTGCAAAGCGATTGCAAGCAATGAAGTAACAAGTGATTTTCCAACTCCACCTTTTCCGCTTACAATACCAATTACTTTTTTCACTCGTGTGAGCTCGTGTGGCTTTTCAAAAGTAATTTTGTCTTCTCTCTCGTCACAGGTTGCACTGCATCCTTCACAATTGTGGTCGCATTCGTTGCTCATATTGATTCCTTCTGCAAATATATTTGTTGTTGTAACATAATAGTGTAGAAACCGAATTTAAATTGCATTTTTATTTGATTTTCTAAATTAAAAAGTTATCTACATTTATATTTACATTATTTTTAACAAAAGTTTACCACTGTAAACTTTATTTGTCAATTATAGCAAGTTACTATTTGAAATATTAAAAACCGTATTGAAAATGCATTCGGCTTTTAATAGACAGAATTTCAATTTAATGCTAAACTTATTTTATGAAAACGGGTGAATTATTTCTTGAGAAAAAGTTTATTATGTCAGCAGAGGTCTTTCCGCCAAAAAAGAGCGGAACTATTGAAGGTGTCGTGCGGGCCTTGCGCGATATTCAAAAAGTCGAGCCGGATTTTGTGTCGATAACATACGGCGCAGGCGGAGAAGGCGCAGAAACCACAGCAGATGTTGCAAGCATAGCTATTGACGCGTTTGGAATGAATGCAGTCGCTCATATGACTGCAATAAATATGACACGCGGAAAGCTTGCCGAACAACTTGAAATACTCAAACGCAAAGGTATCGACAACATCTTAGTTCTTCGTGGCGATATTTCAGAAAATTCTAAATTTTTGGATTTTCATCACGCAAACGAACTTGCCTCTTTCATCAAATCTATTGCTCCTGATTTTAATCTTATAGGAGCGTGTTACCCCGAAAAGCATCCCGAAGCACGAACTCTCGAAGAAGACATCGACACACTAAAACTCAAAATTGACTCAGGAATTACTCATCTTATTTCGCAACTATTTTTTGACAACAACAAATTCTACGATTTTGTGGAAAAAGCAAGAGCAAAGGGAGTGACAGTTCCGATTGAGGCAGGGATTATGCCTATTGTCAACTCCAATCAAGTAGTAAGAATGGTCGACCTTTCAGGTGCGGAAGTGCCTGCAAAGCTTCGAAAAATGGTTGATGACAATATCAACACTCCAAATTTTTATGAGCAGGGAATCGAGTATGCAAGCGAGCAAATTGAAGACCTCATAAAATGTGGATGCCGCGGTGTTCACTTATACACTATGAACAAAGGCGATGTCGCACTCAAAATCTTTGACCGTTTCAAAGGAGCAAGAGGTTTATGAACATCATAATAAACAAATCCGAATTGCTTGATGAAATCACAAATAAATCAAAACCTATATTTTATAATGCCGAAAAGCTTGCTTTAAGTGTCGATTTGGCAAATTCAAGCTCAAAACCCAATTTTGTAAAACAAGTATTTGAAATTTACTTTGAGGAAAACGAAAGCGGTGTTCCCGTTGTTGGCGTTGGTGGAACAACTTTAGAAATTCCTAGTCATGGTCTTTCAAAACACCTTGAGGGTTGCAACAAAGTTGCACTTTTCTGCGTCACTTTAGGACACGGTGCTGACCGCGAAATTGAGAGAGCGAAATCAAAAGATATGGAACTTGCCGTGCTTTTGGACATAGCGTTTTTATTGCTTGTCGAAAAGGCTTGCGACAAAATTTGCTTTGATTTAAAAAATGAATATACATCTTGTGAACTCACTCCCCGCTACAGTTTGGGCTATGAAGACAGCCCGCTTGAACTTCAGAGCGAATTTCTGAATGTGCTCAATGCTGAAAAAAGAATAGGAGTTTTGGTCACTGACGGCGGAATGATGCTTCCGACAAAATCTGTAACAGCAATGATAGGAATAAAATAATCGCCCCGATTTTCATTAAAGCTTTTGATTGCAAATTTGTTTTTTGGTCGCAACATTGTTTTTTAG
>JAQUST010000023.1:11050-19802 GCA_028710495.1 Clostridia bacterium
ACATTGTTTTTTAGCTGGTTACATTGTTTCTTGGTCGCAACATTGTTTTTTAATTGTTAGCACAAAAAATATTATGATTTCGATATTATAAATTTAAATAATTTATAGAAAATAGTTGAAACTTATTATATAAATAAAATAGAATTATTTTCAAATCAAAATATTGTTTTACAACTCCAACTTTGGATTGTATTTTTGAAAATTGGAAAATCATATGAAAAATATTTTCAATCAAATTTTAATTTTGGACGGAGCTATGGGCAGTCTTCTCATCGAGAGAAGCGGTGCTCCCGTTGGTTATGCACTTGAAAGATTAAATATTGAAAATCCTTCTGTGGTTTTGCAAATTCAACGCGAATATGTCAATTCAGGCAGTGATGTGGTTTACACAAACACATTTGGAGCAAATTCTTTCAAATTCTCTGATACCGAACTATCTCTAATTATAGACAGCGCAATTGAAATTGCAAAATCCTCAGGTGCAAAATACACCGCCCTTGACATAGGACCTTTAGGCAAAGTCATTGGTGCTGGCGGATTGCAGTTTGAAGATGCCGTTTCCGCTTTCAAAAAAATTGTTGAACTAGCAAAAGACCGCACGGATTTTATAATTGTTGAAACAATGACTTCACTTCCCGAACTGCGTGCCGCTATTCTTGCAATCAAAGAAACATCACCTCTTCCTGTCGCCGTTTCAATGTCATTCAACGAAAATCTGCGTACTTTTTTTGGAACTTCTGTTGAATGTTTTATTGCTGTTGCAGAAGGTTTGGGAGTTGATGCAGTTGGGGCAAACTGCTCACTTGGCGCAGTAGAAATGTATGATATCGCAAAAGAACTCGCATCTTTTTCAACACTTCCGATTTTCATCAAACCTAACGCTGGTATGCCTGTGCTTAAAAATGGCAAAACGCACTATGATATTGACGCAATCGGTTTTTGCAATGCAATGGTAAAAATCAAAGAACTTGGCGTGAATATACTTGGCGGTTGTTGCGGCACTACTCCCGAATATATCAAACTGCTTGCTGATGCAGTTTCGGACAAAACAATAGAAAGAACACTGCCTCAAAAAAAATGTGTGATATGCTCAGCGACAAATGCAGTCAATGTTGAGAGTCTAAAGGTCGTTGGCGAACGAATAAATCCAACAGGCAAAAAACGCGTTCAAGCGGCAGTCCGCGAAGGTGATTTTGATTTTCTTATCGCAGAGGGTGTCAAACAGCACGCTCAAGGCGCACATATTTTAGATGTCAATATTGGAGTCAGCGGAATTGATGAAATTCTTGCAATGAACAAAATCATTGACCGTTTGCAAGAGGTTGTACCTCTCCCACTTCAAATTGACACAACAAAACCGGAGGTTTTAGAAAGCGCACTTCGCCGTTATCACGGCAGAGCAATTGTAAATTCAGTCAATGGTTCAGAGGAAAGTCTTAAATCTGTTTTGCCGATTGTAAAAAAATACGGCGCAGCGGTTATCGGTTTGACACTTGATGACAGCGGGATTCCCGACACTGCAAGCGGCAGAGTTGAAATAGCGAAACGCATTATTTTGGAGTGCGAAAAGTATGGGATATCAAAAGATGATATTTTTATCGATGTTTTGACAATGGCGGAGGCTTCTCAAAAAAACAATGCTCTCACCACACTCAACGCGCTTTCGGAAGTAAAGAAACTGGGCGTTAAAACTGCGCTTGGCGTTTCCAATGTTTCATTTGGGATGCCAAACCGTGAAGATATAAATGCTAAATTTCTGGAGATGGCAACCCAACGCGGTCTTGACCTCGCGATTGTAAACCCTTCCTTTATAGGACTTCAAGGTAGCGCCCAAGCTGAAGATTTTCTACTTGCAAAAGATGGAGCAAGCGACGCATATATTGCGCTCGCCTCCTCAGTTCAAACGCTCCCAACGGTCAGTGATGACACTATTTCTCTTTATGACGCAATCATCACAGGGCAAAGCGGAACTGTCACAAAACTTGCTAAGGATATGCTTGCAACAATTCAGCCACTTGAACTTGCAGAAAAATATATTATTCCCGCATTAGATGAAGTCGGAACGCTATATGAAAACGGAAAATTATTTCTGCCACAACTCATCGCCGCCGCCGAAGCTGCAAAAGCCGCATTTTTTGAGGTATCAAAAAAACTGGAAGAGAGCGGAGAAGAACAACCTGATAGCCTGCGCTTTGTGCTTTGCACAGTCAAAGGCGACATTCACGATATAGGAAAAAATATAGTTAAAACTGTAGTAAGCAACTATGGCTTCAAAGTGATTGATTTAGGTCGAGATGTAGATTACGAAATTGTGCTCAATGCTGTCAAAGCAAATTATCCTTGCGTACTTGGTCTTTCTGCACTTATGACAACGACAGCAGAAAATATGGCAAAAACTATTCAACTTGTCAAAGCAGAGTATGATATTCCCGTTTTGGTTGGCGGAGCGGTTCTGACACCTGACTACGCAAAGTCCATTGGCGGTATATATTGCCGTGATGCAAATGACACAGTCGCAAAACTAAAAGCAATCTCAAAGATAGAAAAAGTGACAAATTTGAAATAGATTCAAAAGAAATAATCTTATGTGCCCAAAACAAACACACTTTAATTAGTAGTGCTTAAAACCAAACACACCCATATTAGTAGTGCTCAAAACCGAACACACTCAAATTAATATTTTTTAAAAAAATAAGTAATCTTGAAACTGAAAACAATGATAAAATAAAATAAATTTATTATAATAATATTATTTTGATAAATATGCTAAAGCAAAAAAAATTTACAAATGAATCTATCAAATCAAAAAATCTTTCTTAAATCTAAATAATTTGCATGAAAAAACATTAACAACAATCTATCTCTTGACTTCTAAGGCTTCTATACTTTTTAGCATTACGAAAAGTTTTTCTTGAATTTTAAATTATTTTGGTTTATTATATATTCAACATTAAAAAATTGCGCTAAAACGACATTTTTTTTGAGTTTTAGCTTTATCCCCAATAAATTATATATTGAAAAAAAATTATTCACTAATTATTCAATCATTTTCGGCATTTCTTGTGCGCGATATGTTATTTGTGATTGTATTTTGTTGACTTTTCAAGCACTTTACAACAAATATCATCAAAAAATTTTATTAAGCATGCGCATAATTTACAAATTTTTCATACTTTCGTTTATATTTGTCTAGTTTTGTCGAAGGTCTTTAAAAAAAATTAAAATTTGCTATTATAAGTCAAGGAGGAAAATTTATGAGTAACATAAAGCATCAAAAATGCAAAATTCGTCATCTGGCAGGGGAAGCCAAAGAAAGGATGAAGAATAACAGCTACAATGCGTGTACATCTGCGATAAGCGCACAAAGCAAACTGTCACCTGCAGAACAAACGGTATTGACCAAAATGCTACAAGTTATGGAACAAGGCGAAGAAATAATCAATCCGATTGCTCAGCTTTGCGACAAAGAGATTTTGAACACTCTTTCTACAAACGATAGACAACGCTATATACTTGAACTTAGCAATGCGTATCTTTGTTTGAAACAAAAGATGATGGACAAACTAGACTTTGCTTAAACTGTAAAACCTAATTTGCGCATCTTATGTCCAATCTTACTCTTGATAATCATTAAATACTTCCTTAAAACACATAAACTTTTCTTGCAAAAGTCGGGACAAGCGCTCGGCTTTTTTTCTGCCAATTTTTTTTCAAAATCAAGGTTGTTATACTTTTCATTCTTACTTTCATATTTTAGATTACAGAAACAATTTAGGAATCAGCTACGATATAAGTTTGCAGAAAATTGCATATTACTAGTTAGCTATTACGCATCATGTTGTTGCTTCTGTTGAGCGTTGTTTGCAGAAAAGTTGTATGTTTTTTGCAATACTAAATATTTTCATCCTATTAGTCAATGCGCATTTGCATTTTTCTCAATGCAATATTGTTGACTTTATTTTCTATTTCATATAAACTAAGTTTGCATTAGGTGCGAGCAACACTCGTTAAACGGGAAGTAGGTGAAAAACCCACACAGCCCCCGCTACTGTCAAAGCCAAGTCGCGATTTGTCATCGAAAGAGAAGACAGCGAACCGAAAGGTCTTAAGTCAGGATACCGGCCAGTGCGAAATCCATAATCTCGGCGGGAGATGCATGGCGGTTTTGTATTGCCGTAGCTCTCCGTGTGAGAGCTTTTTATTTTCAAATTTATTTGGAAGTATTTCCCTCCCACATTTGTTTTTTTGTTAATCCAACTTGGATTCAAACAATTTATTCAACAGCGATTATGCAAATATAATCATAAATTGTTTTACGGAGGGTAAAATGAAAAATATTTTCAAAAAGCTGGGAGTATGTCTTCTTGCAATTTCTATCATCACAATCTGTCTTTGCTGTTTTGTCGCGTGCAATAACACAGGCGACGCAAACGCAAAAACAGTCACCATTACAATAGGCGAAACGGCATACACACTCGACACCAATTCCGCTTATCTTCACGATGCGCTTATTGAACTCAAAGAAAAAGGCAAAATTTCACACTATGAATTCTCAGAAAGCACTTACGGCATATATATAACGTCAATTAGCGACCTAGATCTTTCAGTGCAAAACAGCTTTATTGCTGTTTACCACAATATTGATGACGCCTCATTGATAGACTACACAGAGTACGCTTCAGCGCCTGTTGTTTTGAATAATACAACATACAATCCATCTTATGTCGGTGTTTCCACTTTGCCACTTGAAAACGGTGCTAAATATTTACTTAAAGTTTCCACTTACTAGAATGAAAAATGAACTAGCAAGCAAACCACTGAGCGCGCAGAATAGACAGACTGCGTTTATGACAACACGAACTATTGTACTTGTGGGGCTTTTGTCTGCCGCATTGACTGTCGGCAAGCTTGCACTTTCTTTTGTTCCAAATGTCGAAGTTGTGACTCTGTTGATTTTGGTCTATGCAAGTGTGTTCGGCAGAAAAATTGCAATTTTTGCTACTATGATTTTTTGCACTATAGAAGTTTTGCTTTACGGCTTCAGCAGTTGGGTTGTGCTATACTTTATCCATTGGAATATGTTGGCTCTTATTGCAAGTATCATTTTGAAAAGGTACCGAGTGTGGCTCGCTATTGTCTATGCTTGTGTTATGACTTTCTTTTTCGGCATATTAGACACGGCAATCAACACGATTTTTGCCGCTGCGGGCGGGGTTCCTTCTTATCAGTTACTAAATCTGTTTGTCGCCTATTATATTCGCGGGGGCTGGTTCTATCTTGTTCACATCGTTTCAAATGCCGTTGTAGTTGGCTCGCTATATTTTCCGCTTGTGCTCACAATAAAAAAATTATATCGCAATGATGAAAACAAAAGAAATCTCGAATGAGATTTCTTTTGTAATTTTTCAACTACTTTTCATATTATTTTACTTTTATATTTTAAAATTTGTAATTTCATCATCATAATAAATTCAAAATGATTTTAATGTTAATCATCAATACAATGAACTCGTTAAACCTTATATTTCATACGCAACATCATTCGGGTTTCAAATCTAGGCATAATTCTGTCAAGCATATGATAAGCTTTGTTTTTTGCGCCAACTGAAACAATTTCAGGTGCTTTTTTTGCTGTTGCAACAAAGAATATTGTTTCAGCAACCTGCTCGGGCTTCAAACCTGTTTGCTCGCTTTTTGCCAGTCTTTCGACTGCGTTGTCCATACGGTCTGCGTATAATCCCGCTTCATCACTTGAATATACTTTTCGCTTTTGCGTGAAATTTGTTTGCGTGCCTCCAGGCATAACTGAGATTGCTCTGATTTTGTATGGAGCAAGCTCAAGATTAAGTTCACGAACCAACATATTGACCGCAGATTTTGATGCTGAGTAGAACGAGTCAAAGGCAATCGGCAAAACTCCGCCGATTGAGCCAACCACTATAATAGTGCCGGTGCCCTGTTTTTTCATTGTTGGAAGAACTGCGCGTACGGTTTCTATGACTCCGAAAAAGTTTACATCAAACAAATATCGATAATCTTCTTGCTTTACAAATTCGACAGGAGCTGCCATCGAAAACCCTGCTGAATAAATAAGAACATCAAGTCTACCATATACTTTATCAATATCTTTTACTGCTGCATGAATTGTTTTTGGATTGGCTACATCCAATGCATAATTTTTTACACCTTCAAGCTCGCACTCCGTGCGAGAACCGTTTATAACCGTATAGCCAGCTTCCAAAAACCTTGATGCAGTTGAAAGTCCAATACCGCTCGACGCGCCAATAATAAAACATACCTTTGACATAGTTCACCTCAAGGCATAGTTTGAAATAAAATACATAAACTATTCATATGGGAGTAACATTTATTTCGCATTTGCATAGAATATAGGTTTATCTTGTCAGAATTAAAGATAAACTTGCTTTTATGACATATTTGCAAGAAATTATTTTTTATTTGTATTGTCAATTCTATCAAATCAACTCGCGCCATATAATTTTGTATGTTGCAAAAACCAATCAGACTTGCAAAATATATCATAGTAATACGCCAGAATTATATAACAAAATTATGCCGTAATACATAAAGTAGTTTTGATAAAGAGATACTTTTTAACTTGAAATCAATTTAATACTTAAGCAATTTAGTTTAATTATTAAGATATTTGGAGAAAAACATAAAGTAATGTTGCCTAATCATTGTTGAAAGAATAAAATGTAGATAGCTATCCGAGAATAATTATCACAAATTATCATTGACAATAAAGAAAGCGTGTTATAATATAGATAATATATAAATAAGTCTCACAGGAGGGAAATATATGTTCACAAAATGTCCTAGCTGTCACACAGAGATTAGCTTTGAGCCACCAGCGAATGCACCTGCGGGCTACAAGCATCGTATAAAATGTCCAAACCCGGCATGTGGTGTTACCATCAGTGTTGCGTTGCCATCAAAACAGGTTGCAGCTCCTGCTACACCAGCTCCCGCTGCACAAACAGCCGCTCCAGCGGTTGCTCCAACAGCTTATGCACCAGTTCCATCGGCGATGGAAGCAAGCCAAACTTCGGGCAAGGTCAAATATAAAGGAAGAGCAAGAAGCTTGTTTATGCTTATCTTCTCACTACTTTTTGTTGCTCTAAATGTCGTTGCTTTCTTGATTGCAACCGGGAAAATGGCAGGTATTGCCGCACTCGGTATGGGTTCAGCAACCATAGGTTCAACAGTTTATGTTCCGTTTGACGGCATTTCGTTCATCATGATGCTCATTAAAGACTTTGCCGGCACTACTGCTCTATTCTCAGGTCAATTGATGATGTTCTCAATCTTGATGTATGTTGTTCCATCCGCATTATTGTTGTTTGCAGGAATACTTGCTCTTTCAAATCTTATTGGATTTTTGGCAGGCAAATACGGCAAAACAGGAAATGTCATTTTTTCATTACTTGTCTTTATCCTCTCAGCAGCCGTTATGTTCCAATCGTTTATAATTATAACACTTTCCGGAACATCGGTAGATTTTATGACTTATATCCAAGCAGTACTTGCTAATCAGCTTGTTTCAATAATTGCTGTTGGAGTTGGTTTCTTGTTCTTTATTTTCTCAATCATTTTTGGGGCGAAAAAGAAAAAAGTAAAAGAACCAAAAATCGCATAACTTTATTTGTAAAACAAAAAAGAGTCTCATAGTGATGTGAGTCCCCAAAGTTGGACACAACTTAGGAAATGCACTTCACAGCGAGGCTCTTTTTATTTTCTATTTTTTGTTACTTTTACAGTGTTTTGTACATATATTTTTCAAACTGCATATATTTTAGTGTTAACAATTTCTTTATGACAATATGCTATTACAAGCCATATTATAAGGAAATTTTTGGCATAACGCATATTCTTCATTGACAGTTATCGAATTATATTATATTCTATGAATATACATAAGTAAAACGGAGGTTATATATATGTCATACAATGATGAAAAGGCAAGATTCAGGTGTTTCGTTATGTTCTTGGTTAGCGGATTTTTCGTTGCGCTCAATGTTGTCGCTTATTTGATTGCTATTGGCAAAATGGATCCAATTGGCGCTCTGCCAACTATTGGCGATTTTGATGCAATATCAAATATAACAAGCATTTTCACTAAAGAATCTTTACTAGCAATTTATGATGCTTTCAAATTGGATTGGTTTAATTCAATCGCATATTTTTCACCTATTATTCTGCTTATACTCTCTGCAGTAACTTGCCTAAAAGACTTTTTCAGAATGCTCAATGGCGATTACAATAAATTCGGCAATGTCATTTCAAAAGCTCTTATTGGCGCAGCGGTTTTGTTTATGTGCTGTTTTACATTGATAGTGGCATTCAAAGATGGTCAAAATCCTGATGTTATGGCGTATTTTAATAATCTGTATATTACTGATCCGCTAGTTTTTACCGCAGCAATGGTTGGTATTGGCGGATTTGCGCTTGCAGTTTTGTTTGCTCTTGTTCCTATCAAACAACGCCGCAACTAACTTATACACTAACAACGCACACACAATTTAATACTTAATTAAAATTTAATTTTATTGCAAAAAAGAGCTTCATACGAAGCTCTTTTTTTTGTTCCTTAAATCTATAAAATATGAAATTGAGGGTGGTCATTTTCTCGAGATTAAAACAGCTTTCTCAAAAGCATCACTTTTGAGATTTTTGAATATTGTTTTATTCTTTTTTATCAAATAATTCGACTATGCTTTGACATCAAATT